>NZ_JACHBR010000003.1:0-300000 GCF_014200435.1 Sphaerisporangium krabiense | reverse complement strand
CGGCATGGCGGCGACGCTGCCGCTCGGGGCGATCATGGGCTCGGTGTTCACCAGCGTCCGCGCCCAGGGCCTGCTCCAGCTCCCCGTCTTCGCCGTCGTCGGCATCTCCGGCGTCTTCTACCCGATCACCGCGCTGCCCGGCTGGGTGCAGGGCGTCGCCCAGGTCTTCCCCGTCTACTGGATGGGCCTCGGCATGCGCTCGGCCCTGCTGCCGGACGCGGCGGTCGCCGTCGAGATCGGCGCGTCCTGGCGGCCCCTGGAGACCGCCGGCGTCCTGACGGCGTGGGCGGCGCTCGGCCTGCTGCTCGCCCCGGTGGTGCTGCGGCGGATGGCCCGCCGCGAGTCCGGCTCCCGCGTGGCCGCCCGCCGCGACCGCGCCCTGCGACGGGTCGGCTGACCCGCCCGCGCGAGCGGGCCGAGGAGATCCGCGATCGCGCCCGGGGGGCCCATAACGCCTGGATATGAGAAGTTGTTGCTTTCCGTAGCGGGTGTCCGGTGTCAGCGTGAGGGGAGGCGGTGTGCGGCCCGGTCGCGCCGCGGACGTGGAAGGGAGGCACGTGACGTGAAGCGCCTGGTCCGCCTGTGCGCGGTGGTGCTGGCGGCGGTGATGGCCGGAGGCCTCGCCGACCCCGCGCTCGCCACCCCGCCCGAGCCCGACTACACCGTCGCGCTGACCGAGACCTCGGGCACCACCGACCAGGGGGGCGTGGCGAGCACCACGTTCACCAGCACCGTCATCACCGGAGGCACGACGATCGCCCTGTCGGCCCGTGGCGCGCCCGAGGGGGTGACCGTGACCTTCGCCCCCGAGTACACCTACAGCGGCGGCGGCTCGGCCATCGCGATCACGACCTCGCGCGCCACGCCGCCGGGCACCTACCCGATCGCCATCGACGCCCGGGCCGGCATCAGCCACTCGGTGACCTACACCCTCACCGTCCTGCCGGTCGATCCGGCCAGCGACTTCACCGTGGCGCTCGGCGACCCGGCGCCCACCGTCGACCGCGGGACCTCCGGCGCCGTCACCCTGACCAGCGCCACGGGCGGCGCGGCGCCACAGACCGTGGCGCTGTCGGCCGTCGTCGCCCACCAGGGCATCGGCGTGTCCATCGCGCCCGCGACGATCACCAGCGGCGAGAGCAGCGTGATCACGCTGTCCCCGGCGAACCTGCCGTTCGGCTCCTACAACGTCATCGTCTACGCCACCGGTACCGTCAGACGTGCCGCCGTGCTGCGCCTGACCGTACGGGACGGGCGTCCCGACGACTTCTCCGTCCGGCTGCTGCCCGCCACCGCGACCGTCGACCCCGGGCAGGGGGCGAGCACGACGGCGCTGCTGCAGACCACCCAGGGCCGCAGGCAACGGGTCACCTTCTCCTCCTCCGGCGCGCCGGAGGGCGTGACCGTCACCGGGTGGCCCAGCCCGGCCGACAGCGACGCCTACGTCGCGGTGCGGGTGGTGGTGGGCCAGAAGGTCCCCGGCGGCACCTATCCGATCACCCTGGCCTTCACCGGCGCCGTCACGCGCACCGCCACCTACACCCTGACGGTGCGGCCCCGCGTCATCCCCGCCTGGCAGGCCGGCCACGTCTACTTCGTCGGCGACCTGGCGCTCTACGACGGCGTGGTCTACCGGTGCACCTACCAGCACACCTCCATGCCCGGCTGGGAGCCGCCGCGGATGCCGAGCCTGTGGGCCCTGTGGTGACGGGTGGAGAAGGGGCCCGCAGCGCTCAGCCGCCGCGGCCGCCCGGGGACGGTTCGTGCCGGCGGGGCACGCCGGTGCGGCCGGTGGTGACCAGGACGCCGGTCTCGGTGTAGCCCGCGGCGCGTTCCCCGACCTGCGGCGGGCCGGAGGTCAGGGACGCCGCGCGGCCGCCGGCCGGCAGCGTGCCGCGGGGGCGGACGCCGTGATGCGCGTGCCCGCCCGGGCGGGCGCGGCCCGCCCGGTCAGAGCGGCCGGAATCCCCGCCGTGGTCATGACCGCGATGCTCTTTGTGAAAGCCATTTTCGTTTTCCTTTCGCGTGGGCTGAAATGCGCGGCCGGCCGGCGCCCCGGCGGCCGTCCGTCCTTTTGCAGAAGCGGCGTGCGGCCGTTTTCCGTGCCGGTGGCCGGCGTGGGCCTTTGACGGTTCCGAGCGTGCCGCCCGCCGCGCGAGTACCGCTTTCATGGCGCCTTAGTGGCTGGTCAGAGGGGTTCGCCGCAGATTGTTCCGCTCGCCTTCCCCCGCGCGGGCTACCGTAGATTCAGGGCGGGGGTCAAGGGAGGTCGCGTGGCGGATGCCCTGGAGACGATTCGGTTTTCGTTACTGGGTCCGCTGAAAGCGTGGCGGGATGAGGAGGAAATCGACCTGGGCTGGGCCCGGCAGCAGGCGGTCCTGGCGGTGCTGCTGCTGGAGATGAACAGGCCCGTGTCCGTCACCGCGCTGGTCGACGCGGTCTGGGGGCACGACCCGCCGCGTAACGCGCGCAGCACCGTGCAGACCTACGTCAGCCGCCTGCGGCGCGTCCTGCAACCGGGCCTGACCTCGAACGCGCCGCAGGCGATCCTGGTCTCCACCGACGCCGGCTACCAGGTGCGCGGCGATCCGTCCGAGCTGGACGTCGTGGCCTTCGAACGGCATCTGACCGCGGCCCAGGACCATCGCGAGCGGGGCGACCACGAGGCGGCGGCCCGGCGGGTGACGGCGGCGCTGGCGCTGTGGCGGGGTGAGCCTTTGGGCGGCCTGCAGGGGCCCCGGGCGGAGGCCGAGCGCAGGCGGCTGTCGGAACGTCACGGCCTCGCCAGGGAACTGCTGGCGGCGATCCGCGTGGAGCTCGGCCAGAGCACCGAGGCCATCGCCGAGCTGACCCGGCTGATCGGCGACTTCCCGTTGCAGGAGCGCCCGCGCGGCCTGCTGATGCTCGCGCTGTACCGCGCCGGCCGCCAGGCGGACGCCCTGGCGGCGTTCCAGGACGTCCGCCGGCTGCTGGCCGAGGAACTCGGAATCGACCCGGGACCGGAACTGCGCGACCTGCACGAGCGGATCCTGCGCGGCGAGGACGACCTGGCGGGACCGGTGCCGCGGCTCCCGGCCGCCGAACCGGTTCCCGAACCGGCTCCCGCACCGGCTCCCGTCGCGGACGAGGACGCCGGGCGCGTCGCCGCCCCCGGCGCCCACCACCGCCTCGACCGGGCGGCACGTGAGCTGGCGCTGGCCGTCGCCCACCAGTGGACGGCCGAGGCCGCGCGGTCCCTGTACCGGCCGAAGCCCGTCCGCGTGCGCTGGTCCAGTACGGGCCGGCCCATCACCGCCACCGCCTCCGCGGTGCTGGGCGAGGAGCGGGCGGCGCGGGCCGAGCGCGTCGATCTGCGCGGCGATCTGGAGGAGCTGGTCGCGGCCTTCCGGCGGCTTCCGGCGCGTCAGCTCGTGATCCTCGGCGAGCCGGGCGCGGGCAAGACGGTTCTGGCGACCCTGCTCACCCTCGGCCTGCTGGAGGCCCCCGAGCCGGGCGAGCCGACACCGGTGCTGGTGCCGCTGTCGTCCTGGAACCCGCGCCGCGATCACCTGCACACCTGGCTCGCCGGCAGGCTGGTCGAGGATTACCCGGGCCTGGCCAACCGGACGGCCTACGGCCCGGACGCCGCGGCGCGCCTGGTGAGCACCGGACGCGTCATGCCGGTCCTGGACGGCCTCGACGAGACCCCGCCGGGCCTGCACGCGCTCGCGATCGACGCGCTCGACCAGGCGATCGCCGGCGGCCGCCCGCTCGTGGTGACCTGCCGCAGCACCGAGTACGAGAAGGCGGTCCAGCACGGCGGCGCCATCCTGGCCAGGGCGGCGGTCGTCGAGATCGAACCCGTGGACCTCGACGAGGCGATCACCTACCTCACCGCCCGCCGCCGCCTCGGGGAGGACCGCTGGAACCCCGTCGCCGACCACCTGCGGGCCCATCCGGAGGGCCCGCTGGCGTCCGCGCTGGCCACCCCGCTCATGGTGGACCTCACCCGAGGCGCCTACGCCGACCCCACCGGCGACCCCGCCGAACTGCTGGACGCCGTCCGCTTCCCCGGCCAGGCCGAGATCGAGGAACACCTGCTCGACGCCTTCCTGCCCGCCGCCTACCGGCCGCGTCCGCCCGCCCCCGGCGCGCCGCCTAACCCCGCGCCCCGATACCGGCCCGAGCAGGCCGAGCGGTGGCTGACCTTCCTCGCCGGTCACCTGCGGCGCCGGCACACCCAGGATCTCGCCTGGTGGGAGCTGGCCGACGGCCTCCCGCGCCGCACCAAGGGGCTGGTCCTCGGACTCCCGCCCGCCCTGCTGTCCGGGCTCACCGGGTGCCTGGCGGCGGGACCGGCGACCGGGCTGGTCTACGGGGCCTCGTTCGCGCTGGCCGGCGTCATCGCCGGCGGGCGGGGGAGACGGCGGGGGCCGGTCCGGGTCGAGACCCGGTTCCGCGGCACCACCGTCCGCTTCCTCAGCCGGTTCGCGATCGGCCTCGCGGTCGGCGTGGGGCTCGGGCTCGGCTGGTCGCTTCCGCTGCCGGTGACGCTCATGCTCTGCGCGGTCTTCGGGCTGGCGACCGGCTCGCACGTGTGGCTGGACACCCCGGCCGACGCGACGCGGGCCTCCAGCCCCTCGGCGGTCCTGCGGCAGGACCGCGCCGCCACCCTGTCGCTCACGCTGTCCACCGTGCTGACGCTGGGCCTGTTCTACGCGACGGCCTACACCTTCAGCGGCGACGTGCGGGTGATCCCCGTGGTCGGCGGCGTCTTCGACCTCGAACTGGCCGTGCCCGCCGGCCTGGCGGCGGCCCTGCTCGGCCGTTCCCTGTTCGGCCGGGTCGGCGCGGTGACCTACGGGCTCGCGGGCGCGGCCGTCGCCGGCCAGGTGATCGCCACCACGAGCACCTTCGCGTTCGGGCTCCTCGTCGGCCACCTCTTCGGGCTCGCGGTCGGACTCGCCGTCGCCTCCTCCCGGGCGTGGGGCGCGTTCGCGCTCACGCGCGTCTGGCTGGCCGTGACGGGACGCGCGCCGCTGCGCCTGATCCGGTTCCTGGACGACGCCCACCGGCGCGGCGTGCTGCGCCAGACCGGCGGGGTGTACCAGTTCCGCCACGCCCGCCTGCAGGACCACCTCGCCAACGGCCGCTAGCCCGCCGCTCGCCGGGCCGGTCATCTCCGGCCGGCCTCCTCGACGGACTTGAGGACGGCGTCGGCGATCGAACGCGGGTCGACGCCGAAGTGCTCGCGTACGGACTCTCGGGTGCCGGAGAGGCCGAACCCGTCGGTGCCGAGGGAGGTCCACGGCCGGTCGATCCACGGGCTGATCTGATCCGGCACGGCGCGCATCCAGTCGCTGACCGCGATCACCGGGCCCTCGGTCCCGGCCAGGGCCCGCTGGAGGTAGGGCACTCCGGAGGAGGTCATCGCGTCGCGGCGCAGCTCGCTCCACGAGGTGACCGACCAGACGTCGACGCCCACGCCGTACTCCTCCTGGAGCAGCCGCTGCGCGGCCAGCGCCCAGTGGATCGCGGTGCCGCTGGCGAGCAGATGGGCCTGGCCGCCGCCGGAGGAGTACCGGTAGATGCCCTTGAGAATGCCCTCGCGCACCCCCTGGGGCATCGCGGGCTGGGCGAGCGGCTCGTTGTAGAGGGTGAGGTAGTAGAAGACGTCCTCGCCATCGGGCCCGTACATGCGCCGGAGCCCGTCGCGCACGATCTCCGCGACCTCGTAGCCGAAGGCGGGGTCGTAGGCGAGACACGCGGGATTGGCGGAGGCGAGCAACTGGGAGTGCCCGTCGGCGTGCTGCAGCCCTTCGCCGGTCATCGTGGTCCGTCCCGCGGTGGCGCCGATCAGGAATCCGCGGCCGAGCTGGTCGGCCAGCGCCCACATCTGGTCGCCGGTCCGCTGCCAGCCGAACATCGAGTAGAAGATGTAGAACGGGATCATGGCCTCGCCGTGGGTGGCGTAGCTGGAGGCGGCGGCCGTGAACGACGCCATCGATCCCGCCTCGGTGATGCCCTCGATCAGGAGCTGGCCGTCGACCGCCTCCTGGTAGGACAGCAGCAGGTCCCGGTCGACCGACTCGTAACGCTGCCCCAGCGGAGAGTAGATCTTCGCGGTGGGGAACAGCGACTCCATGCCGAAGGTCCTGGCCTCGTCGGGGACGATGGGCACCCAGCGGCGGCCGGTCTCCGGGTCCTTCATGAGGTCCTTGACCAGGCGGACGAAGGCCATCGTGGTGGCCACCGGCTGCTTGGACCCCTTCTGCAGGGACTGGAACGGCCGCTCGGCCGGCGCCGGCAGCGGCCGGTGGGACACGGTTCGGCGGGGGATGGGCCCACCCAGGGCGCGGCGGCGCTCGGCCACGTAGCGGACCTCGGGCGAGTCGGGCCCGGGGTGCAGGTACGGCGGCAGGTCCGCGTCGAGTGCCTCGTCCGGCACCGGCAGTCCGAGCCGGTCGCGCAGCGCCCGGAACTCGTCCTGGGTGAGTTTCTTCATCTGGTGGTTGGCGTTGCGCGCCTCCACGCCGGCCCCGAGCGTCCACCCCTTGACGGTCTGCACGAGGATCACCGTCGGCGCGCCGTGGTGGTCGAGGGCCCGGCGGTAGGCGGCGTGAACCTTGCGCGGCTCGTGGCCGGCCCGTGAGCCGCCGACGACGCGCCGCAGGTCCTCATCGGAGTACGGCACGTCCAGCCCGTGGAACAGATGCCGCCTGATGTAGGCCCCGGTCGAGGTGGCGAAGGTCTGGAACTGCCCGTCCGGCATCTCGCCCAGCCGGGACACCAGCTCGTTCGAACCGAGCAGCCCGTCCCATTCGGCGCCCCACAGGGCCTTGACGACGTGCCAGCCCGCGCCCCTGAAGACGCCTTCGAGCTCCTGCACGATGCGGGTGTTGCCGCGTACCGGCCCATCGAGCCGCTGCAGGTTGCAGTTGATCACGAAGGTCAGGTTGTCCAGCCCTTCGCGGGCGGCCAGGGTGATGGCCGCCGTGGACTCCGGCTCGTCAATCTCGCCGTCGCCGAGGAAGGCCCAGACGTGGCTGAGCGAGGTGTCCTTGATGCCGCGGTTGTGCAGGTAGCGGTTGAACCTGGCCTGGTAGATCGCGTTGAGCGGCCCAAGTCCCATGGACACCGTGGGGAACTGCCAGAACCCGCTCATGCTGCGCGGGTGTGGGTACGACGGCAGCCCGCCCTCGGGCTCGCGCCGGAACAGGTCGAGTTGGCCCTCGGTCAGCCGTCCCTCCAGGAACGCGCGGGCGTAGACGCCCGGGGACGCGTGGCCCTGGAAGTAGACCTGGTCATGACCGCCGTGGAAGAAATGGTTGAACCCGACCTCGTACAGCCAGGCCGCCGAGGCGTAGGTGGCCAGATGGCCACCGAGGCCGAGCCGGCTGCCCCTGGTGATCATCGCCGCCGCGTTCCACCGGTCGTAGGCCGCGATCCGCTCCTCCAGTTCGAGGTCACCGGGGTAGCCGGGCTCCTCCGACGTCGGCACGGTGTTGATGTACCGGCTGCTCGTGGCCAGCCGCTTCAGCAGGTATTCGGCCCGTTCGGGGCCTGCCGCCCGGCGGACCGCCTCCAGCGATTCCAGCCATTCCGCGGTCTCCTGCGGGTCAATGTCCTTCTCCATATCTGCATTAAACACCCTATGATCGATCATCGGATGTTTCTGTCCGGCATTATGGGACTGTGAAACCCGTCATGCGACTCCCGCTTCGTGAACAGATCCGGCAGGCCGTGCTCGACGGCCTGATCAGCGGCCGATGGGAGCCCGGTGACCGCGTGGTGGAACGGCGCATGGCGGCGGAGCTGGGCGTCAGCCAGGCTCCGGTGCGCGAGGCGCTGCGCGAGCTGGAGGCGCTCCGGCTCATCGAGTCCTCGCCGCACAAGGGCGCGCGGATCCGCCGGATCACCGCGACCGACCTGCGCGAGATCTACGAGGTGCGGGCGGGCCTGGAGGAGACGGCCGTGCGGCTGCGTCGCCCGCCCGTCGAGGCGCTGCGGGTCCACCTCGCCGGCCTGCGGCAGGCCGCGGCCGCCTCCTCCCTGTTCGACCAGGTACGCCACGGCGTCGCGTTCCACCGCGAGATCGTCGAAGCCTCGGGCAACGACGTGCTCCTGTCGGTGTGGGAGTCACTCGGCATCGAGGTGTGGACGCACCTGTCGATACGGCTGTTCCGGATGCGGCTCTGTGAGAACGCCGCCGACCACGAGCCGCTCATGGCGGCGTTCGAGCGCGGGGACCCCGACGCGGGGACTCTGCTTCGCGACCACATTCTCGGCTACGCCCCGCTTGACTGATCACACCTGGTCTCCGCCGTTCCCCGGCCTCGGTCAGGGGGAGAGCAGGTGGGTGCGCCGGCCGTCGTGGTCGAGGATGGCGAGGACCTCGGCCGGGCCGTCGTGGGAGCCGAAGGCGTGGGGGATCATGGTGGAGAACTCCGCAGCCTCGCCGGCCTGGACGCGGATGGTGCGCTCGCCGAGCAGCAGCACCAGCGTCCCGGACAGCACGGTGAACCAGTCCCTGCCGGGGTGGACCTTCATCTCGTCCACGCCGCGCCGCACGGGCTTGGTGAAGCGGATCCTCGCCACGGTGAAGCCGTGCGGGCCGGAAGCACCGCTCAGCGTCCAGGAGGTCCGGCCCCGCGCCTCGTCGTGCCGGGGTTTGATCACCACGTCCTCGTCGCCGACCGGTTCGACGAGCTGGTCCAGGGTGGTGCCGAGGGCGCGGGCGAGGGAGGTGAGCTGGTCCAGGCCGATGCGCCGGTGGCCGGTCTCGATGCGGCTCAGCGTGGAGGGGCTCATGTAGCAGCGCCCGGCCAGCTCGTCCAGCGACCAGCCGAGGGCCACCCGCATGCCCCTGATCCGCTGGCGCACCAGGACGTCCACGGGATCCTCTTGCGTCATACGCAAGATGGTATGCCCACCGAGCAAGCGGCTCGTAGGGTCGGACCATGACGAACCACACCCACCATCATGGTCACGCCGGTCACGGCCACCACCACGGCGCCGCGCACGACGACGCCGCCCTGGCGGAGATGCTGGACCTGGACGCCGAGATCCTGCACCCGATGGTGTCGGAGATGACCGCCTGGCTGGCGGACCTGGCCGGCGAGCCGGCTCCGCGGCGGATCCTCGATCTCGGCAGCGGGACCGGCTCCGGCGCCTTCGCGCTGCTGCGCCGGTTCGACGGCGCCGAGGTGACCGCCGTGGACGCCTCGGACACCATGCTGGACCGCCTGCTGCGCAATGCCCGCGAGCAGGGGCTCGCCGGCCGCATCCACGCCGTCCGCGCCGACCTGGACGAGGGGTGGCCCGCCGTGGGCGCCGCCGACCTGGTGTGGGCCTCGGCGTCCCTGCACCACCTGGCCGACCCCGGCCGGGTGTTCGGCGAGGTGCTGGCCGCGCTGCGCCCCGGCGGGCTGTTCGCCGTGCTGGAGATGGAGTCCTTCCCGCGGATCCTGCCCGACGACCTCGGCGTGGGCCGTCCCGGGCTGGAGGCGCGCTGCCACGCCGCCCTGAAGGAGCGCCGCCGCCATGACATGCCGCTCATGGGCGCCGACTGGGGCGAGCTGCTGTCGGAGGCCGGCTTCGCCGTCGAGGCCCGGCGCGACCTCACCCTCACCCTGACCACCCCGCCCCCGGGCCTCGCCGGCCGCTACGCCCAGGTCATGCTGGACCGCCTGCGCTCCCACCTGCGCGACGACCTGGACGCCGGCGACCTGGCCACCCTGGACGCCCTCCTGGAGACCGGGGGACCCCACGACGTCCGGCACCGGACCGACCTGACGGTCCGCGCCACCAGACCGGCGTGGGTGGCCCGCCGCCCCTGAGCCGGCCCCGGCAGGTCACATCGACATCCCCCCGTCCACGGGCAGCACCGCCCCGGTGATGTACCCGGCCTCGCGGGAGGCCAGGAACCCCACGGCCGCGCACATCTCCGTGGGGTCGGCGAACCGGCCCATGGGGATGGCGGCCGTCATCTCCTCCCGCTTGGGCGGCGGGATGGAGGCGATCATGCGGGTCTCGGCGTTCGGCGACACCGCGTTGACCGTGATCCCGAAGCGGGCCAGTTCCTTGGCCGCGGTCTTGGTGAACCCGACGATGCCCGCCTTGGCCGTGGAGTAGTTGGCCTGGCCGACGTTGCCGCGCAGCCCGGAGTAGGAGGTGACGTTGACGATCCGGCCGTAGCCGCGGGCGCGCAGGTGGGGCACGACGGCCCGGGTCATGCGGAAGGTGCCGCCGGCGTGGACGGCCATCACCCGCTCCCAGTCGTCGTCGGTGAGCTTCCACAGCACGGTGTCCCTGAGGATCCCCGCGTTGTTGACCAGCACGTCCACCCGTCCGTGCCGTTCCACCACGGCCGAGACGGCGGCGTCCACCGAGGCGGTGTCGCTCACGTCGCAGCGGGACCACCCCGCGCCGATCCCGGCCGCCGCCGCGGCAACGCCGTCGCCGTCGGAGTCCAGCAGGTGGACCCGCGCGCCGGCGCCGGCGAAGAACCGGCCGATCGCGTGGCCGATGCCCTGCGCCCCGCCGGTGACCAGGACGACCTGCCCGGAGTAGTCGAAGGTCATCGTGGTCACGACAGGCGCTCCAGGAGCATCGCCATGCCCTGGCCGCCGCCCACGCACATGGTCTCCAGGCCGATCTGGCGGTCACGGGAGCGCAGCGCGTTGATGAGCGTGGCGGTGATCCGGGCCCCCGTCATGCCGAAGGGGTGCCCGAGGGCGATGGCCCCGCCGTTGACGTTGAGCTTGTCCTCGCCGACGCCGAGCGCCCGCGCCGAGGGGATCACCTGGGCGGCGAACGCCTCGTTGATCTCGACGAGGTCGACGTCGCCGATCGTCATGCCCGCGCGGGCGAGCACCCGCCGGCAGGCGTCCACCGGGCCGAGGCCCATGATCTCCGGGGACAGGGCCGACACCGCGGTGGCGACGATCCTGGCCAGCGGGGTCAGGCCCAGTTCGGCGGCCTTGGCGTCGCTCATGACGACCAGGGCCGCGGCGCCGTCGTTGAGCGGGCAGCAGTTGCCCGCCGTGACGGTGCCGCCGGGGCGGAAGACCGGCTTCAGCGCGCTCACCGCCTCCAGGGTGACGCCCGGGCGCGGCCCGTCGTCGGCGGTGACCACGGTGCCGTCGGGCAGTGTGACCGGGCTGATCTCGCGGGCGAAGAACCCGTCGGCGATGGCCTTCTCGGCGAGGTTCTGGCTGCGCACGGCGAAGGCGTCCTGGTCGCGCCGCGACACCTCGGCGTGCTGGGCGACGTTCTCGGCGGTCTGACCCATGGTGATGTAGAGGTCGGGCGGCGCGCCCGTCCCGCGGGGGTCGGTCCAGGGGCCCGCCTCGTCGATCCGGTCCCGGGTGCGGCGTTCGGCGGCGGCCAGGCGCGGGTTGTGCGTGCCGGGCAGGTCGTCGGCCACGCCTTGGCCGTAGCGGCTGACCGTCTCCACGCCCGCGGAGACGAACACCTCGCCTTCGCCGGCCCTGATGGCGTGGAAGGCCATGCGGGTGGTCTGCAGGCTGGAGGAGCAGTAGCGGTTGACCGTCACACCGGGCAGGTGGTCCATGCCGGCCAGCACCGCCACCGCGCGCGCCAGGTTGTGGCCCGACTCCCCGGCCGGCTGGGCGCATCCGAGCATCAGGTCGTCGATGTCGTGCCGGTCCAGCCCGGGCACCTTGGCCAGCGCCGCCTCGACCATCTGGACGGCGAGGTCGTCGGGCCGCATCGCGGCCAGCGCCCCCTTGCGCGCGCGTCCGATCGGCGACCGCGCGGCCGCGACGATCACTGCTTCCGGCATGGGTGTTCTCCTTCGTGTGTCACCGGATCGTGCCACCGGTCCAGGTCACGGGCTCGTGTCACCGGCCCGCTCACGACGCCGGCCCCTCGAGCGCCTGCCAGCGCGGGACCGGCGTCCTGCCGTTCGGGACGCGCAGCAGCCGGGGGTAGCCGTACTCGCGCAGCGTCTCCAGGGTGTGCTCCCGGCCGTAGCCGCTGGCCTTCACGCCGCCGAAGGGGCTTCCGGTCAGCATGCGGTTGTAGTTGTTGACCAGGGTCATGCCGACCTCCAGGCGGCCGCAGATCGCCATCGCCCGCGAGACGTCCGCGGAGAAGACGCCCGCGATGAGGCCGTACTCGGTGTCGTTGGCGATCGCGACGGCCTCGTCGTCGCCGGCGAAGCCCATGATCGCGGTCACCGGCCCGAAGATCTCCTCGCGGGCGACGCGCATGTCGCGGGTCACCCCGTCGAGGACGGTGGGGGCGACGTAGTACCCGCCCGCGAGGCCGGGGTCGGCGGGCAGAGGCGCCTGCGCGCGGACCGTCGCGCCCTCGGAGACGCCGATCCTGATGTGGTCGAGGATCCGGTCGCGCTGGGCGGCGGTGACCACCGGGCCGACGTGCGTGCCCGGCCGGGCGCCCGAGCCGACGACCAGCCGCTCGGTGGCCCGCGCGAACAGCGACACGAACTCCTCGCGCACGGACTCCTGGACCAGGATCCGCGACGCGGCGGTGCAGGCCTCGCCCTGGTTGAAGAAGGCCCCCTCGACGGCCCAGGCCACGGCCGAGTGCAGGTCGGCGTCCTCACAGACGATCAGGCAGTTCTTGCCGCCGAGCTCCATCAGGGTCGGGGTGTGGTTGACCGCCGCCGCCTGGATGACGGCCCGGCCCGCGCCCGGCGAGCCGGTGAACGCCACCTTCCTGACGCCCGGGTGGGTCACCAGGATCCGGCCCTGCTCCGGCCCGCCGTGCACCACCGACACCACGTCGTCGGGGAGCACTTCGGCGACGAGCTCGCAGATGCGGGTCGGCGTCATCGGGGTCTGCTCGCCGGGCTTGAGCACGACGGCGTTGCCGGCCGCCAGGGCCGGCGCCAGCTTGCCTCCGGTGTGGATCGGCGGCCAGTTGAACGGGATGATCGCGCCGACCACCCCGTACGGCACCAGCTCGGTGGTGTCGAGCGAGAACGGCGTGTGCCGGGCCTGGCCGTGCTCGGCGACGATGGCTCCGGCGAAGAAGTCGAACAGGCCGACGCAGGCGAACACGTCGCCGCGCGCCTGGTCCAGCGGCTTGCCGTTCTCCCGGGTCTCGATCCGGGCGATCTCCTCGGCGTGGGCGCGGAGCGTGCCGGCGACGGCGTTCAGCGCCCTGGCCCGCTCGGCGGGAGGCCGGGACGCCCACACCGCCTGGCCGGCGGCCACGCGTTCGACGGCCTGGCCGATCTCCTCGCCGCTGTGCGGGCGGACCCGGGTGATGGGCGAGCCGTCGGCGGGATCGTTGACGACGAAGGGGTCGAGATCGCTGCGGCTCGCCCATCGGTGCTGGTAGAGCTCCACTGGTGCAGTCCGTTCTGCTGGTTCCGGTGCGGACGGGTTCACAGGCCGAGCACGCGGCGGGCGTTGCCGTGCGCGACCTTCTCCTTGACCTCGTCGGAGAGGTTCGCCTTCTCGACCGACGCCACCGCCGCCGCGGTGTCCTCGTAGGGGTAGTCGACGGAGAACATCACCGCGTCGGCGCCGGCGGTGAGCACCGCCGCCTCGACCGCCTCGGGGGCGAGCACGCCGCTGGTGGTCAGCAGGATGTTGGTGCCGATGTACTCCGACGGCATGCGGTTCAGCGGCGCGTCCACGCGCAGGGTGCGGTACCGGGAGTCCAGGCGGGAGCGCTGGAAGGGCAGGAACTCGCCGAGGTGGCCGAGGATGAGCGTCGCCCGCGGGTGCCGGTCGAACACCCCCGCGTAGACCAGGCGCATCGCGTGGCCGCCGGTCTCTGCCTGCCAGCTCCAGCTCGCGCCGTACATCTCGGGCCGGCCGCGCATGACGTGCCAGTCGTCGGCGGGCACCGAGCCCGGGTGCAGGTAGAGCGGCACCCCGAGCTCCTCCAGCGCGCTCCACACCTGCTCGTACGCCGGGTCGTCCAGGTACCGTCCCTGGGTGTGGTCGTTGACCAGGGCGCCCACGAAACCGAGGTCCCGCACGCAGCGCTCCAGTTCGGCCACCGCGGCCGCCGGGTCCTGCATCGGCAGCGCGGCGAACCCGCGGAACCGGGAGGGATGGCGGGCGACGGCCTCGGCGAGGAAGTCGTTGGCGAACGCGGCGTTGTCCACGGCTTTGCGAGCGTCGGTGTCGGCCTGGATGCCGGGCACCGTCAGCGACAGCACCTGGATCTCGACGCCGTGGGCGTCCATGTCGGGCAGGCGGTACTCCTCGAAGTCGGGGAGCCTGCGCCCGCACAGCTCGGCGTACTCGCCGGTCACGCGGATGCGCATCGGGGTGGCGGGCTGGCGCGCGGCCAGCTCGGGGATCGCGAACGCCTCTTCCAGGGCGATGTAACGCATGCCGTCCTCTCAGGTCGACGCCGTGCGGCGGCGGACGATGGTGGCCACGGAGACGGCGATGATGAGCGCGGTCCCGTAGAAGACGTTCTCGATCCACCCGGTGTAGCCGAGCATCTGCAGCCCGAGGATCCCGGTGGCGAGGAAGTAGATCGCCACCATCGTGCCGATCGGGTTGTGGCGGCCGGGCCGCACGACGGCGGTGCCGAGGAAGGTCGCCGCGAAGGCCGGCAGCAGGTAGGTGGGGGAGACGGTGGAGTCGTAGCCGCCGACCGAGGCGACCAGCAGCACCCCGCCGATGCCCGCGAGCGTGCTGCCGACGACGAAGGCGCCGAGGCGGATGCGGTTCACCGCGACCCCGGCCAGCCGGGCGACCTCACGGTTGGCGCCGACGAAGGTCATGTGCCGGCCGAGCGGCGTGAAGGTGAGCACGTAGCCGATCACCAGGGCCAGGGCCAGGCCGTAGAAGAAGCTGATCGGAAGCCCGGCCACCTCGAACAACGCGATGTCGGCGAAATCGGACGACAGGCCGGACACGGTGGTCTGGTGCGAGACCAGCGAGGCGATCCCGAGCATCAGCGTGGAGCTGCCCAGCGTCACGACCAGCGCCGGGACGCCCACCTTCACCACGAGGAACCCGTTGACCAGCCCGCCGAGCGCCGCGGCGAGCACGGCGACCACGCAGGCCAGCGCCAGGTTCCAGCCGTGCAGGATGGCCAGCACCGGCACCAGCGTGGCCGACAGGCCGAGCGCCGAGGCGATCGACAGGTCGAACTCGCCGACGACGAACGTCATCATCGCGGCCATCGCCAGGAACACCAGCGCCTGCTGGGAGGCGAAAACGCTGCGGAACGTCGAGCCCTGCAGGAACGTGTCGGGCATCAGCACGGCGTAGAAGGCGCACATCAGGATCCAGATCCCGACGATGGCGTAGCGGCTGGTGAACCGCTGCCAGTCCAGGCCGCCCTCGCGCGTGCGGCGGCGGTCCTGCCGGGCGCCGGCCTGGCCGGGCTCGGGCCCGCGGGCCGGCGCGGCGACCCCGCCCTGGTGCTTCATCTGGGACATGGGTCGGCCTTTCCGTGTGGATCCGGGCGTGGATCCGGGTGTGGATCCGGGTGCGCGGACGGTGAGGTGTCGGCGTACACCGCCTCGACGACGGCGTTCTCGGTGGGCGCGGTGATCTCGCCGTCCACGCGGCCCTCGCGGAAGATCAGCACCCGGTCGCAGACGGCCGCCAGGTCGCTCGGCTGGATGGAGGCGACGACGACGGCCACGCCCCGCCGGGCCGCCTCGGAGATGGCCCGCAGGATGTCCTCGCGGGCGCCGACGTCGACGGCCTGGGTGGGCTCGTGCAGCACCAGCAGCTCCGGGCTGCCCGCGAGCCACTTGCCGAGCATCACCTTCTGCTGGTTGCCGCCGCTGAGCTGCCCGACGGGCATCTCGGCGCGGCGCGGCCGCACGTCCAGCGACTCCAGGACCGCCTCGATCTCCGAGCGCTGCCAGCCCCGGCCGATGGTCCAGGGACGGCCTTGCCGCCGGACGCGGGGCAGGGTGATGTTCTCGCCCACCGGCATCGTCAGCGCCAGGCCGTCGTCGATGCGGTGCTCGGGCAGCAGGGCGATGCCCGCGGCGATGCAGTCGGCGCTGCGGGCGCGGGCCAGATCCAGGGTGGCGGCGCCGATCGTGACCGAGCCGCGGGACGGGCGGCGCGCCCCGGTCAGCAGGTACGGCACCTCGTCCCAGCCGGCGCCGGCGACGCCGGTGAGGCCGAGGACCTCACCGGGCCGGATGTCCATCGTCACCTCGTCCACGGCGCGGCCGGTGAGCCCGCGCACCGCGATCGGGGCCGCCGGGCCGGGCGCCTGGTCGCGGGTGTGGACGCGCTGCTCCACGACGCGGCCCAGCATGCGGCGCGCGATGTCCTGCTCGGAGGTGGCGGCCGTCTCCAGGGTGCCGTCGACGACGGCGCCGTCCCGCAGCACGGTGACCCGGTCGGTGACCTCCCTGATCTCCTCCAGGTTGTGGGAGACCATCAGGGCGGCGCCGCCCTGGCCGACCACGCTGCGCAGCACCCGGTAGAAGTCCTCCAGGCCGTCCTTCGGCAGCGCCCGCGTCGACTCGTCCAGCACGATCAGCCCCTCGCCGGGCCGCTGCGCGCGCAGGGCGCGGGCGATCGCGACGATCGAGCGGTCGGCGGGGCCGAGCGCGCCCACCGGCCGCGCGGGGTCGATCCAGGTGACGTCGAGACGGTCCAGGATCTCGGCCGCGCGGCGCGCCTCGGCCCGCCAGTCCACCCGGCGCGTCCACCGGGTGGTGATGAAGGACCCGACGGCGATGTTCTCGGCGACCGACTTGTCCTGCACCAGGCCGAAGTCCTGGTGGACGATGGCGATCCCGGCCGTGCGCAGGTCCCGCAGCCTGATCGGCGTGGCCAGGTCCCGGCCGTCGACCAGGATCCTTCCGCCGCGGTCCGGCGGGTGGTACCCGGCGAGGATCTTGATCAGCGTGGACTTGCCCGAGCCGTTCTGGCCGACCAGGCCGTGGATCTCACCCGGTCCGACCGTCAGGCCGACGTCGCGCAGCGCGCGGACCGTGCCGAAGGACTTGGACAGTCCCGCGAGCTCCAGGCGAGGCGGCGCGGAGGTCACCGCGCGCTCCACAGGCCGGTGAAGGCCTTCTGGAAGACCGACGGGTCGCCGAACCACTCGCCGCTGACCTCGGCCTGCGGGGTCAGCTTCAACTGGCCGATGTTGCCCTTGGTGATGGCCCGGGCCATCGAGGGGTACTCCGCCGGCGGGGCCTCGCCCGCCAGCATGCGCAGCACCGAGTCGGCGATGGTCCAGGCCAGGTACGGCGGGTTCACGCCGACCACCGCGATGAGCCGGTCGTTGGTCTTGACCTGCTGCACCGCCGCCAGCGTCGCCCCGCTGGTGGCGATCTTGACGCTGCGGGCCTTGCCGCTGGACTGCAGGCCGGTGGTGACCGCCGACAGGTAGGTGTCGTACTGGGGGACCACGTAGTCGATGGACGGGTCGGTGATCAGCGCGCTGCTGACCAGCGACGGCACGTCCTTCATCCGGCTGAGGTTCACCTGCTTCTCGGTGACCTCGCAGCCGGGGCAGGCCTGCTTGAGGTGTTCCAGGGCGTGCACGCCCGAGCGGCGGGTGCTGGAGCTGTCGGTCACCGACAGGAACAGGATGTGCGCCTTGGCGTCGGAGTCGGCGATGACCGCGTCGCCGATGCCGTCCATCAGCACGAACCCCTGCGGGTCGGGGTCGCCGAACGCGAACGTCGCCGACTGCCGCGTCCCCTCGGGGCCGGCCGCGCCCGCCACGTACAGGGGGATGCCGCTCTTGCGGACCCGTTCCAGGGCGGTGGGCACCATCTCGTAGGGGACGTAGTCGGTGATCACGGCCGCGGGCTTGGCGGCGATCGCCTGGTCGAGGCAGGCGCTGATCCCCGATGGGTTCCCCTGCCCGTCGCAGGGATAGACCTTGACCCCGACGCGGCCGAGCGCGTCGGTCAGGTTCTTCTCGACCAGCGGGAAGTGGCCCACCTTGAGCGCGATCGGCACGTAGTAGACCGTCTTGCCGGCCAGCTTCGAGGTGTCGACGGGCTTGCCCGGCTCGGCGATCTCGCCGGCGGGCTCGGCCCGCGCGGCGAGCGCCGCCTGCGCGGTCTTGCCGGCCGCCGACGCCGGACCGGACGCGGCGGAACCGCCGCCGTTCCCGGAGGTCGCGGAGGTGCTGTCGTTTCCGTTGCCGCACGCGGCCAGGGTGACCGCGAGCGCCGCGGCCAGGCCGGCGGCCGCCAGGCGGGTCGCGGTGACGGAGAGGGCCGTTCGGGTGAGGGCGGTGGTTTTCATGCGGACTTCCAGGGGTTCAGCGGTGGGGCGGGGGGTCCAGCAGGACGGCGGTGGTGGTGACCGCCTTGCGGGCGAGCGCGGCGAACAGGGGCTCGCCGCCGGTGTCGGCGACGGTGGCCAGCAGGCGGCCGCGGTCGTCGAGGCAGCAGGCGATGGGAAAGCCGGGCGAGGTGCCGATCGACTCGGCGAGCTCGCCTTCGCGGACCCGGGCGACCACCTGCCCGGTGGTGGTGGCCACCCAGACGCCGTCGCCGGCGGGCCAGATGCCGTCCGGCCTGGCCTCCGGGCCGACCAGGCGGGCGATGTCGGCGTAGGTGCGCCGGTCGTGCAGGGTGCCGTCGGCGGCGACGCGGAAGGCGGTGAGCCGTTGCCGCGAGGTCTCGGCGACGACGAGGGTGGCGCCCCCGTCGAGGAAGGCGAGCCCGTTGGGGAACTCGACGTCCTCGGCGGCGACCGCGGTGGTCCCGTCCGCGCGGACCAGGATGATCCGCCCGGGGCGCGGCGACTCGCCGCGGGCGGCGGCGAAGGCGACGTCGTCGACGTACAGGTTGCCCGCGGCGTCGCCGACCAGGTCGCCGAGCGGGCCGACGCCGAGGGGGGCCAGGTCGGCGTAGGTCTGCCAGCGGCCTCCGTCCCACACGCCGATCCGCTTCTCGTCCATCATCGCGCCGGTCAGGCGGCCGTCCGGCAGGAACCACAGGCCGTTGGACACCGACTCCAGCGGCGTCGCGGTCCAGGCGCCCCCGGCGTCGGTCCACAGCCGGCGTCCCTGGGTGTCGGACAGCCACAGCGCGCCGTCGTGCCAGCGTGGCCCTTCTCCCCAGGTCATCCCGGTCGCGTAGGTCCTCATGCCGCCGCCCGGGCGGGCAGGAGGCGCTCGCTCAGCGCGCGCGTGGCCTCCTCCAGCGCCGCGGCGCCGGCGACGGCGGCCTGGGTGTACCGGTCCGGCCGGACGATCACCGCGTCGGCGCCGTGGGAGGCGAGCCAGGCGGCCAGCGCCGCGGGCGGCTCGTCGAGCACGACCGCGCCCAGCCGTTCCCACGCCTCGCGGGTGTCCTGCGACACCGCCCCGATCGTGGCGCGGTCGCCGGCGACCAGGAAGCGGTAGCCGACCAGGTCGTCCAGCAGGACGCCCTCGGCGGTGCGCGGCTGCGGGCTGAGCTGCCCGGCGACGCCGTCCGGCGCGGCCACCAGGCCGGGGCCGAGCAGCGGGCGGTAGCGCTCCAGCACCTGGGCGGGGCCGGGTTCGGGCCGCGCCGCGGGGTCGGCGAACGCCTCGATCATGTTGGACTGCCGCGCCGACTCCACGATGTAGGGGCGCACGTGGGGCGCCCGTTCGCTCTCGTAGGTGTCCAGCAGCGCGGCGTCCGCGCCGGACAGCACGGCGCTGAGCTTCCAGGCCAGGTTCATCGCGTCCCGCAGGCCCGAGCACATTCCCTGGCCGAGCATCGGCGGCATCTCGTGGGCGGCGTCGCCGGCCAGCAGCACGCGTCCCTGGCGCCAGCCGCGCACCAGGCGGGCGTGCCACTCGTAGACGTCGGTGCGCAGGATCCGGTACGAGCCGGGCGTCAGCCACCGCGACAGCAGGTCGTAGGTGCGGGCGGGGTTCTCCAGGGCGCGGGCGTCGTCGCCGTCCTTCAGCATGAACTCGAACCGCAGCTTCGGCGGGAAGATCGGCACGTAGGTGACGGGCCGCTCGTCCTCGCAGTAGATGAAGCCGCTGGTGACGGGCAGGCTCGCCGGGTGCTCGAAGGGGTGGACGTCGATGATCAGGGAGCGCTGGGTGCCCTGGAGGTCCTCGACCTCCACGCCGGTCCCGCGGCGGACGAAGGAGTTGGCGCCGTCGGCGCCGACCAGGTAGGCGGCCCGCAGGACGCGCTCCTGGCCCGTACGGCGGTCGAGCACCCGTGCCGTGACGGCGTCGCCGGTCTGGGAGAAACCGGTCAGCTCCGCGCCGAGCAGCAGCTCCACGTGCTCGTCGGCCAGCAGGCCCCGCAGCCGGGACTCGAAGTCGGGCTGGTGGAACTGGTAGTCGGCGAACCAGCCCTGGTCGGACTCCCGGGCGGGCATCTCGAAGGTGAGGAACACCGAGCCGTCCGCGCCGCGCAGCTGCCAGCCCTCCTGGCGCAGGAAGCGGGGTTCGAGGTCGGCGGCGCCGAGCGTCTGCAGGGTGCGCATCGTCTCGTCGTCCAGATGGGTGGCGCGCGGGTGGTGGCAGACGACGCGGTTGGGGTCGACGAGCGCGACGCGGTGGCCGCGCATCGCCAGCAGCCGGGTGAGGGCCAGGCCGACCGGCCCGGCGCCGGCGACGATGACGTCGTGGGTCGCGGTGGTGGGGTGGGTCATGGGGGTTCCTCCTGGCCGCTCAGGGGGCTCGGTGGGCGCCGGCCATCAACGCGGCGAGGTCGTCGGGGGCGATGAAGGACGGGGGAGGCGGCGGGCCCCAGCTGTAGAGGCTGTGCGCGGCGTCCCAGACCTCGGGCTTCCAGAGCGCGTCGTCGACGACGCAGTCCAGGTCGGAGTAGTACTCCGAGAAGTTGCCCGCGGGGTCCTTGAGGTACCAGAAGAAGTTGGAGCCGATGTGGTGCCGGCCGAGGCCCCACACGTGGCGTTCGGGGTGCTCGCGGAGCATCTCGGTCGCGCCGCGGCCGATCTCGTCGACGTCCTCCACCTGCCAGGAGGTGTGGTGCAGGAAGTTGACCGGCGCCTGGCTGACCAGGACGTTGTGGTGGTCGGTCGAGCAGCGCATGAAGGCCGCCATCCCGGGCACCACGTCGCTGACCTTCAGGCCCACGCCCTGGGTGAAGAACCGCTCGGTGGCGGGCTGGTCGACCGAGCCGATGACGACGTGGCCGAGCTTGCGGGGGCGGACCGGCGTCTCGCGCAGGATCGCCGGGGCCCGCGTCGTGCCGCGGGCGGGGTCGCCGGGGGCGTTGTAGGGCGGGGCGGGGACGCCGGGCTGGTCCAGCCGGTCGCCGACCCGCGCCACCACCCGCACGCCGCTGACCGGCTCCTGCACCGACAGCCGGTCCTCGGTCACGGCCACGTCCAGGTCGAGGGCTCGCAGGCTCCGGCTCATGCGGGCGACGTCGTCGGGGTCGTCCACTCCGATCTCCAGCTCGACCAGGCGGCGGGTCGGCGTCGTGACCAGGCGGAGCTGGCGGCCGCCGTCGACGGTGGACAGCCAGCCGCCCTCTTCGGGGCGCAGGCCGAAGTCGCGGTAGTAGGCGATCGCCGGGGCGAGGTCCGGGACGCCGATGGTGATCGAGGTGAGTCGGTGCAGTGCCATGGCTACTCCTGGGCGGAGACGAAGGTCTGGGTGAGCCGGCCGACGTTCTCCACGAAGGACACGAGCGTGTCCCCGGGCGCGAGGAAGCGCGGCGGGTTCTGGGCGCCTCCGACTCCGGAGGGCGTGCCACTGAAGATGACGTCGCCGGGGAGCAGGGGGGCGACGGCCGACAGCTTGGCCAGGAGCACCGGCACCGAGAAGATCATGTGACGGGTGCGCGACTTCTGGACCGTCTCGCTGTTGACCGCGCAGCCGATGGCGAGGTCGTCGGGGTTGTCAAGCTCGTCGACGGTGACCAGGAACGGTCCGGTCGGGCCGAACCCAGGATAGGACTTCGCCAGACTGAACTGCGGCAACGGGCCGACGTGCTGAAGCCTGCGCTCGGAGAGGTCCTGGCCGGCGGTCACGCCCGCGACGTACTCCCACGCCTCCTCCCGCGAGACGTTGCGCGCCTCGCGGCCGATGACCACCACGAGCTCGACCTCCCAGTCCACGTTGCCCTCGGGCAGGGTGACCTTGGTCACCGGCCCGGTCAGCGAGGTGGGGAACTTGGTGAACACCGCGGGCTCCTCGGGCACGCCGACGCCCGACTCGCCGGCGTGCTCGGCGTAGTTCAGCCCGATCGCGAAGACCTGCCGCGGCGAGGGGGCGGGCGCGCCGATCTCCTCCTCGGTGAAGTGGCGGACGCCGGCGTCCAGCGGCGCCCGCGCGGCCCAGGCGCGGAAGTCGGTCCAGCGGTCGTAGAGCGACTGCATGGACGGGCCGAAGGCGCCTTCGCTGGCGGTGGCGATGTCGATCCCGGTGTTGTCGCCGGTGATGAGAAGCGCCCGTCCCCCGACGTTTCCGATGCGCATCGATGGTTCCTCTCTCAGATGGGCTGGTCACACAAGATGCGGCACGACTTTCGCATGTGTCAAGAGAGTTTCGAATGTTGCCGGTAAGTTTCGTATCCAGCTAGGCTGCGCTGCATGCCCCAGCAGCAGAACGGCCCGAAGAAGACGCGGACCGACCGGGTCTACGAGCAGATCCGGGCCGACATCTTCGCGGCGCGCCTCAAGCCCGGCGCCCGCCTGAAGTTCCCCGACCTGTGCGCGGCCTACGACACCAGCGTCGGCGTCGCCCGCGAGGCGCTCGCCCGGCTCGCCGCCGAACGCCTGGTACGGCCACAGCCCCACCAGGGCTACACCGTCGCCGAGCTCTCCCAGGACCAGCTCACCGACCTGACCATGGCGCGGGTCGAGATCGAGGCGATGACCTTCCGCCAGGCCGTCGTGCACGGTGACATGGCCTGGGAGGGCGAGATCGTCGCCGCCCACCACGTCCTGTCCCGCATCGACCCCCGCGAGTTCGCCGAGGCCACCGCCGACGTGCTGGAGGAGTGGTACGCCGCCCACGAGGTGTTCCACCGCGCGCTCCTGCGGGCCTGCCCCAGCCGGCGCATGGTCGACATCGCGCTCGCCCTGCGCGACGAGGCCGAGCTCTACCGCCGCTGGGCCGGACCGCTCGGCAACGAGAAGGACCGGGACGTCGCCGGCGAGCACCGCGCCATCCTGGAGGCGGCCCTGGCCCGCGACGCCGACCTGGCCGCACGGCTGCTGCGCGACCACATCGCCCACACCACGCAGGTACTGATCTCCGGCGTCGAGTCCGTCGACGCGCTCACCCCCGAGTGATCGCCCGCCCGCCCGGGAAGGAGCCCTCGCCATGCCCCACGTCCTTCCGGACTGGACCCCGTCCGCCGACGCCGTCGCCGGCGCCCGCATCACCGGCTTCGCCGCCTACGCCTCCGAACTGACCGGCCGTGACCTCACCACCGGCTACCACGACCTGTGGCGGTGGTCGGTGGAGGACCTCGACGGCTTCTGGTCCGCCCTGTGGGACCACCTCGGCCTGCCGCCCCGTCCCGCCGGCGCCCCGGCCCTGGCCGGGGAGGACATGCCGGGGGCGGTGTGGTTCCCCGGCACCGTGCTCAACTACACCCGCGAGGTGTTCCGCGGCCGGCCCGATCACGAGGTCGCCGTCATCGCCGTCGAGGAGTCCGGGCGGACCCGGGAGGTCACCTGGGCCGAGCTGCGCGCCCAGGTCGCCTCCCTCGCCGCCACCCTCACCGGCCTCGGCGTCCGCCCGGGGGACCGGGTCGCCGGCTACCTGCCCAACGGTGTCGAGGCGGTGGTCGCCTTCCTCGCCACGGCGAGCCTCGGCGCCGTGTGGGCCATGTGCGGGCTCGACTACGGGGTGTCGGCGGCGCTGGCGCGCCTGGCGCAGCTCCGCCCGGCCGTGCTGGTGGCCGCGGCCTCCTGCGTGTCGGCGGGACGGCGCGTGGACCGCGGCCGCGAGCTCGGCGAGCTGCGCGCCGGCCTGCCCGGCCTCGCCGCGACGGTGCTCGTGGGAGACGCGACGCTCCCCGGCACCCTGCCCTGGGCCGAGGCCGCCGGCCGGACCGGCGTCCCGCTCACCCCGCTCGACGTGCCGTTCGACCACCCCCTGTGGGTGCTGTTCTCCTCCGGCACCACCGGGCGGCCCAAAGGCATCGTGCACGGCCACGGCGGCGTCGTGCTGGAGCACCTCAAGACCACCGCGCTGCACTTCGACCTGCGCGCCGGCGACCGCATGTTCTGGTACACCAGCCCGAGCTGGATGATGTGGAACTACCTGGTCGGCGCGCTGCTGGCCGGCGTCGCCATCGTCTGCTACGACGGCAGCCCGGCCCACCCCGCGCCCGACCGGCTCTTCGACATCGCCGCGCGCACCCGTGTCCAGGTGCTCGGCACCAGCCCCGGCTACCTGGCGGCGTGCCAGAAGGCGGGCGCCGACCTCGGCGCCCACGACCTGGAGGCCCTGCGCTGCCTGGCCGTCACCGGCTCCACCTTCCCGGCCGACCTGCACCGCTGGGCCGTCCGCGGCCTGGGCTCCCGGGTGCCGGTGGTCACCACCAGCGGCGGCACCGACGTGGTCACCGCCTTCGCGGGCGGCGTCCCCACCGTGCCGGTGTGGGCGGGGGAACTGTCCGCGCCGTGCCTCGGCGTGGCGCTCGCCGCCTACGACGCCTCCGGCGCGCCGGTGGAGGAGACCGTGGGAGAGCTGGTCGTCCGCCGGCCGATGCCCTCCATGCCGCTGCGGTTCTGGGACGACCCGGGCGACGCGCGGCTGCGCGAGGCCTACTTCGAGACCTTCCCCGGAGTCTGGCGGCACGGCGACTGGGTCACGATCACCGGCCGCGGGTCGGTCGTCATCCACGGGCGCTCCGACGCCACCTTGAACCGGCGCGGCGTCCGTATGGGCAGCGGGGACATCTACGCGCCCGTGGAGGAGCTGCCGCAGGTCGCCGAAGCCCTGGTCATCGGCCTGGAGGAACCCGGCGGCGGGTACTGGATGCCGCTGTTCGTCACCACGGTTCCCGGCGTCGAGCTGGACGAGGCCCTGCGCGAGGCCATCAGGACCGCCATCAGGACCCACGCCTCGCCCCGGCACGTGCCCGACGACATCATCGCCGCGCCCGGCGTCCCCCACACCCGCACGGGCAAGAAGCTGGAGGTGCCCGTCAAACGGATCCTGCGCGGCGACGACCTCGCGAGCGTGGTGGACCCCGCGGGCATCGACCGGCCCGACCTTCTCACCTGGTACCAGCAGATCGGCGCCCACCGCCGCGCGACCATCTCCTAGCCGTGGAGTCAGCATGGGCATTCTCGACAGGTTCCGCCTGGACGATCGCGTCGTCCTGGTGACCGGGGCCTCGTCCGGGCTGGGCGTCGGGTTCGCCCGCGCCTTCGCCGAGGCGGGCGCCGACGTCGCGCTCGCCGGACGGCGCGCCGACCGCCTGGAGCGGACGGCGGAACTGGTGCGCGAGACCGGGCGCCGCGCGCTGCCGGTCACCGCCGACGTGTCCGACCCCGACCAGGCCTACGCGCTCGTCGACACGGTCATGGCCGAGTTCGGCAAGGTCGACGTGCTGGTGAACAACGCCGGCGTCGCCAGCGCGCACCCGGCGCTGCGGGAGACCCCCGAGCAGTTCCGCCAGGTCATCGACACCAACCTCAACGGCTGCTACTGGGTCGCCCAGGGATGCGGGCGCGTCATGCGGCCCGGCTCCTCCATCATCAACGTCTCCAGCATCCTCGGCGTGGCCACCGCCGGGCTGCCGCAGGCGGCGTACTCGGCCAGCAAGGCCGCGCTGATCGGCCTGACCCGGGACCTGGCCCAGCAGTGGACCGGCCGCAGGGGCATCCGCGTCAACGCCGTCGCGCCCGGCTTCTTCGCCTCGGAGATGACCGGCCAGTACACCCCCGGCTACCTCGAACGGATGATGCCCCGGGTGCTGCTCGGCCGCATGGGGGAGGTGGAAGAACTGGCCGCCACCCTCGTGTGGATGGCCTCCGACGCCGGCGGCTACCTGACCGGCCAGACCGTGATCGTGGACGGCGGCTACACCGTGAGCTGACCCGCGGACCGGCCGCTCGTCCGCGCGTGGTCAGCGGCGGCGCAGCGACGGGTCCAGCAGGGCGGGCGGGGTGTCGTGCTTCTCGTCCGGGGCGAGGTCGAGACCAGGCGGGACGATCTCGTCGATGGCGTCGAGGACGTCGGCGGAGAGCACGGTGTCGGCGGCGGCGAGCTGCGCGCGCAGGTGGTCCAGGGTGCGGGGGCCGAGGATCGCGCTGGTCACGCCCGGGTGGGCGGTGACGAAGCCGAGGGCGAGCTGGATCATCGTCAGGCCGGCCTCGGCGGCGACCTTCGCCAGCCGCTCCACCGCGTCCAGCCGGGCGCGGTTGGCCGGGATCGCGGTGTCGAAGCGCTCCGGCATGAGCGTCGCGCGGTGGGTGTCGATCTCCCGGCCGGCGCGGACCGCGCCCGACAGCCAGCCCGAGGCCAGCGGGCTCCACGCCAGCACCCCGAGCCCGTACTGCTCGGTCACGGGCAGCACGTGGGTCTCGATCCCGCGCTGCAGGATCGAGTAGCTGGGCTGCTCGGTGACGTAGCGGCCCAGGTGGTTCTCCCGGGCGGCCCACTGGGCCTGCACGATCCGGTACGCGGGGAAGGTCGAGGAGCCGAAGTAGCGGATCTTCCCCGCGCGCCGCAGGTCGGTGAGCGCCGACAGCGTCTCCTCGTCGCCGGTCTCCGGGTCCCACCGGTGGATCTGGTACAGGTCCACGTGGTCGACGCCGAGGCGGCGCAGGCTGGCGTCCAGCTCGGTGACCAGCCAGCGGCGTGAGGAGCCCTGGTGATTGCGCCCGCCCATCGGCATGCCCGCCTTCGTGGCCAGCACGATGTCGTCGCGGCGGCCGGCGATGGCCTTGCCGACGATGACCTCCGACTCGCCGTCGCCGTACCTGTCGGCGGTGTCGATGAGGTTGACCCCGGCCTCCAGGGCCGCGTCGACGATGGCGGTGGCCTCGTCCTGGGTGGTGCGCCCGATCGCGCCGAAGTTCATCGCGCCGAGCACGAGGGAGCTGACCTGCACGCCGGTGCGGCCCAAGGTGCGGTACTGCATGACTTCTCCATCTACGGGTGGGATGCCTGGCTTGGTCTGCCGGCCGCCGCTCTGGCATCATGAGCAAACGGAACCTGGTTCCGCTAACGATACGGAACTCGGTTCCGTTTGGCAAACCTGGCAGCGAAGGGGACGGCACGGTGAAGGACGGCGACGGGGGAGCGGGGCGGGCGGCCCCGCGCAAGCGGGCCGACGCGCGGCGCAACGAGAGGACGCTGCTCGACGCCGCCGCCGCGGTCTTCGTGACCTCCGGCGTCGAGGCG
This sequence comes from Sphaerisporangium krabiense, assembly GCF_014200435.1. Taxonomy (NCBI): domain Bacteria; kingdom Bacillati; phylum Actinomycetota; class Actinomycetes; order Streptosporangiales; family Streptosporangiaceae; genus Sphaerisporangium; species Sphaerisporangium krabiense. The sequence continues at coordinate 272,781 of NZ_JACHBR010000003.1, read as the reverse complement.
CCGGTGCGCGACATCGCGGCCAGGGCGGGCGTCGGGGTGGCCACGATCTACCGCCACTTCCCGACCCGGGCGGATCTCATCATCGCCGTCTACCGGCACCAGGTGGAGGCGTGCGCCGAGGCCGGCCCCGCCCTGCTGGCGAGCGGCGCGAGCCCGCACGCGGCCCTGGGGCGGTGGATCAACCTGTTCGTGGACTTCCTGGTCACCAAGCACGGGCTGGCCGCCGTGCTCCGATCCGACGACGCCGGCTTCGACGCGTTGCACGCCTACTTCCTCGACCGGCTCGTGCCCGTGTGCGCCCACCTGCTGCGAGCCGCGGCCGACGCCGGGGAGATCCGCTCCGACGTCGACGCCTACGAACTCATGCGCGGCGTCGGCAACCTCTGCATCGGCGCGGACAGCGACCCCCGCTACGACGCGCGCCGGCTGGTGGAACTCCTCGTCGCGGGCCTGCGCCTCCCGCACTGACTCCCTCTACGGGCGCCGACCGGTCCAATTCCTGAGCGCGGGCCTGCCGCGGCCCGGAAACGCTTGTTCCCATACGTGGGTGAGTCGGCGCCATGCGGATCGGAGTTCCGGCTGCCCTGCGGCTCGTCCGCCGGGGTGTTCAGCCTCGCGGCGCATCGGGGTCGCCGTCGGCGCCGAGAGCGATCGCCGCGCGGGCGAGCTCGGTGCGGTTGGCGACCTGGAGCTTGGCGTAGACGTGCGCCAGGTGCGTCTTGACCGTGCCGCGGCCGACGAACAGGCGGGTGGCGATCTCGGGGTTGGACAGCCCCTCGGCGGCGAGCCGCGCCACCGACCGCTCGGCGGGCGTGAGGCTCTCCCACCCCGACTCCGGCCGGCGGCGCGGCCCGCGGGCGCGGGTGGCGTAGCCGACGGCCGTGGCCAGGTCCATCGCGCGCCCCCGCGCCACGGCGTCACGCAGGTCCGGCTCCTCCAGCCGCGCCCGCCACTCCGCGTTCGTGACGGTGACCCGCCGCGCGGCCCCGAGGTCGGCGCGGGCGCGTTCCGCGGCGCCCGCGAGGATCCCGGCCGTCTCGGCCGCCCCGCGCCGCAGGTTGACCGCTGCCAGGTGTTCCAGGCCGTCGACCTGCCCGAGGACGAGGTCGTGGTCTGTCCGGATCCGCAGGGCCTCATGGTGCAGCCGCAGCGCCTGCTCGATGTCGGCCGCGTGCAGCGCCAGCTCGTCCAGCACGCCCGCGCGGATGCGCGGCATCTGCCCGGTCACCGGCGCGTCGGACAGGGCCCGCAACACGCGCGCCGCGGCGGTGTGGTCGCCCGCCTCGCGCAGGGCGGTCGCCAGCACGAGCTGGGTCTCGGGCGCGAGCCATTCGGTGCTCGGCTTCTCCTGCCACCGTCCCTCATGCCGGCACCAGTCCGCCGCCTCCTCCGGGCGGCCGTGCTCGAGCGCGAGCAGCGCCTTGCAGCGCTCCCAGCCGGTGATGAACGGCAGCGGCCCCGATCCGGCGATCAGGCGGTCGATGGGGGCCAGCGCGGCGGCGGCCTCCTCCGGGCGGCCCTGAAGGAGGCGGATCTCGGCCAGGATCACCCGGGCCGAGCCGGTCCAGTGCAGGTCGCGCAGGGGTTCCGCCGTGGTCACGGCACGCTCGGCCGCCTCGCCCGCACGCCGGAGCGCGCCCGACCTGGCGGCGGCCAGCGCCAGCCAGCCGAGGGCGAAGGACCCCGTGCCCCGGTCGCCGCGCCGCAGAAGCCCTTCCACGGCGTGCTCCAGGCATCCGATCGCCTGACGGTAGTCGTCGGCGAGCACGTGCATGAGCCCGATGAACGCCTCGGCGGAGTCGGCGACGAATCCGTCCCCGGCCGCGACGGCCTCGCCTCTGACCGCCCGTGCCTCCTCGAGAGCTTCGGGCAGGCCCACGGCGAGCCGTCCGATGGCGTCCAGCGATCGGGCCAGCCGTCCCGCCGCCGGCGCGCCGGTCTCCTCGGCCATGGCCCGCGCCGTCCGCGCCACCTCGAACGCCTCGATGCCCGGCTCGGCGGTGTTGAGGACCAGCGCCAGCGCCGCCAGCACCTCCGCCTGCAGCGGGCCGCGCTCGTCCGCGCCGCGCGCCACGGCCTTCCGCAGCAGCCGCGCCCCGTCGGCGCCGCGCCCCTCCAGGTGCCACAGCCACGCGCAGGCCGCGGCAAGGCGCCGCCCCCGGGCCGGGTCGGCGCGCGACAGCCCCCACTCGATCGCGGCACGGACGTTGGGGTAGGCGGCGCCCAGTCGCGCCCGCCAGGCGTCCTTGTCGGTGTCCAGCAGCGGCGCCAGCCGCTCCAGCAAGGACGCGTAGACCTCGAGGTGCAGGTCGCGGGCGGCGTCGGCCTCCCGCGCCTCCTCCAGGCGGGCGAGCGCGTACGCCCGGACGACCCCGAGCATCCGGTACCTGGCCACCTCACCGGTCGTGTCCGCTACGACCAGCGATTTGTCGATCAGCCCCCGCAGCCCTCTGAGCAGGCGTTCGCGGCCGGGGCCGCCGAGCGCGGCCAGGCGGGTCACGGCGTCCGCGGTGAAGCCCGGCTCGAAGACCCCGATCCGCCGGAACAGGACCCGCTCGTCGTCGTCCAGCAGGTCGTGGCTCCAGTCCATCGAGCCCTGGAGCGTCCGCTGCCGGAACGGCGCGGTCCGCGCGCCGCCGTCCAGCAGGTCCAACGGCGCGCTGAGAGAGTCCGCGATCTGGGCCGGCGACAGGGTGCCCGCCCAGCCGGCGGCCAGCTCCAGCGCGAGCGGCAGCCGGTCGAGCCTGTCGCAGATCCGCCGCGCCCCCGAGCGGACCTCCGACCCGCCCGCCGCGTCCGGCGCGCCGGCGCGGACGCGTTCGAGGAACAGCTCCAGCGCGTCGGCCAGGCCCATCGGCGGCACCGGCCACACGCGCTCGCCGGCGACGCCGAGCCGGGCGCGGCTGGTGGCGAGCACCGCCACGCGCGGGCACTGCGACAGCACCGCCGCGACGACCTTGGCGGCGTCGTCCAGCACGTGCTCGCAGTTGTCGACCACCACGAGCAGCTCACGGTCGCGCAGCGCGGCGACCAGCGCCGGCAGCGGGTCCGGCCCGGAGGGCAGCGGGAGGTCCAGCGCCGCCGCCACCCGGCGGGCGACCTGGCCGCCGTCCGTCTCCTCCTCCAGACCGACCCAGAACACCCCGTCCGGCCACGCCTGCGCGGCCGCCTGGCAGACGCGGATCGCCAGCCGGGTCTTCCCGCACCCGCCCGGCCCGGTCAGCGTCAGCACCCGCCCGGCCGCCACCGCGTCGCCGATCGCCGCGAGCTCCGTGGCCCGGCCGACGAACGACGACAACTCCGGCGGAACACGATGGACGGCAGGCATCCAGGAAGTATGCCAGCAGATCGGCCACCGGCCGGTCGGCATCTCTGCCAGATGGCAGATGTTCCTGACCTGCGCGGACGAGAGGATTGCCGTACACGGCGCCGCCCGGTGCCGCTCACCGAAGGAAGACCGCGAATGTCGCACGACTCCCACGCCCGCGCCCGCAAGGTCGTCGCCAACATCTCGCTCTCCCTGGACGGCAGGGTCAGCGGTCCCGGCGGCGAGGCGGACATGAGCTGGATCGTCCCCCACGCCCTCACCGACGCCTCCCGCGACCACATGGTGCGGGTGACGGGCGCCGCCACCACCGTCCTGCTCGGCCGCAAGAACTACGAAGGCTTCGGCTCCTTCTGGCCGGCGGTCGCGGGCGACGACAACGCCGACCCCCGGGACCGCACCTTCGCCCGATGGCTCGACGAGACCGAGAAGGTCGTCTTCTCCTCGACCCTGACCGAGGCGCCGTGGCGGAACTCCCGGCTCGCCGAGGCCGATCCCGCCGCCGAGGTCAAACGGCTCCGCGAGCGGCCCGGCGGCGACATCATCGTCCTGGCCAGCGGCAGCGTCATCAAGGCCCTGCTGGCCGCGGACGAACTCGACCGGCTCAGCATCACACTCTGCCCCGAACTCGCCGGCGCCGGCGCCCGCCTGTTCGACGACGGCCTTCCCACGACATCCTGGTCCCTCACCGACCTGTCGACCACCGAGTCCGGCGCGATCTGCCTCATCTACGACCGCGTCAGAAACGCGGACTGACCTCCATGACGAGAACGGGCGATATCCCCTGGCACCTGATATCAGAAGCCACACAGCCCCGGCTTCTGATATCACGGTCCTGAGCTACGTACCGACCTCCGAGCCGCGGCGTCATGGTCACCTCCCGCCGCGACGGCAAGGAGGTGCTGTGTCGCGGCGATCGCGACAGCGTCGCCCGCATCCTCAGCGCACCAGCCCCGGTACCACGTTCAGGCCGTCCTTACGCAATGCGAAGAGTTCTCTGCTCTTGCCCGTCCGCACGTCCACCGCGTAGACCACGGACGGGGTCCCGCTCGGAGAATCGGGGACGGCCAGCACGGTCACCTCCGTGGCGTTCAACCAGGCCCCCAACCGCGAAGGACGGAGCCCCTCCGGTAGCCCGGAGATCGAGGTACGGCTCTCCCGACCGGCCTGCGTCGCATCGAAGGTCACGATGGATCCGTCTCCCTGCGCCATCGGTCGCCGATTCCGGTCGACGGTCTGTCCTAGTCGGGCGAGTGTCCGTCCGTCAGGTGCGAGGCCGCTGTAGTGGTACGTGAAGTCCTGGATGGTGATCGGGGCGTGGCCGAGCACCCATACCTGGCTGGTCATGTCGTACGGCTTGGCCAGCACGACGGGTCCCGGACCGTCCGAAACGCTCACCGGCCACCATCCCCGCTTGAGGTCGGTCACCGTCCCGCGTTCCACGTCCACCAGCTTGTTCGGCTCGCGCCGGCCGCCCCACCCGGACACGACGAACCGCAGCCCGTCAGGCGACAGCCGCAGCGCGTACTCGACCGCGAAGTCCTCTGCGGGCTGCTTCAACGGCGCCTGCCACGTCTTGCCGCTCGCCAGGTCGCGCACGACGATGCCGCGATGCTTCGCGCTGTAGTACGCGATCCTGCGGCCGTCCGCCGTGACCTCCAGCGGTCCGGTCGCCTCCTTGCCCAGTTGGTAGGTGTCGCCCTGGCGCGTCACGATGTGCCAAGGACTTCCGGCGCACGAGCCACCGAGGCAGCCCGGCCGGAAGGCCTGCTCCACCGGCCCGACTCCCTTCGCGGGCAACAGGGGGGCTTTCGTCTCCGGCGGTACGAACACGATCGGGGGCGTGGGCCGTACCCGCAGCAGCAGGGATCCGCCGCCCAGCGCGATCAGGCAGGTGACGGCGGCGGCCGCCACGGCCAGCCGGGTCGCGCGCCTCCTGCGCGCGCCCCGCACCGCCTGTGCCGCCAGATCGACGGTGGGCGCTTGCTCGGCCAGCGCGTGCAGGTCCTCGCGCAACGTGTGATTCATCGGTACACCTCCTTCGGGGTGAGCGCGCGCAGCTTGGACAGCGCGTAGCTGGTCTGGCTCTTGACAGTGCCGATCGAGACGCCCATGAGCTGCGCGGTCTCGTGCTCCGAGCGGTCTTCGTAGAAGCGCAGTACGATCACGGCCCGCTGCTTCGGCGTGAGCTTCGCCAGCGCGTTGCGCAGGGCGAGACGGCGCACGGTCGCCTCGTCGTGCTGCCCCGACTCGGCCGGCTCCGGCAGCTCGGCTCCCGGTAACTCGACCCGCTTGCGCCTGCGCCACGAGATGGCCTGATTCACCAGGGCTTTACGGGCGTACGCCTCGGGGTTACCGTCCTTGGCGAGTTTCGCCCAGTGGGAGGCGACACGGGTGAGGACCGTCTGCAAAAGGTCCTCGGCGAGATGGGGGTTCCCGGTGAGCAGGTACGCCGTCCGCATCAGCGACTGCTGACGCGTGCGTACGAACTCGTGGAACCCCTCGTAATGGTCCATGTATCGAACCAACTCCGGTGAGGGACTCCAGGTTGGAACGCCCAGCGTAATCTTCCGCGGACAAGGCCCCCGACTTCCGGGCCAGGCCCAGATTCGTGGACACGCGATGAGAGCCGCCAGGATGTCGCGCTTGGTCTCGGTCGAGGTGGCGGTGGGTGGGCTTCGCCGGGCTGACAGACTGCTGGCCATGGCGGAGGCGATCGAGTCGTGGGGCGACGGTGGACCGGTGCGGGTCGGCGTCCTCGGTTCGCTGGTGCTGGACACCGCCAGCGGCCCGACGCGGGTCGGCGGCGCGCGGCTGCGGGCGTTGCTGGCCCGGCTGGCCTTGGACGCCGGGCGTGCCGTCCGTCCGGCGACCTTGGTCGAGGCGCTGTGGGACGAGGCGGCACCGGCCGACCACCTGCACGCGCTGCAACTGCTGGTCTCCCGGTTACGGCGCGTGCTCGGCGACCCCGGGCTGCTCACCCTGGACCCGGCCGGGTACCGGCTGGCCGTCGAGCCGGACGCGATCGACGCCGTCCGTTTCGAGCGGCTGGCCCGCGCGGGCCGGCGGCTGTACGCGCAGGACCGCCCCGCCGAGGCCGCCGCCACGCTGCGGGAGGCGCTGAGCCTGTGGCGCGGCCCCGCCTTGGCGGACGTGCGCGAGGCGCCGTTCGCCGGCGCCGAGGCCGAGCGGCTGGAGCGGGCCCGGCCGGCCGCCCTGGAGGACCGGATCGAGGCCGAGCTCGCGCTGGGCGCCGACCTGGACCTGGTCGCCGAACTCGAAGCACTGACCGCCGCCCACCCGTTGCGCGAACGGCTGCACGCCCAGCTCATCCGTGCCCTGGCGCGGAACGGCCGCGGCGCCGAGGCGCTGGCCGCCTATCAGCGGATCCGCGACCTGCTGGCCGAAAGTTACGGCAGCGATCCCGGGCCGCTGCTCCAGGAGGCACACCTGGCGGTGTTGCGCGGCGGCCTGCCCCCTCCCCGCCGGTCGCACGGCGATCTGGACGTCCCGCTCACCAGCTTCGTGGGCCGCGACGAGGACGTCCGCCGCGTGGTCGGCCTGCTCGGCCGGGGCCGGCTGGTCACGCTGGTCGGTGCCGGGGGAGCGGGCAAGACCCGGCTGGCCAACAGCGTCGGCCGGCGGCTCTCGCCGTCCGGCGGGGTGTGGTTCGTCCCGCTGGCGCCGGTCGGCGCGGACGAGGTGCCCCGCGTGCTGCTCGACGTGGTGCGAGCGCGCCAGGAGGGCGCACCGCAGCGGCACGTCACCCCGGAGTCGGTCCTGGACCGCCTGGTCGAGTCGCTCGCGGACGACGATCTGGTGCTGGTGCTGGACAACTGCGAGCACGTGATCGAGGCCGTCGCGGCGCTCGCCGGCGCCCTGCTCGGCCGGTGCCCGAGACTGCGGGTGCTGGCCACCAGCCGGGAACCGCTGCGGATCGACGGGGAGACGCTGCACCCGGTGCTGCCGCTGGAGCTGCCCGAACCGGGGGCGACGGCGGAGCGGGCCCGAGCGTGCGCGGCGGTCCGGCTGTTCCACGACCGGGCCGCCGCGGTGCGGCCCGGCTTCACCGCCGAGGGTGACGCGCTGGCGGCGGTGGTGGAGATCTGCCGCCGCCTGGACGGCCTGCCGCTGGCGATCGAGCTGGCCGCGGCACGGCTGCGCGCCCTGCCGGTCGAGGCGGTCGCGGTACGGCTGGACGACCGGTTCCGGCTGCTCACCGCGGGCAGCCGCACCGCACTGCCGCGCCACAGGACCTTGCGCGCCGCGGTGGCCTGGAGCTGGGACCTGCTCGACCCCGACGAGCGGACGCTGCTGGAACGGCTGTCGGTCGTGCCCGGCGGCTTCACCGAGGACGCGGCGCAGGCGATCGGCCGGTCGGGCGAGGTCGGGGAGCTGCTGGCGGCGCTGGTCGACAAGTCCCTGCTGCACCCGGTGGAGCCCGCCGACCCGCTCGAACCGCGCTACCGCGTGCTGGAGACCATCCGGGAGTACGGCCTGGAGCGACTGGCCCGGCGCGCGGAGGCCGACCTCGTACGCGGATGGCACGCCGGGTTCTTCCTGAAGCTGGCCGAGACCGCGGATCCGCAGCTGCGCACGTCCGGCCAACTGCGCTGGCTGGCCCGCCTGTCGGCGGAACGGGACAACCTGTCGGCCGCGATCCGCTGGGCGGCCGAGTCGGGGGAGGCCGCCCTGGCGGTCCGGTTCGGCGTCGCGCTGAGCTGGTTCTGGTTCCTGCGGGACCATCCGCCGGAGTCGGTGGACCTGCTCGGCCGGGTGCTCCAGGTCCGCGGCCCGGCCGAGCCGCGGGCCCGCGCGCTGGTGGTGCTCGCGCACGCGCTCGCCACCACGGAGGCCGTCGGCCGGCCGGAGGAGGCGGAGGCGGCCTTCGCCCGGATCAGGACGGCGCTGGAGTGCGTCGCCCCCGGCGCCCACCCCATCGTGGAGATGGCCCGGTTGGCGCTGGCCATAGGCGCGGGCGACCGGGCGGCCTCGGAGGTGTCCCTGGAGGCGTGGACGGATCCGTGGCACCGGTCGCTGGCCCTGCTGGTCCGAGGCGTGGTGGCCATGAACACCGGGCGCGCCGCCGAGGCGAAGGACCTGCTGTCGCACGCGTTGGCCGGCTTCGAGGAGCTCGGCGAGCGGTGGGGCCTGGCCACCACGATGAGCACTCTGCACTCGGCGTCGCGGCGGGCCGGTGAACCGGACGGCGCGCCCGCGCTCGCCGAGCGGGCCACCCGGTACTTCCGGGAACTCGGCATGCCCGAGCACACGATGGAGAACGAGGTGGCGGCCGCGCTGCACCGGGCCCGGACCGGCGACGTGGCCGGCGGGCGGCGGCGGCTCACGGACCTGCTCGGCCAGGTGGAGCGGACCGGGTCGGCGGAGTCGCACGCGCAGGTGTGCCTGGGCCTGGCGCGGCTGGAATGGCGGGCCGGACGGCCAGGCGCGGCCCGCGAACACGCCCGGGCCGGCCTGGCCAAGGCGTCACCCGGCCGGGCCACCCCGCACCTGGCCGCGTTGCTGCTGGGCGTGCTCGCCCAGGTGGACGTCGCGGAGGGTCTCCCCGACGAGGCGATGCGCCGGCTCGACCACCCGGCGGTGCACCTGACGCTGACCTGGCACACGCCGGTCGCGGCCTCGATCGCGAACGTGGTCGCCGCGATCGAGCTGTGCCGCGGGCGGGCGGCGCGGGCGGGACGGCTGCTCGGGGCCGCCACCGTGCTGCGCGGCTGGGACGACCTCGATGACACCGGCATACCGCTGACCACGCGGCGGGCCACGGCCGCCCTCGGCGCCGCCGAGTTCGCGGCCGCGCACGCCGCGGGCGCGGCGATGTCGCGGTCCGAGGCCGAGCACCTGGTGTCCACGACCATCACCGCACCCCGCACGGGAAGCGCAAAGGAAGCGGTCGGCGGGGCGGCGACAACGCGTTGAGAGCGGTTTGAGAGTGGCGGGTCGGAGGGTGGGGTCGTCCGCGTCACTTATCAACCCGGAGGAACGGGTCAATGTCTCAACGTGTTCTCTCGTCGGATCGTGCGGTGCGGTCACGGGTGCCGCGCGTGGTCACGGCGTCGGCGCTGGTCGTGAGCCTGGCGCTGGCGGCGACGCCGGCCGTCGCCGCGGCCACGCCGGCCGCGGGCCGGAGCGACACCACGGCGCAGCGCGCGCGGCTCCAGGAGCTCGCGCGCAAGCTGGTGGACGCCGGGGCGCCCGGCGTGATCGTGCGGGTCGACGACGGCCGTGGCCGGCCGGTCGAGATCGCCGCGCAGGCCCCCTGGACCAGACGGGATCACCTGCTGACCGCGGCGGACGAGTACCGGATGGGCTCCAACACCAAGACCATGATGGCCACGCTCGTGCTGCAACTGGTCGCCGAGGGCAGGCTCGCCCTGGCCGACCCGGTGGACAAGTGGCTGCCGGGCAAGGTGCCGGGCGGTACGGCGATCACGTTGCGCATGCTGCTCAACCACACCAGCGGCCTGTTCGACTACACCAAGGACGCCGCGATGCGGCGGTCGATGCTCGGCACGGACCGGCGGCGGTGGACCTCGGAGAAACTGCTCGCCCTGGGGGTGAAGCACGCCCCGCTGTTCGCGCCGGGCGCGAAATGGTCGTACAGCAACACCAACTACGCCGCGATCGGCGCCGTCCTGGAGCGGGTCACCGGGGCGAGCCTGGCCGATCTCGTACGGGACCGGATCGCGCGGCCGCTCGGCCTCGAACACACCTACTTCGCCACCGACGGCACCTGGCGTGGCACTCATGCCCACGGCTACGAACCGGACGCCGCCCACATGCCGCCGGGCGTGCCGGCCGGGTTCCGGCACTTCGCCGGGCCGCGCCGCCACGGTCACGTGGACGTCTCCGGCAATGACCCCGGTTGGGGCGGGGCGGCCGGCGCGGTGGTGTCCAGCACGCGGGACTGGTCCCGGTTCTTCACCGCGCTGATGTCCGGCACGCTGCTCCCCGCCGCCCAACTGGCACAGATGCGCACCACCGTGCCGGTGGACCCGCGGCAGCCGGACGGGCCCGGCTACGGGCTGGGCATCCAGACCGGCCCCCACCCGTGCGGCACGTTCTGGGGGCACGACGGCGGCATCCCCGGTTACCTCACCGTCAACGTCACCGACCGCGCCGGCGGCCGCACGGCGATGGTCCTCGTCGCGACGGAGTCCTGGATCGAGTTCGAGACCGACCCGAAGATCGCCGAGGCCGCCGGCGCGCTGCAGACCGCCGCGATCTGCGCGATGTTCGGCAAGCCGGCGCCGGCCGCTGGTTAGAGGACGGTTGTGACGCCGGCGAGCCCGTTCAGGGCCTGCGGCCGTGGAAGGTGCGGCGCAGGTCGTTCACCCAGGCGTCGGGGTTCTCCCAGGGGATGAAGTGGCCGCCGTGGTCGTGGGCGTTGACGTTGACGTGGTTGAACCAGCCGCCCTGCGGGCCGGTCTTGAACGCCTGGACGCGCTCGGCGGCGGTGTGGATGCCGGGCGGGTTCTCGTAGGTGACGAAGGTGAGGCCGACGGGGGCCTGCACGACGGGGGTGCGGTCGTGGGCGGGGGCCCAGGGGTAGCGGTTGGCGTTGGCGTAGTAGCGCATCGACGTGGCGATGGAGTTGTTCACCCAGTAGATCGTGGCGTGGGTGAGCAGGTCGTCCTTGGTGAAGACGGTTTCGACGTCGCCGCCGTTGTCGCTCCAGGCGTTCCAGCGCTCCAGCAGCCAGGCGAGCAGTCCGGCGGGTGAGTCGCTCAGCCCGTGGGCCAGGGTGGCGCCGTCGAGCATGTGCACGGCGAGGTGGCACGCCGAGCGGTGGTCCAGCTCGACGATCCGGGCGCGGACGTCGGCGGGCTGGTCGTCGGTGAGGGGGCGGTTCCGGGCGAAGTCCCAGGCCCGGGGGCCGGTGAAGAAGTCGAGCGGCAGCCCGGAGCCGATGTGGATGCCGTACAGCTCGCCGGCGTACTTGTGGCCGAGCTGGCTGGAGACGATCCCGCCGATGTCGCAGCCCCCGGCGGCGTACTTCTCGTAGCCCAGGGTCTCGGTCATCAGGGTGTGCCAGAGGTCGGAGACCTTCCAGAAGTTGACGTCCGGGAAGCCGGTGAGCGGGCCGGGGAAACCGAAGCCGGGCAGGGACGGCACGATGACGTCGAAGGCGTCGGCGGGGTCACCGCCGAACGCGGCCGGGTCGGCGAGCGGGTCGATCACCTTCGACCAGTGCCAGAACGTCCACGGCCAGCCGTGGGTGAGGATCAACGGAATCGGACGCGGGCCGCGGCCGGGCTTGCGCATGAAGTGCACCGGGACGTCGGCGACGCTCACCTGGTAGTGCTCGTAGACGTTGATCGCGGCCTCGGCCTTGCGCCAGTCGTAGCCGTCCCGCCAGTAGGCGACCAGCTCACGCAGGTAGCCGTCCGGCACGCCGTAGGACCAGTCCTCGTTCCCCTCGTCCAGCGGCGGACGGGTCAACGCCAGACGGGCGCGCAGGTCATCGAGGACCTCGTCGGGCACATGGATCGGAACGGGCGTCAGAGGGAAGGCGTGCGGGGTGCTCATCGCGAGGTTCCTTACTCGGGGTGTGCCGTCGGCCTGCTGGGCGGCGAACCGTGACGGCCTTCCGCCAGAACTCTCCGGCCGTCCGGCCCGTCGGCGAACGACCGAATGACGACAGGCACCGCGAGCGCCCAACGAACCAGGACATTCCGGTGCGAAGATGCGTCGCCAATCCAATCACATCCGACGTCGCGATGCTGTGGCGCATGCGGAGCACAGCTGTTCACCGGCGCGTGAAGCGGGGCCGCAGGCCGGGGCCTTCAGGACAGGAACCGGTCGAGCATCGTCGTCAGGGCGGCCCTCACGGGCCGGAGGTGAAGAACGCGGCCAGCTGCTCCAGGCCCCGCTCGCCGAACATCGTGTCCAGGCTGGCGGCGGACTCGGCGGCGGACGCCTCGCCGCGCGAGAAGAGTGCCTCCTCGTACGCGGCCAGGGCGGCCTCGGTGTCGCCGGGATGGGCGGCGATGGCCAGGGCGAGTTCGGCGCCGTCGACCATGGCGAGGTTGGCGCCCTCCCCGGCGAAGGGGGACATCAGGTGGGCGGCGTCACCGAGCAGCGTCATGCCTGGGACGCGGTCCCAGCGGTGCCCGACGGGCAGGGCGTGGATACGGCGCGGGATGATCGTGTCCGCGTCGGCGACCAGGCCGCGCAGGCCCTCGTCCCAGCCCTCGAAGTGGGCGAGGACCGCGGCCTTGGCGGCGGCCTGGTCGGTGAAGTCGACCGTGTCCAGCCAGCCTTCGTCGATCTTGAGTGCCGTGTAGACGTGGAGGCTGCCGTCGGTCTCCCGGTGCGCGAGAACACCGCGTTCGTGCCCCACGGCGATGAAGAACCCGCCGCCGATGAGCGCGGCGCCGCGCGGGTGGCGGGTGTCGGCGTCGAAGAGGTCGGTCTCGACGAAGGAGATGCCGGTGTAGGCGGGCCTGGCGTCCGATACCAGCGGCCTGATCCGGGACCAGGCGCCGTCCGCGCCGATCAGGAGATCGGTGGTGATGGTCGAGCCGTCGGCGAACGTCACCTCGTGGCGCCCGTCGCCCAGCGCCCGGGCACCGGTGACCTTTCGTCCCCAGTGGACCGTGCCGCCGGGCAGAGAGGCGAGCAGCAGGTCACGCAGGTCGCCGCGGTCCACCTCCGGCCGGTCGCCGGTGTCGTCGTCCTGCTCGGCCACGTGCACCGTGCCGTCGGGGCCGAGCAGGCGCATGGCCTGTCCGCCCTCGTGGACGATCTGCAGGAAGTCGTCGTGGAGGCCGGCGGTGTGCAGTGCCTTCTGCCCGCTGTCCTCGTGGATGTCGAGCATCCCGCCCTGGGTACGGGCCGCCGCCGACGCCTCCCGTTCGAAGATCACCGACTCGATGCCCTTGACGTGCAGGACACGGGCGGCGGTCAGGCCGCCGAGCCCTCCGCCGATGATCGCGACAGGAGAATGACTCGTGCTCATGGGGCTGCCTCCGGAAGAAGTAGGGGAGCACCTCTGTCCGCCGAGTGATCGCCGCCGACGCCGCACGGCCCTTCGAAGGGCGGTGTCCGCGACGGGGCGGCAAGCGATGCCTCGGCCACTCCCGTCAGCGTAACGAACATGTTCGTTGCGAACAAGTTCGTCGAATCGAGCGCCGACAGCGGGCGGCGAGATCTCGGCTCCCAAGCCCCCTCCGCCGACAGGGCGGCCCACGCGCCCAGAGCTCAGTCCACTGTGCCCGGAACCGGCGTGTGCGTGATGCCGTTGACGAGGACGTCGAAGCTCCAGTGCATCCTGTCCCGCACCGAGCCGCCGATCAGGGCGGGCATGTGCGCGGTGATCGCCGGATGCGTGGTGGCGTCCACGGCGTGCAGCGCATCCACGGCGGCGTTCCAGTCGTCCTCGGAGGCGGGGTCGTGCTCGTGCGTCGCGTGCTCGGCAGCGGTGACCGTCGCATCCTGGAGCAGTTTGTCCACCCCCCAGGCGACCTGTTCGCGGCCGACGCCACTGCACGAAAGGAGAGCCAGGATGCGCTCCACCAGACGCAGATAGTTCTCCCCGCTCGGGCGGGCGACGAGCGCGGCCCGCGCGAGCTGCGGGTGCTCGAACAGCACCAGGGTGTACGACGTCATGACGGCACGGAGCTGCTCGCGCCAGTCCTCACCGCCGTCCCGTCCGGTCAGGTCGACCTCGCCGAGCAGAGCATCCAGAACGGCCGCGTGCAGCTCGGCGGTGTTGGCGACGTAGACGTACAGCGACGCCGGGCCGGTGTCCAACTCCTGCGCCAGGCGGCGCATCGTGACCTTCCCCAGCCCCTCCGCTCGCATGATCCGCGCGGCGGCGTCCACGATCCCGCGCCGAGACAGTGCGGGCTTCGCCGGACGCTCCCGGCGGCTGATCGGCTCTCTTCTCCCACTCACGACCCGATCGTAACGAACATGTTCGCGATGACCCGGCGTGGTACCGGCCGGCGGGGGTCCCGGTAACGGGACGAGGGATGTCCGGTTGTTGGCGCCGTTCCCAGGGCGCCGGCCACGTCCCGCCGTCGATGCCTGTTCCGCCGGTCACCGCTGGATCAGCTCCTGAGTCCGAACGCTTGCTTGGCCAGTTCGATGTGGCTGCGCTGCGCGCTGTCCAGAGTGCGCGGTCCGCCGGTCCGCAGGTCGTTCATCGCCCTCATCAGCCAGCCCAGCGACGTCCTGGCGCGGAAGAACGCGTCCGCTTCGGGGGTCGTGCTCGCGCCGCCGGTGCCGGCGTACGCCTGCCGGAAGACGTCTTGGAGCTCGGCTATCTCGGGAGGCGTCAGCTTGAGGTTGACGCTGTAGTGCGCCACCTGCTGGGCGAAGTTGGCGACGTCCCGGGACGGAGCGCCCATGGGCCGGCCGCGGGCGTCGATGGAGAAGTGCAGCGTCGTGGTGTCGATCATCGTGACCCCGGTCGCCGGGTTGTAGAAGTAGTTGCCGGGATGGGAGTCGCCGTGCACCAGGGCCGCCCCGCCGGGGTTCGCCCGGAACCCGGCGACCAGCGTGTCGATTCTCGACTGCAGCTCGGCCACGTCGATTCCCACCCTGGCCAGCTCGGTGCGAAGACCGGTCAGCTGGGAACGCCTGCGGAGCATGTCGTCGATGTGCCGCCCCATGAACGCGGGTGCGACCGCGCCGCCTGAGCCGGTCGGGGCGTTGTGCAGCCTGGCGAGCGTGCGTGCGATCCCCGCGACCGCCGCATGGAGTTGCCCCAGCTGTCGTCGACGTTCCGGGCCCGCCGGGGTGGCCCCGGTCTCGCGCATCATCCCCTCGACGTCCTTGCCGGAGGCCGGGCTCAGTACCACCATGCCGGCGGCCCCGGGCTTCTTCGACGTGCGGGCGACGCCCAGCGCGTACACGGCCCGGCCGTCCACGATCCGCACCCTGCCGAGCCGGGCCAGCGCCGACAGTTCCATGGCGAACTCCTCCCGGTTCGGGAAGATCTTCAGCACGCCGAGAAGCGTGTTCCCGGCATCGAGGATCCGCAGGACCGGCGCGCCGGAGAACCCGCCGCCGACGGGGGCCAGGGTGATGTCACCGGCGGCGTTGACGACCTGCCGGGCGAACCGCCTCATCGCCGGCTCCACCCGCGGCACCACCGGCAGTGATTCCATCAGCCTGCCGAGGGCGTCCGGCTCGACGCCCCCCGTTCCCGTCCGTGTTCCGGCCGCGCGTTTCGATGCCTGGCTGGTGAAGAAGCGCCGTCGTGCCACGCTGGTCGCGGCCTTGGCCCCGCCCTCGTCCAGGATCTGCTGCCGGCCCTCGCCGAGGGGCGTTCCGTCGCGCCTCAGCTCGCGCCAGTACCCGGGGACCGGTGCCTGCAGGATGCGCAGCGGGTCGTCGCCCCATTCCATGCCGTGGAATCTCAGGGGGAGCTTCCTGCGCAGGTTGGCCTCGGTCTCCCGCACCGCGGGGAGCTCGATGTCGACGAGCACCGAACCGGTCGCGTACTGCCGCAGGAAGATGTGGATCTCCTTGCGCAGCCGGCTCGCGTAGCGCTCCGAGAACGCCTGCCACACCGGACGGACGACGGGCCAGTTGTCGAGCAGGACCAGCCCCTGCGTGACGTTGTAGAACTCCTGCGCCTCCAGCGTCACGAACCCGAGGGTTATGGCGTAGTCGCTGAGGTCCTCGCCCTTCGACCAGAGCGCGCCCTTGCCCGGCGGGATCCGCATGGTCGTCATCAGCGCGTCCGCGACGACCTCGAAGTGCGCCGCGTTCCTGTCCCGGAGGCCCGCGATGACCAGGTACCACAAGCGCTCCGCCCGCACGGTGGAGAGTTTGATCTTGGCCGCGCCCGCCATCCACTTGGGGCGCTCCGGATGGTCGTACGGAACCCGCAGGTGGACGTCGGTCAGGTGGACGAAGCTGTAGACCACACGGCCTCGCGCCGTGGTCTTCTTGGTGAGCTTGCCCTCCTTGACCCACTGCTCGGCGTACTTGCGCGCCTGCGTCTCGCCCAGCCGAAGGACCTTCGCCAGTCCTGGCACGGGATCGCCCATCGTGCCGGGCATCTCGGTGAGGGCGAACGCGCGGTTCGTCTCCTTGAAGACCTTCTTCGCGTCGAGCAGGTACTGGTCGGTCGCCAGGTGCTCGAACCTGGCGCGCGGGTTGATCGCGCCGTCGAAGACGAAGAGCACGGCGGCGCCGGACCTGGGGTGGACGGCCACGGACAGCAGGGTCAGGCGGTGCCGCCTTTTGATCGCGGGCAGCCCGCGCCGCACGGCGTCCACGTCACCGGGGGTGCGGTCGGCCAGTCGCCCCGCCTCGTGTAGCGCGGCCATGAGCTCCCGGCGCAGCCGTTCCGGCGACGTTTCGTCCTTCCTGCGCTTCTTGCGCTGGTCGGTTCTTCTCGGGGGTCTGCGCCGATCGTGCACGCGCGGCCTGCGCCGCGGGGTGATCGGGCGGCCGTCCGGGGCGCCTCCGGGTCCGCGGGGCTTCCTCGAGCGGGGTTTGATCTTCGCCCAGAGCTTCTTGACCAGGTCGACGATCTTGTCGATGACCCGGTCGATGGCGCGGTTCACCGGACGGGAGAGCTTCTGGAAGACCTGCCGCACCTTGCCGGCGATGCCGCCGATGCCCAAGAGCGCGGCCAGGGCGCCGATCAGCACCGGGATGGAGCGGGCCAGCGCGCGTTCCACCAGGGCGGGTACGCCGCCGCTGCCGCCGCGTGCGATGGCGATGACGGCGTCGAGCACCGCGTTGACGAAGTCGATGATCTGGCGGGCGTTGGTGACGATGAACCGGACGATGTCGATGATCATCTTGACCGCGCGGACGAACGCCGAGGCCGGGTTGAACAGCGACAGGATCCAGGTGACGCCGGCCATGATGATGGTCGGCAGCAGGTAGGAGACCAGGTTCCCGATCAGTTCCTTCTTCAGGTCGCCGACCCGCGTTCTCAGGTCCTCGTACATGCCGGCCACGCCGCGGCGTTTGACCTGGGCGACCAGCGGCACGGCCGTCTCGGCGGCCGTGATGGCCTGGTCGGGGACCCTGCGGGCCAGGCGGGCGCGGATGTTGGGCCACGACAGGCCCAGCATCGCGGCGATCATGGTCAGGATGCCGAGGACGTCGAAGCTGCCCGGCAGTTGGAGACCGGCGGCGGCCGCGGAGCCCAGCAGCCACGCGAGGACGCCTTGCTCCAGGTGGCGGCCGGCGTTCTTCATGAACAGCCGCAGGCCGCCGCCGACGGCGGTGACCAGGTTGCCGAGGAAGCCGATCGGGTCCCGCAGGATCGCCTCGATCGCGGTCACGGCCTTGCGCAGGACGCCCATCAGCATGCGGCCCAGTTCGAGGATCGCCTCGATCGCGCCGCCGACGGCGTCCACGGCCTTGGCGACCAGGCCCTTGTTCTTCTCCTTCTCCGCCGCTATCTCCTCGTCGACCGCCTTGACGGCGTCGGTGTACTTGGTGGCCAGGGTGTCGACGAGTTCGGTGCCCTTGTCGTTGACCGTGTCCTTCAACTCGTCGAACCTGCCGGCGAAGTCGGCCGCCGCTTCCCGGCCGATGGCGCGCAGGTCGGCCGGCAGCTTGTCCACCGCGGCCTTCAGGTCCTTGCGGCCGGTCGCGATGCGGTCCTTGGCGCGGCGCAGTTCCCGCTCCACCGTGCCGGCGATGTCGGTGATGATCTGGTTCATCGCCGTCAGGTAGTTGTCGCGGGCCCGCTCGTAGATCCGGTCGGCCTCCTCGGGCAGGCCCGCGAACAGGTCCCTGGTCCACCGCAGCCAGCCGTCCCAGCCGCCGTACCGCTCGTCCTTGTAGCGGCGCATCCCCTCCTCGTGCTCGGTGGTGAAGCGGTCTCGTGCGCGCCTCTCCTTCGTGGTGAACTCCTCGTCGACCTTCTTGTCCAGGTCGGACAGGATCTTCTCGACGTCGGTCTTGGCCTGGTCGAAGACCTTCTGCAGGAGGTCGGTGACCTGGTGCCGCCTGTCCTCGTCGCGGCTCTTGGCGCCGGCCTTGCCGGTGCCGACCTGCTTGCCGGTGGACACACGGGTGGCGTGGATGCCCGCCATCGCGGCCGAACCCTGCGCCGCGGCGGTGTTCCTGACGTTGGTGAGTTCGCGGGACTCGCCGGCGCGCAGCTGTTTCGGGGCGGCCGCCGCGTGCGCCTCCATCGCCTTCTTCTCCCGTACCGCCTTGTCGAAGGCGGGTTCCCGGGAGTTCTTGAACGCCAGCTGCCGCTCGGTGACCTTCGCCTCGGCCATCTGCCGGTCGACCCGCTGCGGGCCGGCCGACATGTCCGTGGCCGAGGCGGGCAGCGGGTCGGGGACGGCGTTGCCGGGGTTCGGGACGCCCGGCCGGGCCGGCACGTTGTCCGGGCGCATCGGGACGACCTGCTTGGCGTCCGGCGCCGGCTGCGGCACCGCCGCCGTGGTGTCGGCGATCTCCCGCGCCGAGGCGTCCTTGCCCGCGCCGACCTTGCCCTGGACCTCGGTCTTGACCTCCGCGGCCTTCCCGGACTCGCCGAACTTGTCCGCTTCGTCAAGGTTCTTCGGCGCACGGTCGGCGACCGCCTTGGTGACCGCGTCGATGAACGCCTGCTTGTCGAACTCCTTGGGCTCGGCCGCGTCCATGACCTCGGCGTGCGCCGCCTTGCCGCGGGCCTCACGATCGTCGGCCGGTGGCACCGCCGCGGCCTGTGCCGCACCGGCCTCGGCCGTCGCCGGCGGGTGACTGGAGCCGATGGTCTTCTTCTTGGCGGCGACGTCCTTCTTCAGCGCCTGGAACTTCGGGTCCGCGCCCGGTGAGCGCCGGCCGGCGGCCTTCTCCTTGCCCGCCCCCTTGTCCGGGCGCTCCGCGGTGGAGGTGTCCCTCACGGCCTGCTCCCGCTCGGGGACGGCCGCGGGCGGCGCGGCGGCCTTCGGACCGATGGGCGAGGCCGGTGGTTTCCGCGCCGCGGGGGCGGGCGCGGCGGCACCGGGCAGGGGGGCGCCCGGCGCGGGGGAGCGGGGCACGGCGGGCGCCGGAGCCGACGTGGCGCCGCTCGCCACGGCCTGGTTGCCGACCAGGTTCTGCCCGGCCAGCAGGATCTGCGCGCTCCACGCGGCCGGTCCCGGTTCCGTGCCACGTGGCGCAGCGCCCAGGGCCGTCACCGCCGCGTTGCCCATCAGCGTGTGGGCGCGGACGACGTCCGCGGGGCCGGAGTCCTTGGCGGGGTTTCGGGTGTCCGGGTGGCGCAGGCGCACCGCCGGCGCCACCACCGGCGCGGGCGGTCGTGGACCGCGGGCCTTCACGGGAGCGGGCATCGGCGCCTTCGCTGATCAGGAACCAGGAGGGCCTCAGGATGTCACCCTGCCCATCGCGGGACCGCGATCCGGGCGTCACCGAGGCGTCGCGGGGACCTTCACGTCGTCAGGCTGTTCAGGACGGACAGGATCTCCTCCCGTGCGTGACCCGTGGCCGAGCCCAGCAGTTCACGCAGCGGCTCGATCGCCCGGTGGACGCCCAGCCGGCCCGCCGCCCGGACCGCGCGGCGATCCGCGTGCAGGCGGAGCAGGACGAGGTTCTCCACGAGGGTGCGTTCCCGGCCGGTCAGCTCGCCCAGTCCTTCGACGCGGAAGTCGGCCCTGGTGCTGTCGATGCTGTCGATGAACCGGCGAAGCGGCCGGTTCCTCATGTCGGCATGCCAGGTCAGCCCCAGTTCCTCGGAGGTCTTGCCCGCCTCCCACTCGGCGAGCACCGCGCGCAGCTCCGCGGCGGCCTCGTCTCGCACGGTCGCCAGGGACGACAGCAACCGGCCGCGGATGCTCAGCAGCACCTCACCCAGCGCCGTCTCCTCGCCGTCCAGGCCCACCACGCGCAGCAGGGCGTAGGTCGCCTCCGACCGGGCGGTACTGTCCGGATCGGTCGACGCCACCTCCAGCAGGAGTTCCTTGTCCGGGTCCGGAAGCCCGGCCAGGAGCCGGGCGGCGCCGCCGCGGTCGGTTCCGGTGCCCTCATGCGCGCGCAGGATCCGCACGAGAGCGGCGCGGCCCGCGTCGTCGTCCAGCCTGAGCAGCGCTCCGGCCGCGAAGACCCGCATGGCGGGCTCTGCCGCCTCGGTGGTCGCCTCGATGAGCGCGGGAATGGCGCGGACGCAGCCCGCGTCGGCGAGGGCGACCGCCGCCCGGCCGTCGTTCTCGGCGAGCTTGGCGATGAGGATGTCCTCCGCCTCGATTCGCTCCGCACCGTCCAGCAGGTACAGCGCCTCGATGCCGGGGATCTCGTCGAGTGAGTCACGGGTGAACGCCACGGGCGTGTTCACCCCCGCCAGGAATTCCTGGAACGCCTCCGAACGCGCCATGGCCACCAGCCTCATCTCAGGACTCGCCGTGCTCACACCGGGCCGCGACGCGGCGCGGGGCGGGGTGCCGAGACCAGTGTGCCTCTGTTCGCGTGAAGACAGGGCTGGAGCACCCTCAAGCCCCTCCGGATAACTTGCGGGAACTCACATTCCCGTGGGTTACCGGCTGCCGATCGCCACGCAACGGATCTTATTTTTCGGATTTGAATTTCTGGAAAATAAAAAATGCTAGGGTGCTCGGTATGACGGTGCGGGCGGGCGAGGGCCCGGCGGGGGCTCAGGACGGCGAGGCCGAGGCGGTCGCAGGGGCGGCGGTGCGGCCGTGCCGGCACTGCGGGACCGCGGTCGAGCAACGCGGCGGGCGGGGAAGACCCCGGGAGTACTGCGCGCAAGGCGACTGCCAGGCCGCCGCCAAACGGGAACGCGAGCTGCGCCGGGCCACCCCCGGCCTGGAGGGGTCGCTGGCCCGCGCCGAGGAACTGTACGAACGCATGGAGAAGGGGCTGGCCGCCGCGATCGCCCCGCTGGCCCAGGTCCTGGCCGACGAGCTCAGCCCGGCGGGCGTCGAGGCCAGGATCAGCGCGGTCCAGGCCGAGGCGCACACCCGCGTGGCCATCGCCCGCACCGAGCGTGAGCAGGCCTTCGAGCAGGTACGGCTGGCACGTGAGGCCACCGAGCACGCCCGCAGGGAACGCGACGGGATGCGCCGCCAGGCCGAGGAGGCCCTGGCCGAGCGCGACACCGCGCTCGCCGACGCCGAGACCGCGCGCGAGCAGGCCCTGGCCGCCCTGCGGGAGGCCGCCTCCACCGAGCGGGTGGCCAAACAGGCGGCCGAGCAGGCCGCCCGGCGCGCCACCCGCGCCGAGGCCGCCCGTGACCAGGCGGTCCGCGAGATGCACGAGCGCGTCGAGGCCGCCACCACCGAGGCCGAGCAGGCCCGCGCCGACGCCGAGCAGGCCCGCGGCGAGGCCGCCCGTTCGGCGCGGCAGGCGGACAAGGCCCGCGCCGACCGCGACGCCGCCCGGGCCGAGGCCGAACAGGCGCGGACCGCACGCGTGCAGGCCGAGCACGCCGCCGCGGCGGCGACGGCCCGCGCCGAGGCCGCCGAGGCCGAACGCGACCGCGCGCAGTCGCGCGCCGACACCGCCGAACGCGCCCGCGCCAAGGCGACGACCCAGGCCGCCCGCGCCGAGGCCGACGCCGAACTGGCGCGCCGCGACGCGGCCGAACGCATCGAGCAGGCCCGGCGGCAGGGCGACGCCCGGGCCGAGACGGCCGAGCGCGACGCGGCGGCCCGCGTCCAGGCCGCCGAGCAGGCGGCGACCACGTCCCGCGACCGGGAACGCACGGCCACCACCGAACGGGACCGGCTCACCGCCCTGCTGGAGATCGAACGCGCCCGCGTGGAGGATCTGCGCGCCCAGGCCGAATCCCTGCGCGCCGAGGCGGCCCAGCTCCGCGAGCGCGCCGTAACCGCCGAACTCCACGCCACCCTCGGCAGCAGGCCCCCCGCCCCCGGCGGCGCGGCCCCGGCCGGCGCCTGACGAGCACCGGCCTCCGAAACCGGGCGGGGGCCGTGCCCGGACCTGGGCCGTGACGGCGGTCGGCACTTGGAGACGATCACGTCGGCAAGCCCTCTACCGTGGGGCGGATGACGATGGAGATCGATGAGGTCGGGGAGTGGCTGCGGGAGCGGCTGCCGGGGCTGGCGCAGGAGCACGGGGTGCCGGGGGTGGCGGTCGCCGTCGGCGCCGGCGGGCGGGTGGTCGAGGCGGCGGCGGGGGTGCTGAGCACGGCGACCGGGGTGGAGGCGACGGTCGACTCGGTGTTCCAGATCGGGTCGGTCACCAAGGTGCTGACGGCGACGCTGGTGATGGGGCTCGTCGCGGAGGGGCTGGTGGAGCTCGACGCGCCGGTGGGGAGGTACCTTCCCGGGTTCCGGGAGGCGACCGTCCGGCAGCTGCTGTGCCACACGGCCGGGTTCGAGGGGGACGTGTTCACCGACACGGGCAAGGGGGACGACTGCCTGGAGAGGTACGTGGACCTGCTGGCCGACGTGCCGCAGATCTTCGCGCCCGGGGAGATGTTCTCCTACAACAACGCGGGCTACAGCGTGCTCGGGCGGATCGTCGAGGTCGTGCGGGGCGAGCCGTTCGACCGGTGCATGCGGGACCACCTGTTCACGCCCCTGGGCATGACGCACGCGGCGAACGATCCGTACGAGGCGATCCTGCATCGCGCGGCGGTGGGGCACCTCGGCGGGCGGCCCGTCCCGGTCTGGGCGATGGCGCGCTCGAACGCGCCCGCCGGGTCGATGCTCGCCATGACCCCGCGCGACCTGCTGGCCTTCGCCCGGGCGCATCTCGCCGACGAGGGGCTGCGGGCCATGCGGGAGCCGCAGGTCGTCCTGCCGGACATCGGCTGGGGGACGGCCTGGGGCCTGGGCTGGACGCTCTACGACCTGCCGGGCGGCCCGGTGTTCGGCCACGACGGCAACACCATCGGGCAGTCGGCCGTCCTGCGGGTCGACCCCGGCCGCGACGTGTCCGTGGCGATCTTCACCAACGGCGGCGACCGCAAGCCGCTGATGAAGGAGATCCTCGACAGGGTCGTCGAGTCCCCCGCCGAGCCCGTCCCGGACCCCGCGGCGCGCCCGGACGCCAGGCGCTGCGCGGGCGTCTACCTGTCGAGCACGAGCGAGACCACGGTGAGCGCAGACCAACGGGGACGGCTGTGGCTCGAGCAGATCCCCCTCGGCCTCGCGGCGGAGGCCGGCGACGAGCCG
Organism: Sphaerisporangium krabiense; assembly: GCF_014200435.1. Classification (NCBI taxonomy): domain Bacteria; kingdom Bacillati; phylum Actinomycetota; class Actinomycetes; order Streptosporangiales; family Streptosporangiaceae; genus Sphaerisporangium; species Sphaerisporangium krabiense. The sequence continues at coordinate 249,366 of NZ_JACHBR010000003.1, read as the reverse complement.
TACCGCACAGAGCTGCTCGGCTGGCGGGGGAACTCCCTGCTGCCCGCGGAGCCCGGCCACCGTCCCGTCGCGTTCCTGGGAGACGACGGCGAGGGCCGTGCGCGTTACCTGCACACGGGCCGCGCCGACGTTCGTGCGGCCGGACGAATCGAAGCCTGAACTCTCGCTGGACCGGACGAGCACCGTCCCGGGCGGGCCCCCGATATCAGCGAGTGGATGCGCGGAAGAACCTGGCGATCCTGGACTTGTCGGTTGAAATCCGGCACGGGTCCCCGGTCGCTCGGCCCGTCAGCAGATATGACGACTTCGTGAAGTCGCATCGTCGAATAGGGCATGCTTGCCAAAAAGGACGTAGGTGAAATATGCGACATCTTAGAATACGGCCTGTGCAAAAATGGTCACCTCGGAGAATTTCGTACCTGCGAAGTCGGCGGCGCCGGAGAAGGTCACGTGAGAGAGCCAGACGCTCCGACGGAATTTCACACACGGGAGAAGCGCGCCGCGGTGAACAGGCCGAGCTCTCTTGAACCGTGCGTAGCCGAAATCCGTGAAGTTCATAGAAAGTTCGCGTCACCGCGAAAGACGGCCTCCTCGAAACGCCCAGGACCGTGAAACGTGCTCTGATGAAGTGCGCTTCAGCGATTCGGCATTCCGAGAAGTCTGCATCGATGAGCCGCAGGTGAACGCAGATGAGATCGACGATGACCTGCCGGTGCTCGGGGGCGTCCTTGCCCGGGCGCTTCAGGGCGTACAGCCTGGCCAGGCCGATGGCGGCCTTGGTCAGGTTGTCCCCCCGCCCGGGCTTGGTCACCTAAGGAATCACGTCCATTACATCGGTTGATTCTCCATCGAAGTGTCACCAATTCCCCCGCGGGCCGAGACGCGACGGCCCACCGTTCGCCGTCTACGCGAAGGCGTGATCCGGCTCAGACCACGCACGGAGTTACGCAACCCGCCCAGCCCTGACGCTGACCCTTTTCAGCGCCCCAGCGCGGCCGAGAACCGCCGGCTCACGCCGGGACCGGCCATCTTGTCTGACATTCGATTCCAGCGACGGATCCATTCATATCGGACGCCACATTTCCGTTCCGACCTGGCCCTGCATGAATCGTTGACCGCCCTCGACCACGCCCGTACCTTGAAGGCATCGCCACTCGGCCGACCCCGGCCGTGGGAGTCAAGGAGGAGCATTATGGGTACACCATTCAGGCGCGGTTCCGCCTGGTTAAGGTACTCGCTGAAAACCGCCTCCGGTACGGCGGCCGTCGCGCTGTTCGGCACGCTCACAATCGCCACACCCGCCCACGCGGCGAACCTGGCGCTGTTCTGCCCGCCCTCGGGGACCACCGGGACGATCGGCCTCCAGGCGTATCAGTCTCCGAACAACACCGACCGCTGCGCCGGTCCCTTCCACAGCTCGGTCAACTGGATCGAGGCGCGCAACACGACGGTCGGGATCTGGAAGTGCGCGGTCCTCAAGCCCAACTCCAACGGCAGCGGCGGCAACGTCGGCGGCGTCGCGGCGGCCTGCACACCGGGAACCACCACCGCCGTACAGGTCCTCTCGCCGCCGCGCGGCGGCTACTCGACGATCATCAACCAGGACACCTTCACGGCGGGCGGCTTCTCGGGACGGCTGGAGTTCAACTAGGAGAGCCCGTGAACGTCGGCACAAGCGCGAAAGGGATCGCCATCTGCGGGGTGGCCGTCGTGGCACTCAGCGCCTGCTCTTTCAGGGCCGATCAGGTCTCAACCGGCACCGCGAGTGCGGACGCCCGCAACGGCGCGCGTCCGCCACTGGCGGTGCTGGACGACCCACCGCCGACGCGTCGCATTCCCTACCTCGCGGATAACCCGGACATCGCGGCGGCGTCTGGAATGGACTTGGCCGGTGCGCGCGTCGCGGCGACCGACGCGGCCGGAAGCGATCTGATCGCGCTCACCCGGCACGGCGACAAGGAGGTCTGTGTCATAGCGACCGACCCGGTGGTGCTCCGCACCGGTGCCGGATCGTGTGCGAGCGTCACCGCCTTTGCGACCAAAGGGGTGTTCGCCGTACTTCTCGCCAAGGATTTCCGGGAGGTCGTCGGGCTCGTTCCCGACGGCGTCGCAACGGTCGTCGCCGGCGATGCCCACGGACACCACACAACGCTCCCGGTGCACAAGAACGCGATCCGCGTCCCGCTCGACCATGTGACCACCCTGACCTTCTCGATCAGCGGACGGCAGGTCGTCCAGGACTTCACGCAAGCACCTACCAAGATCTGACCACTCGGCCCGTGGCCCGTCTCCGCTGTCCGCCCAGGGAGAGCACAGGCGGGCCACGTCCGCCCTACGAGAGATCGAAGGGGGCGGGGGAGTGGCCTTCCCAGATCAGGCGGGAGGCCTGTTCGGGGTAGGGCAGAGTCTCCGACTCGGCGTCCAGGACGCGGGTGAGCCGCTGGTCGGGCCGGTAGGCGGGCCATCCGGCGTCGCCGGTGGTGACGAAGCGGACCCATGCCTCCTTGAGTTCGCGGGAGAGCGCGACGGCCTCGGGGGTGGGCTCGTCGCCGAGGAGTCGCGCGCCGACGGGGCTGGCCGGCGTACCGAACGCCAGGGGGACGTCGAGGCTGTGGCAGGCGCCCAGGGCGCCGCCGAGGGCCGGGGCGGTCCAGCGCAGTTCGAACAGGTACGAGGTGCCGCCTGCCGCGGCGTTCGCCTCGGCCAGCTGCTGCGACGGCATGCGGAACAGGGCGTCGGAGTACACGGTCTCCACCAGCTCCTCCGGCCCGGCCTGCGGAAACGCGGCACGGTACGCCTCCGCGCCGTGCGGCTTCGGGGCGAGCAGTTCCAGGGCCGCACGGACGTCCTGCTCGGTGAAGGTGCCCTGCCGTCCGCTCATGACGCTGAACAGCCGGAACTCGTCCCGGGCGTGGCCGACGAGCAGCTCGGTCCCGCTCGCGCGCGCGCCGGTCAGCGCGGGCCAGGGCGTTTCGGGGAGGACCTCGCCGTCGACGACGGGGCACAGGGCGGTGCCGGTCTCCGTGAGCCGTCCCCAGCTCTCCCGGTGTGCGTGGAGTCCGGCGTTGAAGGAGGTGAGCTCCGCGGCCAGGCGCCAGGGGTCGGTGTCGCGCAAGGCCGCGGCGGTGGGGGCCGCCGCGCCGAGCCGGCCGGCGAGCGCGGCGGTGACCTGCCGTGCCAGCGCGGGGGTGCTGTGCAGCCCCGGCACCGAGTGGGCGATGGCCCGCCGGAACAGGCCGCGGGCCGGCTTCATCGTCAGGAGGGCGGCGACCGACCCTGCCCCGGCGGACTGTCCGGCCACGGTGACCTGGTCGGGGTCGCCTCCGAAGGCGGCGATGTTCCGCCGCACCCACTCCAGCGCCGCGATCTGGTCGAGGAACCCGCGGTTGGGCGGCGCGTCGTCGAGGAACGCGAAACCCTCCACGCCCACGCGGCAGTTGACGGTCACCACGACGAGTCCCGCCTCGGCCAGCGCCGCCGGGTCGTACATCGGGTCGCTCGACACCGCCGAGATGTAGCCGCCCACGGGGAACCACACCAGCACCGGCAGTCCTGCCGCGCCCGGATCGGGAGTGCCGACGTTGAGCGTCAGCCAGTCCGTGCCCTGCGGTGGACCCGTGTCGACCGGCAGGGACAGCGGCACCACGGGGCCGAACTCCGCGGCCTGCCTCGTCCCCTCCCAGCGGTGCGGCGGGGCGGGCGCGGCGAAGCGGAGCGCTCCCACCGGGGGCTGGGCGTAGGGGATGCCGCGGAACACCGCGTGCCCCTGCCGCCGGCGCCCCTGCACCACGCCTTCGGTGGTCCGCACCCTTGGCCGTCCGGGCAGTGGTTCAGGCATGACGCTTCCTTCCCTCGAGTGGACTCCAGGGTTATAGGTCAACTGTATTATGTCAACCGTATTGGAAAGGCGCCGTGGTAGGAGGGAGAGGCCGGCGATGCCGAAACAGGTGGACCACCGCGGACGCCGCGAAGCGATCGCCCGCGCGCTGTGGCGGGTGGTGGAGCAGCGCGGCGTCGCGCATCTGACGATGCGCGTGGTGGCGCAGGAGGCGGGCATCTCCCTCGGGCAGCTGCAGCACTATTTCGCCTCCCGGGCCGCCATGCTCTCCTTCGCCATGGACTTCGCCTCCGAGCAGACCTCGCTGCGCGTCGGCCAGGGACTCGAAAGGCTCGGTGACCGTCCGCACCCCCGCGACGTGCTGCGCCTGACGCTCGCGGAAATGCTCCCCCTGCATGCCGACGCCCGCGCGACCAGCCGGATGAGCGCCGCCTACGTCCTGGAGGCGCTGCACGACGAGGCCGTCCACGAGCAGGCCCGCCGCGGCCTCGTCCAAGGACGGGCCCTCATCGAGCGGTTGGTCCGCCAGGCGATCGCCGACGGGCACATCGGCGCCGACCGCGACCCGGCGACCGAGACCAACCTGCTCCTCGCCCTCACCGGCTTCACCCCCCTGATCGAACTGGACGTGATCGGGCCCCGGGACGCGCTCAGCGCGATCGATCTGCATCTGGACAGGCTGTTCAGCGGGAACGATCGGAGGGCGTGACCCACGCCCGCGCGCAGGGATCACCCGTCATGGAGCGGGCGCCTCCAGGCTTTGACGACCTTGTCGAGCACTGGACGGCCGAGGTGAGATGGAGTGATGGTGGTGGCGGAGATCGAGACCGGGGTCGTCGTCGCGGGCGCCGGCCCGACCGGGCTGATGCTGGCGTACGAGCTGGCCCTGGCCGGGGTCGAGACCCTGGTGCTGGAGAAGCTGTCCCAGCGCGTCGACCAGGTGAAAGGCGGCGGCATCCAGCCCCGCACCGCCGAGCTGCTGGAGTCACGCGGGCTGCTCGAACCGTTGCTGCGGCGGACCACGCCGCAGGAGCCGGTCGGCGGGCACTTCGCGGCCCTGCCCGTTCCCCTGGACTGCACCCCCTGGCGGACCAGGCACCCTTTCCCGATCGCGATCCCCCAGGGGGAGATCGAGGAGGTGCTCGAAGAGCGGGCGAGCGTCGCCGGCGCGCGGGTTCTGCGCGGCACCGCCGTCTCGGGGGTCGAGCCGGGCGACGACGCCGTGGTCGTGACGGCGGAAGGACTGCGGGCGCGGGCGCGCTACCTGGTGGCTTGCGACGGCGGCCACAGCACGGTGCGCAAACTGCTCGGCCTGCCGTTTCCCGGCAGGCCCGGAACCCATGAGGCGGTGCTGGCCGACATCCGCCTGTCCGCCGTTTCGCCGCTGGTGCCCCGGCGGAGGGGGCACATGAGCAGCCTGACCCGTCAGGCGGGCGGCTACTGGGCCATGCTGGTCCCTCTCGGCGGCGACCGGTACCGGATCACCTTCGGACGGGCGGACCAGGCGGACATCGACCGCGACACCCCGGTCACCCCAGACGAGATCAGCGCCGGGCTCCAGGCCGTGTACGGCGATCAGACCACCCTCGGCACCGTGGACAACGCCTCCCGGTTCACCGACGCCACACGGCAGTTGGAGCAGTACCGCGCAGGCCGCGTCCTGTTCGCGGGCGACGCCGCGCACATCTACCCGCCGCTGGGCGGACAAGGTCTCAACCTCGGCATACAGGACGCGTTCAACCTCGGGTGGAAACTGGCCGCGACCGTCCAGGACCGGGCGCCGAGCGGCCTGCTGGACAGCTACCACGCCGAACGGCATCCGGCCGCGGCTCAGGTCCTGCAGCACACCTCGGCGCAGCGCGTCCTGGCGGCTCCCGACCCGAGCGAGGACGTGGCCGCCCTGCGCGCCATCTTCATCGATCTGCTGCGCCTGCCCGACACCAACCGCCACCTCGCCGGCCTGATGTCCGGCCTCTCGCTGCGCTACGAACTACCCGGCGATCACCCGCTCACCGGACAGCGCACACCGGACGCCGCCCTGGTCACCGAAGCCGGCCCCACCCGGCTGTCGGCACTGTTCCGTTCCGGGCACGCCGTCCTGCTCGACCTGGCAGGAGCCGTTCCCGACGGCCTCCGGCTCCCCCCACGAGTCGACCTCGTCCGCGCCACGTGCGCCGACGATCTGGGCGCCGCCGCCCTGCTCATCCGTCCCGACGGCTACGTCCGCTGGGCCGCGGACGGCACCGCCTGCCACGACACCCTGCTCCCCGCGCTCGCCGCCGGCGTCGCGAAGACGCCCTGAGCCTGGACGCACGAGCAGGCTCACTCGCCGGAAGCCGAGCCCGCGCGGTTCGGGAGCGGTCGATTCCTTTGCGTGGTGGCCGAGGTCTCCATGGTGGGAGGCGCGGTTCGCGCGACGGGCCGGTCGGTCTCTCTCATGTACGCCTATAAGAAAGGGCTGATCGCCAATGAGCGTTCCGGCGACCATGCGCGCGCTGCAGCAGACTTCCCTCAACGGCCCGCGGGACATGCGCCTGATCACCGACGCGCCGGTGCCGAGCCCGGGCCAGGGCGAGGTCCTGATCCGCGTCACCGCCGCCGGGGTCAACTTCGCCGACATCTCGAAGGCCCACGGCACGTTCGCCGGCGGCCCGCGGCCACCGTACCTGGCGGGTTTCGAGGCCGCCGGTGAGGTCGTCGCGGTGGGCGAGGCGGTGATCGGCCCGCAGCCGGGGGCCCGCGTGGCCGGCGTCGCCGACGGCGCCTTCGCCGAGTACACGGTCCTGCCCGCGGCCGCGGCGGTACCGGTGCCTTCGGGCTGGACCGAGCAGCAGGCGCTGGGTCTGGTCGTGAACTGGCCCACCGCGCTGGCCGCGCTCAAGCCTCTGGGCGGCATCGCCGCCGGGCACGTCGTGCTGATCCACGCCGCGGCGGGCGGGACCGGCCAGGCCGCGGTGCGAATGGCCAAGCACTACGGCGCGACGGTCATCGCCACCGCCTCGCCGGGCAAGCACGAGACGGTACTGGCACTGGGAGCCGACCACGTCCTGGACTCTCGCGGCGGCGACCTCGCCGCCGAGGTGGCGGAGCTGACCGGCGGCTGCGGCGCCGATGTGGTTCTGGAGTCCGCGGGCGGCGCCACCTTCACCGCCGGCCTGGCCGCGGCCAAGCGGGTCACCGGCCGGGTCATCGTCTACGGCCTGGCAGGCGGCGAAGCCCCGATCACCAACCGGGAGCTGGTGTACAAGCACCAGGTCCACGTGATCGGCCTCAACATCGGCGTGCTGATCCAGGCCGCGCCGCAGATCTTCGGCGAACTCATGGGTGAGCTGTCCGCGCTCATCGCGGCCGGCGTTCTTCCCCCCAGCCGGCCCACCGCGTACGAACTGGCCGACGGTCCGAAGGCGCTGATGGAGCTGGAAGCCAGGGCCACCACCGGCAAACTGGCCCTGCTGCCCTGAGAAAGCCCCCGTGTCCGCGCCATGATCCTGCGACTCGACGAGGTCTGATCGTAGATGCCGCCTCCGCCAGAGAGAGCCCGTGTCGTCGATGGCGGCCAGAGAAAAGAGGTCTGGCGTCGCCGGCGACATCGGCACGTGAACCATGCCCGGATGTGTCGCGGCCCTAGGCTCGCGGCGTGACAGCGCATCCGCGGGCGGCACCGGACCACGACCGGTTCACCGCCGAGACCGAACGGTTCCGCCGGGAGCTGCTGGCGCACTGCTACCGCATGGTCGGCTCGGCGCACGATGCCGAGGACCTGGTGCAGGAGAGTTATCTGCGGGCGTGGCGGTCCTACTCCGGATTCGAGGGCCGGGCGTCGATCCGGTCCTGGCTCTACAAGATCGCCACCAATGTCTGCCTGACCGCGTTGCGGCCGCGCCCGATCCGGGTGCTGCCCTCAGGTCTGACCGGCCCGTACGACGGACCCGATCGTCCGCCGGGTACCGTCGCGCCGGACGAGGTCTCGTGGCTGGAGCCGCTGCCGGACGCATGGATCGCCCCGCCCGCCGACGATCCGGCCGCGGTGGTGATCGAACGCGAGTCGCTGCGGCTGGCGCTCATCGCCAGCCTGCAGTACCTGCCCGCCCGCCAGCGCGCGATCCTCATCCTGCGCGAGGTGCTGGCGTTCTCGGCGGCCGAGACCGCGGAGATCCTCGGCACCACCACGGCGGCGGTCAAGAGCGGCCTGCAGCGCGCCCGCGCCCGGCTGGACGAGTCAACGCCGCAGCAGGAGGAACTGCTCGAACCGACCGACCAACGGGCACGCGCGCTGCTCGACGGTTACATCGCGGCCTTCGAGCGCTCCGATGCCGCTCTGCTGGAACAGGTGCTGCGCACGGACGCCACGCTGGAGGCGACGCCGTTCCGTGACTGGCAGGCGGGCCGGGCGATGTGCATCCACGTACTCGGCGCGTACGTGCTGGGCACACCGGGCGACTGGCGGATGATCGCGACCACCGCCAACGGCCAGCCCGCCGCCGTGGTGTACCACCGGGACGCGGACGGCGCCCTCCGAGCCGACGGCGCCGTGGTGCTGGCCCCCACCGCCACCGGCGTCCTCCACGTGATCAAGTTCCATGATCCCGCGCTGGTCGCGGCGTTCGGCTTCCCGGACGTGCTCGCGCACTGACCCGCCAATCGGTACGGCCGAGCGAGCCTGTTCGAACCCTCGGCGTTTCGCGTCGCCGTCAGCACGTTCCCGCAACCGTTCGGCCGCGCAAGGCGGCGACGTTCGCGACGGCCGAACGGCCCCCAGCCGCGCTGAGGGCCGTTCGCCGCGTTCGTAGAGCGGGAGATCAGACGCCGAACGCCGCGGGGTAGCGGATGACGCCGCTCGGGACCGGCCGTGCGGGGTCGAGGGCGAGCGCCATCATGTACTTGTCCTCGACGTCGAAGGGCGGGCGGATGCCGTACCCGGAGGCCGGGGTGAAGCCGAAGCGCGGGTAGTACTCGGCGTGGCCGAGCACGACCACCAGGTTCTCGCCCTGCTCGCGTGCCGCGCGCAAGGCGGCGCGGATGGCGGCGGAACCCGAGCCCCGCCGCTGATGCTCGGGCTTGACGGCGCACGGGCCCAAGGCGAGGGCGGGTGAGTCGCCGACGTGGCAGCGGGTGAGCAGCGCGTATCCGGCGAGATCGCCGCCCGGGGCCTCGGCCAGCCAGGACAGGCCGGGCAGCCACGCCTGCGGGTCGGCCCGCAGCGCCTCGACGAGGTCGGCCTCGTGCGGACCGGGGAAGGCGGCGAGGTTGATGTCGCGGATGGCTGCGACGTCGCCGGCCCTCTCGGGACGGGTGGTCCAGGAAGGGGTCATGGTCGGGTTCGTCTCCTTGTCCTTCTGCGGATGCAGGACGTGGCCGGTGTACTGGTGGTCCGCGCCGTGCTCGCGGCGCATGATGATCTCTTGCAGGGGGACCGCGACCATCTCGCGCATCCCCGGTACGGCCAGGTGTGCCGCGTGGGCGCTGTGACGGCGGCGTGTGGTGCTCCTCGGACCGGCCGCGGTCGGGGAGGGCGGTCGGACGCGGCCGGTCATGGCTGCCGGTCCCGGAACCTGTAGGTGGCGCGCAGGTGACCGGTGATGGCCTTCTGCTGGTCGACGCGTTCCTCACGCAGCCGGGCATCGGTACGTGAGGCCGCCCAGGCGTTCTCCCGTTGCAGCTTTCGGTAGCTGCGCAGGCGACGTTCGGGCAGTTCACCCGCCGCGATGGCGGCCTGGACCGCACATCCCGGCTCGGTGTCGTGGGCGCAATCGCCGAAGCGGCAATGCGCGGCGAGGTCTTCGATCTCGGCGAAGACCTGCTCCAGGCCGTCGGCGGCGTCGTGCAGGCTGATCCCGCGCAGGCCGGGCGTGTCGATGAGGACCCCGCCGCCGGGCAGGGGGAGCAGCTCGCGGCGGACGGTGGTGTGGCGGCCCTTGCCGTCCTGCGCGCGTACCGTGCCGGTGGCCAGCGACTCCTCGCCGAGCAGCGTGTTGCCGAGGCTGGACTTGCCCGCGCCCGAGGGGCCGAGCAGCACGGTGGTGCCGCGCAGCAGCGCGGCCAGCACGTCGATGTTGTGACCGGTGGCGGCGCTGGTGACGAGGATGTCCACTCCAGGCGCCAGCGCTTCTGCCTCGGCGTGGACGGCCTCGGGATCGTCGACCAGGTCCGCCTTGGTCAAGACGATCACCGGCTGCGCCCCGCTCTCCCAGGCCAGGGCGAGCAGCCGCTCCAGTTTGGCCGCGTCCAGGGGCGTGGTCAGGGACAGGGCGATGACGACCGTGTCGACGTTGGCGGCGAGCACCTGTCCGTGGGAGGACCTGGACGCCGACGAGCGCACGATCGCGCTGTGCCGCGGCAGCAGCGCCACCAGGTGCGGAACGGCGCCCGGGCGCAGCGCGGCCCAGTCACCGGTGCAGGGCGTCAGGAGCGGGCCGGGCGGGTGCGGCGCGACGAACCTGGCCCGCATCGGGCCCGATGCGGTGATCGCCGTGCACAGGCCGCGGTCGACCCGGGAGACCCGGGCCGGCACGAGGCCCGCTTCGTAATGTTCGGAGAAGGTGTGGTCGAGTGCGCCGGTCCACCCGTACCGGGACAGGCCGGATGGATCGGTGTACGAGTCTGGCAACGTGAGACCCTTGCGGAGAAGGGGCCCCGACGAGACGCGGAATCACCCCGCCTGACGAGCCGGACGGCTCAAGGCTGGGGGAAGAAGTGGGTCAGACCGGGGCCCGGGACGTGAGGTCGGTCCGGGCGCTGCGCAGCGCAGCGGTCTTCACCGCGGTCATCGAACCTCACCTCCCTCCCATGCTGCTCCAATACCGATCGAACGGCAGCCTAGCACCCGGTCAGAGGCAGCGGTACCGCTGCCATTCCCGCTCTTAGCCGGTCATACGCGTGCCTGGCGGGCGAGACGGCGGCCCGAACGGCCGGGTCCACTGGCCTGCCGTGCCTGGACGATGCCGTTAAGGGCACGGGCCTGTTCAGGGGAGTCGCCGGGCAGGAGCTCCAGGGCGTGCCGATGGTGCTCGACCGCCTGGGCGGGAGCTCCGGCGAGCAGGCACAGCTCGCCCAGGGCGTTCCACGCGCACGCCTCGCCCTTGCGATGGTTGAAGGCCCGTGCCAGGTGCAACGCACGGGTGTGCTGCTCATGGGCCAGACGGTGAGCCCCCAGGCTCTGGCAGACCAGGCCGTGCCCGGTCAGCGCGAGTACGTGCATCTGGCCGCCGATCTGGGCGGCCAGGTCGAGCGCCTGCTCGGAGTAGGTCAGCGCCTGCCGGAAGTCGCGCATGCCCAGATGGACGGCGGCCAGGTCGTTCAGGCTCTCGGCGCGCAACGTGCGGTCCACGTCCGGTCCTGCCGCCAGGGCGAGCCCTCGCAGGCAGCAGGAACGTGCCCGGTCGTGGTGGCCGAGCCGTAGGTAGGTCTCTCCCATCGATACCAGGGCGTTGACCTGCATGTCGGGTGGATCTGGCGGACCTGCTCGCCGGCGGCCCGCTTCGACAGTTGCCGATAGGACAGACCGGACCACAGGCGAAGCCGCCGTAACGCCGACAGGAACTCGGCCGGGGTCTGTATCGAGGACGGGTCAGGAACCGTCTCCTTGTCCAACGCGCAGCCCTCCGCACTTGGGAAGGGCGGTCCCCTGTGCTCAACGGCCATCCGCACCGGCCACCCGTACAACACAACAGACCACATCGAGGCGCGCCCTCACAAGCATCAATGGTCACCCACACTCGGCATCGGCGAGCGGCCCCGCAGGCGTCCCGGCGTCGTCCTTGGTGACCTGCTCCGACCACGACATCTTGCGGGCGACGCGCGTATCAGGAGGACCTGCGGCGGGTGTCGCGTCGTGATCGACGCACACCACGCCACGAGGTCCTCCCCATTTCACAATCCTCGACGGCGGGTCTCGAATCTCATTCTTCTGTCACCGGCGGCCGAGCTCAGGACGACTAACTCCGCGGATGCGGCACCGCGTGCGGTGCGTAGCACTTGTCAGTGTCCATCCATGACTCCGTCTGGGATTGATGAGCGTAGTCGAGCGGTACGACGTACGGCCTGCCGAGGGTTCCCGTATCGATATCGACCTCGATGGCATGGCCGATGCAATTCCAGATCCCCCTCGTCCCGGTCTTGGTGAACTTGAAGCCCCGCGGCGGAGCCACATGCTCGAGCGTTGCTTTGTAAACGCCCTTCTTGTCGAAGTACGCCGTCCTACCCGAGTAGTCGATCACATGGCATCCGGCCGCGCCGCCGAGGTCCACCGACGGTGCCGGTATGGAGAGGGACAATCCGCTGAGACCGACTGCGGAGATGCACAGAAGGTCCTTGTGGCGCGGGACGTCATATCGCCAGTAGACCTTGCGCTTGCGCCACTGGTACTTGTCCTTGAACTCCCGGATGATGTCCTGTTTGTCGACTGGAACCTGATAGAGCGCCAGGAAACCGAGAGAGGTCGTCACCACCCAGTGGTTGGCGACCGCGTTCTGGCGGCACCACAGATCGTAGTACTTGACCTGGGCGAGGAGCCTGCCCGGCCAGGGATCCCAGGACGCCCAGCGAAAGTCCTTCTGTGCCCGCGGATTCATGATCCTTTTGACGCCGCGGTTGCTGCGCACCCAGGTGACGTATTCCTTTCCCCTGTCCTCGTCACGGTAGCAGTGTTCGTCGGGCAGGGACGTGGTGGCGTCGGCCCGGACGGAGGAGGCGGATGGTGCTTGCGCCTGGATTTCCGTGTCGGTGATCAGATCCGGTGGGCCGGCGAGAGTCGCGTCGTTGTCGACCGTGTTCATGAGCTTTCCGGCACGGTCGAAGTGAAAGAGTTTCCGGTCGGTAGTGCTCTCCTCCGTCCTCTTCTCGTCCACCGTGCCCCTGTTTCTGATGACGGTGGCGTTCTGCTTGATGTTTCCCCTGACGACGACCTCCCCGTCCGCGGCGGTGAACACCACGGGCTCGGCCATCGTGACGCTGACGTTCTCTCTGGTGGAATCGCTGGCCGCCAAATCGTCGCGCGTGGCCACGAGTTCCTGATTGGCCAGGGCGAGTGCTCCGGAGACAGGCTGGTCGGGCGCGCTGGCGGGTAACGCCCAGACGTTGGCCGCCGTGCCGTCGATGACGGCGTTTCGCGCCTCGTAGAGGGCACGGATCGCGGCCGTGTACCGGTCAGCCGATCCGGATATCGCATGAGGTGAGACCGGGCCGCCGTCCGTCCAGGGGCCGGCGCCGTTCGGGGAGGTGGCACGGAGGCGGATGCGATAGGCGCTGTCGTTGGTCAGCGCCGTGAAAGCGGCCTCCTGCTCGCTCGTCCGCTTCGTCGCCACGACGGCGTCAGCGGCGTCCAGGATCTGAACTTCGTAGTCGTCGATACCGGACGCGGATCCGGTCTCGTCCACTCCTTCCCACCGTACTAGGGCGCTGCCGTCGCCTGCCATGACGGACGCACCGGTGACCTGGCCGGGCGGGCCCGGCGGGAAATAGGTGACGATCAGCGACGCCTTGGGCTGGTCCTCCACCCCTCCGAAGGTGATCGGCGTGCTGCTGTCCGACTCGAAGATGAACGCCGCCCACTCCTCCAAAGTGATATCGGTCATTCGGGGTGAGTCGAACTCCGGTATCGAGTCGACTGGCTGTGCCACACCGAGTTCGGCTGCGGGCGCGCCGACGTCGCTTCGGCCATGGCTGATCCGCCCATGTGCGGAAGCGCCCTCGCAGAGGTCAGGGAAGAGATCGCACCACGGGTCTCGCGTGGGAGTGGGTGTCGGCGTGGGAGTGGGAGTGGGTGTCGGCGTGGGAGTGAAAGTCGGCGTCGGCGTGGGAGTGGGCGTCGGCGTGGCGGTTGGAGTCGGAATCGGTGTTGGCGACGGCGACGGACTGTTAATAGGGGGTTGGTTGACGAACTGCCAACGCCGGCTATCAGGATCGGCCCCGACCACCAACTCCGCGCCCGTCTTGCGTGCGAGTGAGGTGGCCGTGGACTGTGCGACCGTCCAATTGACGTCCGCAGGGCATGGCCCCCCCTCACAGGAGGGCATCCCTGGGTCGAGCACGAGCTTGGTGATGCGTGACCCGGGCGGCAAGGCGCTGATGTCCACGGTGACGGCACTCGCCAGCTTGCCGTCCCCCGTGCCGCCGGCCTTGATCGTGTCGCTGTCCGCCAGGACGCAGCCGCCCCCGTCGCACGCTGTGGCACCGACCTTGGCGGACTTGATGCGGAGCTTGTCCGCCCCGAACACGATCCTGTGCGTACCCGTGGCCGGATCCACCTCACCACCTGGAACGGTGAACGTGACCGGCGCCGATTTGGCCGAGCACACGTCCTCGACGCACGCTTGCAACTGCCACTTGTACGTAAGCCCAAGGAAGACCAGGTCGTCGGGCACCCTGGCGGACACGCGCTGCCCTCCCACGACCGCGGCCTGAGCCAGTGGGCTGCCGCCGACCGGGTTGCCGTTGGCATCGTAGAGATAGAACTTGCCGGTCACCGGCCCGCCGGAGGGCCTCGATACGACCCCGGACAGCACAGGATTGGCAGGCTGTACCAGCCCGGTATCGAGGTCGCTGGGAACCAACGGGGCATCGGAGGTGATCCGGTAGGTCGGGGTCAGGTCGCTGCACTTGCCGTTGCGGCAGGCGCGAACCTGGAAGGTCCAGCTCTCCGGGTTGCGCAAGGTGGTGGTGAAGGTGGCTTGCTGCCCGGAAGGGATGCCGCGGACGTAGGAGATGCCGGGCATGGGGCTGATCGAGCTGCGGGTGTAGATCTCGTAGTCGATCGGGCCGCCGTCCTGGCTCTGCGCGGTGAAGCCGATGGTGACGTTGTTCGTGCGCACGATCGCGTGGGTGCCGTCCATGGAGTCGGCCGACGAGACCGACACCTCCGGCGTGGACGGGCGCAGGTTGTGGTTGACGGTCAGCACGGGCCGGTAGGCGGCGGAGTTGATCTCGTTGGAGTAGACGGTGGTGTAGATGGTGCCCGAGACGGTCTCGTCGGGCACCTTGAGCTGGATGCCGTGGTTGGCCACGCCGGACAGCCACTTCTTGACCATGCCGGTCACCGGGATGGTCATGGGTACGCAGCCGGTGTTGTACTGGGCGTCCTCATCGGTGGTGGCAGGTTGGTCGCCCCAGTCGAGCCAGTACGGGTCCCAATGTTCGGTGACCCGGCGGGCCTGCACCTTCTTGGTGACGTTGCCGCTGGCCTCACCGTTGCAGGTGCTCTGCTGGTAGACCTTCAGATTCAGGAACGCCGACTCGACGATCTTGTCGCGCAGCGGGGCGACGTCGAACAGCAGGTAGGAGCGGGCGATCTCGCCGCTGGCCCACTTGCCGATGTTGAGCGCGTTGGAGGCGGCGTTGGAGCCGGGCCAATTGGGGTCGACCCAGGCGTCGGTGAGCACCCCGAGAGTGGTGGTGGGGTCCACGCGTACCGGGTACGTGACGGCCGGGTCGGCGAGGAAGGCCGGATCGGGGCGAAGCACCAGGGTCGAGACGCCCCCGCGGGTCTCGACCGTGGTGGCGACCGTGGCCCGGCGCGGGGCCGCCGGCGGCGACAGTGCCGTCCCGTGGTCCCACATCATCGGCTGCGGCGCGGAGGCGATCACCTTGCCCTCGGGGTCGGTCAGCTCCAGCCGTCCCTGGCCCGCGCGGCTTTTGCCGTTGCGTGCCCGGGACTGGGAGAGCTTGAGGCCGGAGAGCGTCAGCGGCAGCCGGATCTCCAGTGGGCCTTCGGGGCGCCGGCGCAGCAGCACGTCGTGCGTGAAGCCCGTGGGCAGGGCGGTCACGACCAGGTCGGCGCCGGGTCCCGCGGCGTCGGGGTAGGTGGCGGTGGCGCCGTTGACGACGGGCTTGGGCAGGGCCGTGGGCCAGGCGACGCCGAACGTGCCCTTGCCGTGCGTCAGCCGGGCGAAGGGAGCGCCGCCGCCGGTGGAGAACTCCACCTGCGCCTTGCCCAGGCGGGGGCGCAGCCTGCCGTCGCGTTCGACCAGGGTGGTGTCGATCCACTGCCATCGACCGTCCTGCTTGACCCGCATGGGGCCGGCGTAGAAGTCGGTGGCCATGGTCCCGTCGGGCCGGACCCAGGTGGAGGAGTCCTCGGCCGCCTCGTCGAGGACCTCGACCGGCCGGTTCCGCCTACGCGCCTCGGCCAGCGCCGCGATCCGGGCCGGTGCCGTGTCACGTACGCCCTGGGCAAGGGGGAACGCCCGCCACTGCGGAGGGCTTTCCATCGGTGCGGCGAGGGGAGAAGGGGGGACCACGGCGGTCGCCTCCGGCACGGACGCCAGGGAGGCGATCAGCCCCGTGACGGCCAGCGCGGACCACAACCGCATGAACCTTTCGCGTTTTCTCATCGGCAGATCTCCAGGAATGACAAAGTCGCCTCCAAAGAGGGCGGACACGTGAATGCGCGTCACGATTACGTCGAAGAGCACCGCGGATCACCTCTTTTAGAGGGATTCCTTTTCTTCGCGTGACTCACGAAGTGTCAGTCGGGCGCACCGGCTTTGCAATATCGCCATGTGTTCTGCCATGTCCCGCATTGTTCAGAGACATCTGGCCAGTTCAGCGAGCTGCCCGTCGACCAGAACGGACCAGTTTGGAACGGCGGGCGGCGCGCCCGTCCCCTCCGGGATCTGTCGCCCCGCCCTGGAGCCGGACTTTGTGATTCCAATCACAATCTATCCCTCTGGTGATCCATTGCTGCGAGGATCTGCTGTATGGCTAGCGCCCGCGCACGGCATCGGATGTGACGGATGGCCGGTGTTCGCCAGTGGTTGGACAGGACGACCGAGACATGGGCGCCGCCGGCATCCGGTGATCTGACCAGCTCGTTCCGCTTCCTTCTCTGGCTCACTCGATCGCAGTCACGACGGGTCGCGCTGGGTGCGGTGTTGAGCAGCTGCTGGATGGCCGGCTTGGCGGTGACGCCATGGGTGATGGCCCGCGTGGTGGATGAAGGGCTTGTCGCAGGGGATGCCGCCGCCCTGGTCGGGTGGGCTTCGGTCCTGCCGGCCGTCGGCGTGCTGAACGCGCTGTTGGGGGTCGGCCGGCATCGCACGATGACCAAGATCCGGATGGACGCGTCGTTTCGCTCGATCCGGGCGACGGTGTGGCACACGTCCCGTCTGGGGGCGTCTCTGGCGCGTCGCGTGAGCGCTGGGGAAGTGGTGACGGTCGGCATGGCCGACGTCCAGACCGTCGCGCAGGCGCTGACCGTCACGGGGCCCGGCGTCGGCGCGGTGGTCGCCTACGCCGCCGTCGCGGTCGTGCTGTTCACGATTTCCCCCTTGCTCGCGGCCGTGGTCCTCGCCGGGGTTCCCCTCCTTGCCATCGCGGTCGGCCCCTTCTTGCGGCGCATCGAGCGAACGAGCGGCGAGTACCGCGTGCACCAGGCGCGGTTGACGACTGGTCTGGTCGATGTGCTGGCCGGACTCCGCGTGCTCAACGGCCTGGGCGGGAAGACGTTCATGGCCGAGCGGTATGGACGGCAGTCGCGGGAGTTGGTGGATCGCGGCTACCGGGTCGCCGGACCCTCGAGCTGGGTCGGCGCACTGTCAGGCGGTTTGCCGGCACTGTTCCTGGCCGCGGTGGTGTGGTCGTCGGCGCGGATGGCCGCCGCCGGGGATATCACGATCGGTGATGTCGTCGCCGTCTACGGCTATGTCGCCGTGCTGATCGTTCCCGTGTCGTCTCTCATCGAGGGTGGCGGTGACCTCGTTCGTGCCCGGGTGGCCGGTCAACGGATCATCGATCTGCTCAACCTGCCGGTCGCTCACGACGGCGACCGCGATCCCGTGACGATCCCGGCCGGCTGCGGCCCGCTGGCCGACCCTCACTCGGGAGTGATCGTTCGTCCCGGCCTGTTCACCGCGTTGGTGGCCGCCCGACCGGCGGAGGCGATCGCGGTGATCGAGCGGCTGGGGCGCCTGAGCGGCGATTCCGAGGCGGGGGTGACGTGGGCGGGTGTGCCGATCGCCGAGGTCGCTCGCGAGGAGTTCAGACGCCGGTTGGTCGTCGCCGACAACGATGCCGAGGTGTTCGCCGGTTCGGTTCGTGACATCGTCGCCGGACGTCTGAAGCCTGACGACGGCCGGATTCGTGCGGCTCTGCGCGTCGCCGTGGCCGAGGACGTCGTGGAGGCGTTGCCCGGCGGCCTGGACGCGGCGGTCGCCGCCGGCGGGAGCGATCTCTCCGGTGGGCAACGGCAACGGATCCGGCTCGCCCGCGCCGTCTACTGCGCACCTGACGTCCTGCTCGCCGTCGATCCGACCTCCGCGGTCGACGCGACCACCGAAGCGGTCATGATCGACCGGCTCCGCGAGGCACGGCGCGGCCTGACCACGGTGATCACGACGACGTCGCCGCTCGTGCTCGACCGTGCCGACGAGGTCATCGTCCTGGCCGACGGTCACGCGTCGTCGGCCGGGACGCACGCGGAACTTCTGCGCGGCGATACCGGCTATCGCGGTCTGGTGTCCCGTGCGCTGGACGACACCGAAGGCGATCAGGTGGGCCGATGAGCAGGCCGCTGCCGGTCGCGGGCCCGGCCGAGGTCCGTGCCGCGGCGATACGTGACCTGGGCGCGGACCGTGGCGCCGTGGCCGGGGTCGTCCTGGTCAACGGGCTCGCCTCCGCGGCGGGTTTGATGGGTCCGTGGCTGCTCGGCAGAGTCATCGACACGATCCAAGCCGGGTCCGGCGACGTGCTCGGCGCGGTGGACCGTCTCGCATTCGGCGCTGTGCTGTTCACCGTCGCGCAGACGGTGCTGGCGTGGTGGGCGCTCAAGATCGGGTATCGGTTCGGCGAACGCACCGCGGCACGTGTTCGCGAGCGATTGCTGAAGCGGGCCTTGGCGCTGCCCCCTCGAGTGGCGGACCGGCTTCCCTTCGGGGATCTGATCGCCCGCGGCAGCACTGACGCCTCTCTTGTGGCCGCGACTCTGCGGTTCGCGGTCCCGGAGGTTCTCGTGGCCGTGGTGCACGCCCTGTTCCTCATCGTCGCGGTGCTCGTCCTGAACCCTCTGCTCGGGCTTTGCGGGCTGGTGTGCTCGATCGGCGTCGCAGCGGCGGTGCGCTGGTACCTGCGACGCGCCAGGCCGGCCTATGCGGCGGTCGCGGCATCCGGCGCCGAGCTGGCCGATGTCATCGCCGGCACCGCCAAGGGCGCCCGTACGGTCGAACTACTCGGGCTGGAGCATCGCCGGACACAGGCGACCGAGGCCGCCTTGACGCACGCCCGGTCGGCACGCCTGTGGGCATTGTGGCTGCGAACGGTGCTGTTCTCGTGGTCGGACGTCTCGCTGGCACTCCCCGTGGCGGGCGTCCTTCTGGTCGGCGGCGCCCTGTACACCAATGGTCTGGTCAGCCTCGGAATCGTGGTGACGGCCACGGTCTACTTCCGTCAGCTCGTCGGCCCACTCGACACCCTGATGCTCTGGATCGAACAACTCCAAGGCGCCGGAGCCTCCTACGCCCGCGTCGAAGGGGCGGCCGGCATCCCCGGCGAGGAACCCCCGCCACCCCCGAACGCACAAGACGCCGGCCCCGCCGACGGTGACCGTATCGAGGTGAGCGACGCTCACTACAGCTACACGGGTGCTCGGGACGTACTCCACGGAATCGATCTCGTCGTGCGGCCCGGCGAACGGCTGGCCGTGGTCGGCACCTCCGGAGCGGGGAAATCGACGCTCGCGCGTCTTCTCGCCGGGCTCGACCGCCCGCACACCGGGTCGGTGACCATCGGCGGCACACCGGTCGCCGACCTGCCGCCCGACCACCTGCGCGAGCACGTCGTGCTCATCACCCAAGAACATCACGTCTTCCACGGCACCGTGCGCGACAACCTGCGTATCGCGCGGCCGAACGCGACGGATGAGGAGATGCACGCCGCGTTGGACGCCGTCGGAGCCGCGTGGCTCGCCGGCCTGCCACGCGGGCTGGACACCGAGGTCGGCCACGACACCCACCTCGACGGCGCCGGCGCCCAGCAACTCTCCCTGGCGCGAGTCGTCCTCGCCGATCCCCACACCGTGATCTTGGACGAGGCCACCGCGCAACTCGACCCCGGCACCGCGCGGCGAACAGAACGGTCACTGGCGGCCGTCCTTCGGGGCCGGACGGTCATCGCGATCGCGCACCGCCTGCAGACCGCGCACGACGCCGACAGAATCGCGGTCATGGAAGCCGGTGAACTCGTCGAGCTCGGCACCCACGACGAACTCGTCAGCGCGGGACGCGTATACGGCAGACTCTGGCGGTCATGGCATTCAGGGTCAGAGAACCGTCGTCGTCCGGGGAACCGGGACCAGGTCAGCAGGTAGCGGGCGTCCCGGTCGGCCTCCTATCGTCCTCATCGGGGAGGACACCGGGGGCGGAACGGGGGTGGTGAGGGCCGTGAGAAATTCTGGAAATCGGCACGCGCCGGGTGTCGAGAATCTGGGGGCGGCTCCGTCCCAGGGGCACGAGCGGCCACGACGGGCCGCGTGACGAAGGAGAACTGCCATGAAGTACCTGCTGCTGAAGCACTACCGAGGTGGCCCGTCCCCCGTCGTCGACTATCCGCCGATGGACCAATGGAAGCCGGAGAGGGTCGACGCGCACGTGCAGTACATGCGCGACTTCGCGGCCCGTCTGGAGGAGACCGGCGAGTTCGTCGACGAGCGGGCGCTGGCTCCCGGGGGCACGTTCGTGCGGTATGACGGCGAGGGGCGCCCCCCGGTGACCGACGGCCCGTTCGCCGAGACCAAGGACCTCATCGCCGGCTGGATGATCATCGACGTGGAGTCCTGGGATCGCGCCGTCGAACTCGCCGGGGAGCTGTCCGCCGCTCCCGGCGCCGACGGCGAGCCGATCTACGAGTGGTTGGAGGTCCGGCCGTTCCTCTCCGAGTCGCTCACGGTCACCGAGTGAACGAGTCGCTGCTGCGGGAGCTCGTGCCCGCGGTGATCGGTGTCCTCGTCCGACGCGGAGCCGACTTCGCGTCGGCCGAGGACGCCGTGCAGGAGGCCCTGATCCGGGCACTGGAGACCTGGCCGGACGATCCGCCGCGCGATCCGAAGGCGTGGCTGGTCACGGTCGCGTGGCACAGGTTCCTCGACGCCGTCCGTGCCGAGGCGTCGCGGCGGGGCCGGGAAGTGGCCGTGGAGGTCGAGCCTCCGGCCGGCCCGGCGCCCGCCACGGACGACACGCTGCGGCTCTACTTCCTGTGCGCGCACCCCACCCTGCCGCCGAGCTCGGCCGTCGCCCTGACGCTGCGCGCGGTCGGCGGTCTGACCACGCGGCAGATCGCGACCGCCTACCTCGTCCCCGAGGCGACCATGGCGCAGCGGATCAGCCGGGCCAAACGCCGGATCGCGGGGCTGCCGCTCGACCGGCCCGGCGATCTCGGGACGGTGCTGCGCGTGCTCTACCTGGTCTTCAACGAGGGGTACGGCGGGAACCTCGACCTGGCGGGCGAGGCCATCCGTATCGCCCGCCAGCTCGTGGCCCTGACCGACGAGCCCGAGGTCGCCGGGTTGCTCGCGCTCATGCTGCTGCACCACGCGCGCCGCGCGTCCCGCACCGGCCCGGGAGGCCGCCTGGTACCCCTCGCCGAGCAGGACCGATCGCGCTGGGACACCGCCCTGATCGGCGAGGGGGTGGCGATTCTGCAGGCCGCGCTGGCCCGCGACCGGCTGGGCGAATACCAGGCACAGGCCGCCATCGCCGCCCTGCACGCCGACGCCCGGAGCGCCTGCGAGACCGACTGGGTGCAGATCGTGGAGTGGTACGACGAGCTGCTGCGCCTGACCGGCAGCCCGGTGGTGCGGCTCAACCGCGCGGTGGCGGTCGGGGAGGCCGACGGAGCGCAGGCAGGTCTGGCGGCGCTGGCCGGCGTGCGCCCCGACCTGCCCCGGTACGCCGCGGTGACGGCGTACCTGCACGAACGCGCCGGCGACCTGGAGCGCGCCGCCGACCTGTACGCCGAGGCGTCGCGCGCCGCGACCAGCGTCCCGGAGCGCGACCACCTCACCCGGGAGGCCGCACGGGTGCGGCACCTGTCCGCCAACGGCGCACCTTGAACCTCAGGTGGAGCACTCCTTCGCCCTGGATGACGACGTGGGGCTGCTCCAGGAGGTGCCGGCCGTCGATGCCGCCGAAGAAGCGTCTGCCCGACCCGAACACCACCGGCACCACGTCCATCGCGACCTCGTCCACGAGACCGGCCGCGAAGATCTGGCCGCCCACGTCGCCGGCGTTCACGGCGACGGCTCGATCGCCGGCGAGTTCCCTGGCCTTGTCGATCGCGGCGGTCACGTCATCGACGAAATGGTACGACGCCTCAGGGTGCCAGCCTTCGGGCTTGGGCCGGTGGGACACCACGACCACGTGGTCGCCCGTGGGAGGCCGCCCCTCCCAGCCGTTCACCAGGTCGAACAGGCGGCGGCCCATCACGATCGTGCCGATCGTGTCCCACGTCGACTGGACGTACTCCGCCGATTCACCGGAGACCTTGAGGCCGGTCCCGGCTCCGGAATGGTCGTACTCCCGGTCACCGCCCGCGGTGATCGGGATGTCGCCGTTGAAGTACCAATCGTGGAGTGGCGCGACGTCGTCGTTCTCGTCGGCGATGAAGCCGTCCACCGACACCACGTTGTGCATGATCACTGTGCCCATGGGTTCCCCCGTAGTCTCCTCGCGTGTTCGCCCCCGATCCTGCCGTCCGGTGGGGTGAGGAGGCTTGTAAAAAATCACTCGGCGGGCATCGGACCGCTGTCCGGCGGGAACCCCCGCTCGGCGGGGAACCTGCGGCGCAGGGCCAGGTAATCCGTCGGGGTGTGGCCGGTGAACTGCTTGAACTCCCTGCTGAAGTGGGCCTGGTCGAAGTAGCCCGCCGTCTGGGCGAGCCGCGCCCAGTCGACCGGACGCAGAGCGTCCACGGACACGATCAGCCGCGCGAAACGGTAGATCCGCGCCACCCGCTTGGGGGTGACCCCGACATGGGACTTGAACTGCGCGGCCAGGTGATTGCCGCTCACCCCGGCGGCATCGGTCAGCGCACCGATCGGGACCGCGCCGTGAGAGGTCTCCAAACGCCCGCCTACATGCCGGACCAGGTCGAGACCACGCCATGGAGCCTCGGCGAGTCGCGATCGCAGCTCCGCCTCCAACACCCGCAGCGTCTCGCCGGCCGACGCGGTGTCGCCGACCTGGTCGCGAATCCGCTCCAGAGACCGCTGCCAGACGGCGTCGACCGGCACCCACCGGTTCCGCAGCTCGGTCGCCGGCATGTCGGCGAACGGCGAGATCCCCCAAGGCTTGAAGTGCACCCCGACGAGCCGCACCGGCGTGGGGTACTCGAAGAGGAAACGCCTGGTCCAGACACCCATGAACCACCCATCGGTCAACACCGCCGGCGGTACCGAAGGGTCGGAATCCCAGAGGCGGACGGGGCCGCCCAGGTTGACGAACAGGTGTGCCGACGGCATCGGCGGCACGTTCATCCGGCGGTGGCGCGGCACCCCGGACAGGCAGTAGATGTCGTCGATGAACCGGTCGAGCGGCGGCGCGGGCACCCGGACGACGTATTCCATGACGTCAGTGTGGCCGACGAGCGTTCGACTGCGGTGACCCGGGCAGATTCTCGGGCCAGGCGCCGCGCTTGTGCGCGGCCATGCCGAATGACGCCTGCCACCTGGAGCCGGTCGGCCGGTGTCGTCGTGGATGCCCGGCAGGCTACGCTTTTCGGTCATGCAGGGGACACGGCTTGACACCGCTCGTATCCGGGCGGCTCGCCGGATGATCGACCCGATGTTCCTCGACACCCCGCTGTACCGGTGCGAGGCGCTGGAGCCCGACCTCGGGTGCGCGGTGAGCGTCAAGCTCGAAACGGCGAACCCGGTCCGCAGCTTCAAGGCCCGTGGCACCGAGCTGGTCGCGAGCCTGCTCGCCGGCCAGGGCCCGCGCGCCGCGGTGTGCGCCAGTGCGGGCAACCTGGGCCAGGCTCTCGCCTGGTCCGGTCGCGCCCGGGGGCTCGACGTCACCGTCGTGGCGTCACGCTTCGCGCCCGCGGTCAAGCTGGACCGCATCCGCGCGCTGGACGCCAGGTTGGAGCTGGTGGACGGCGACTTCGACATGGCCCGCGAGCGGGCGGCGGCCATCGCCGAGCACGACGGCATCCGGCTGGTCGAGGACAGCCTGGACCTCGAGACCTGCGAGGGCGCGGCGACCGTCGGCCTGGAACTGGTGGACGCCGCGTCGTCCTTCGACGCCGTCCTGATCGCCCTCGGCGGCGGGGCGCTCGCCACGGGTGTGGGTCATGTGGTGAAGGCTCTGGCGCCCGGAGTCGAGGTGATCTGCGTGCAGCCGCTGGGCGCGCCGGCGATGACGTACTCCTGGCGCAGGCGGCGCGTCGTCACCACCGACTCGACCGACACCATCGCCGACGGCGTCGCCGGCCGGCGACCCATCCCGGCCGTCCTGGACGACCTCCTCCTGGTCGCCGACGACGCCGTCCTGGTCCGGGAGGAGTCGATCATCGCCGGGATGCGGATGCTCCTGCACCACGCCGGCCTCGTCGTCGAACCGTCGGCCGCGCTCGGCGTCGCGGCGATCCTCGAAGACCGTGACCGCTTCGCCGGCCGGCACGTGGTCACCATCGTGTGCGGCGGCAACGTCGACCTGGACGCCTATCACGGCTGGGTCGGCGCGGCTCCGCTCCGCTGACCTCGACGACCGCCCACGCGACGGACGCCTCGCGAACTACTGGATTGACGCGGGACGCTCGGACGGCCGCTCGCGGGCGCGGAGGTAGGCGTCCAGGTCGGTGGCGCCCTTGAGCATGGCGCGGCCCCGGGTGGACAGGCGGGCCTGCCAGTCGTGCAGCGTCGACTCCAGTGGGGTGATGCCGCCGGCGGAGCGGACCTGGGCGATCAGCGGGGCGATCTGCTCCAGCAGGTAGCCGCCCCGCCTGAGCTGGTGGGCCAGCCGGACGTCCCGCACGTCGGCCGCACTGTAGATCCGGTAGCCCGTCCGCGGATCGCGGCGCGGCCGGACCAGCCCGGCGTTCTCCCATTTGCGCAGGGTGGCGGCGCGGAGGCCGAGCCGTCTGGCGAGGGGGCCGATGAACGTGTCGCCGCGCTCCTGCGGCACGGGCGCCAGGTCGCGGAGCGCGGCTTCGACGGCCTGGAGGGTGCGCCGGTCGTCGAGGAGCTGGCCGTGGCTCTCGTCGATGAGCCGCAGCGCGTCCTCGGTGGCGCCCGCGTTGACGGCCCGCATGATCGACGTGGCCGTCTGGTGGCCGTGCCCGGGCACCAGGGCGAGGAACGCGCGCAGGGCTTTCGCGTGCAACGGCGTATAGGTGCGGTAGCCGTGCACGGTGCGGTCGGCGGCGGGCAGGATGCCGGCGTCCTCGTAGTTCCTGATCGCCTGGGTGGACAGGCCGTGCTCGCGCGCCATGTCCACTGGCCTCATGGATTCATCACCGATTGAAGGTCCGTCGCGACGAAGGTGGGGATTCCCGGGAAAAGTTTACATTGAAGGTTCAACGATACCGTTGAAGGCATGGACATCAAGGACACGGCCCGCCCGCTCGACGGCGCGGGACTCTCGGCGTTCCTCCGATCGCTCCCCGCCAAGCCCCTGCTGCTCGGCCTGGGCGAGGCCCGGCACTTCGTGGGGGAGCTGGGCGACCTGCGCAACGAGATCTTCCGGCACCTGGTCGCGCACGAGGGCTACCGGTCGTTCGCCATCGAGAGCGACTCCCTCATGGGCCTGGTGGTGGACGACCACATCACGACGGGCGCGGGCACGCTCGACGACGTCATGGAACGCGGCTTCAGCCACGGCTTCGGCGCGTCACCGGCCAACCGCGAGCTCGTGCGCTGGATGCGGGCGTACAACGAGGAGCACGAGGAGCAGGTCCGGTTCTTCGGGTTCGACGGCCCGCTGGAGTATTGGGCGGCGAGCCCGCGCCAGGCGCTCACCGCCCTCCACGCCCTGCTCGACGGCCCCCTCCCTTGCAGCGGCGAGACCCTCGACGCGCTGCTGGGCCCGGACGAGCGGTGGTCGAACGAGGCCGCGGCCATGGACCCGTCCCAGTCGATCGGCCGGTCGGTCGAGGCCCAGCGGCTGCGGCTGATCGCCGACGACCTGGTGGCGCTGCTCGACACGCAGACGCCGCGGCTCAGCGCGGCGGACAGGGAGCGGGCGGCGCTGTACGGGCGCACCGCCGTCGGCCTGCTCCGCTACCACGACGGGATGGCCGACGCGTCCCCGGCGCGGTGGGCCCGGCTGTCGGCCCTTCGGGACGCGATGATGGCCGCCAACCTGCGTGCCGTCGCCGGGCACGGCCCGGCCCTGGTCTTCTCCCACAACCTCCACCTGCAGCGGAACAGGAGCCTCATGCCGTTCGGTGACCAGTTGCTGGAGTGGTGGAGCGCGGGGGCGATCACCGCGGCGCACCTCGGCGACCGGTACGCCTTCCTGGCCTCGGCCCTCGGCACGGCCGGCGACGACACCCCGCCGCCGGACACCGTCGAGGGCCTGCTGTCCACGCTCCCGTGGGACCACTCGCTCATCGACGCCCGCCGCCTGGCCGAGGCCGTCACGAACCCCGCCCCGCGTACCTCCGACGATTTCCGCTACTTCCCGCTGGACCCGGCCCGGCTCGACATGATCGACGGCATCGTCTTCCTCAAGCGGGCGGTCAGGCTGGGCTAGCGAGGCCCGGGGGAGTCGTCTCAGGTCACGTTGAGCTGGTGTGCCGCCGCCTGGACCGTCTGGGCGAGCAGGACGGCGATGGTCATGGGGCCTACGCCGCCGGGGACTGGGGTGATCAGGCTCGCCCGGTCCTTGGCGGTCTCGAAGTCGACGTCTCCGACGTTGCCCGGGTTGTAGCCCGCGTCGATCACCACGGCGCCGGGCTTGATGTCCCGGCCGCCGATGAACCGCGGCCGGCCCACCGCGGCCAGCAGGACATCGGCCTGTCGCACGATCGACGGCAGGTCGGCGGTACGGGAGTGGCAGTAGGTCACCGTGGCGTTCCTGCCGAGCAGGAGCATGCCCGCGGGCTTGCCGAGAATGGCGCTGCGGCCGACCACCACCGCGTGCTTGCCGGCCAGTTCGACCCCGTACTCGTCCAGCAGGCGCATGATCCCCGCCGGCGTGCAGGACACGAAGCCCGGCAGGCCGAACGCCGTCGCCGCGAAGGAGCGCATGGTGACGCCGTCCACGTCCTTGTCCGGGGCGATGGCCTCGAAGGCGGCGCGTTCGTCGATGTGCGGTCCCACCGGGTGCTGGAGCAGGATGCCGTGCACGCCCGGGTCCTGCGACAGCTCGGTGATGGCGTGGACCAGGTCAGCGGTGCCGACCGAGGCGGGCAAGGCCACGTGCCGTGACTGGATGCCCGCCTTCGCACACCGGGCGCGCTTCATCTGGACATATGTCACCGAAGCGGGGTCTTCTCCGACCAGCACGGTCGCCAGGCACGGGGCCGTTCCCGTGCGCCGCCGGATGTCCTCGGCGGCGGCGGAACTGGTCTCGATGATGCGGGCGGCGAGGCGGGTGCCGTCCATCAGGCGAGCGGTGTGCGTCTGGGCCATGTGCGACTCCTGGAATCCGCGGTGGGGTCGCCCAGGCGCACGGCATCGACGAGTCGCCGGGCCGCTCCCCGGTGGTACTCCACCTCAGCGCCAGTCACGGCCCGATCCCACCATAGCCAACACCGGCCGAGCCCACAGGCCGATCCGCTGCCGCCCGCGGTGGATGCTCGAGGTGGCCCTCGGCCAGGGGTTCGCGGACGGGGCTCAGGAGGCCGGGTCGCGGGGGCGCAGGCCGCTGAGGGCGGTGGTGACGACGCTGTCGGCGTAGTCGGTGGTGAGGGGGGCGGCGCGCTGCAGCCAGCGGTTGAGCACCGGGCCCCACACCATGTCCACGGCCACGTCCAGGTCGAGGTCCTCGGCGAGCTGACCGGCCCTCTGCGCGCTGCGCAGCCGCTGCTTCTTGACCTCCTTCATCGGGCCGTCCAGCCGTTCGGCGTAGGCGGCGGCCAGGACGGAGTCCTCCGTGATCGCCGTGTTGAGCGCCCGCATCGGCTCGTCGTAGCTCGGGTCGTTCAGCTCCTCGACCGTCGCGCGCAGGACCGTCTTCAGGTCCGCTTCGAGATCGCCGGTGTCGGGCAGCGCCGCCGGCTCTCCGTCCTCACCCTCGTTGAGCATGAGGAACGCCTCGAAGAGCACCGTGCCCTTCGACGGCCACCAGCGGTAGATCGTCTGCTTGCCGACGCCGGCGCGCGCGGCGATCCCCTCGATGCTGAGCTTGGCGTAGCCGACCTCGTTCACCAGCTCCAGGGCCGCGGTGAGGATGGCCCGCCGGGAGGACTCGCTGCGCCGGGAGGCATTGGGGTGCGTCACCATGCCCACATTCTAGACGAACCGGACCGTCTTGACTCGTGCGCCGCAAGGGATTATCGTCGTCGCCTGACAAGACGAACCGTCTCGGTTCGACGTGGTGACGGCCGTCCGAGGCCGACGAACAGGAGCTCTCCCGTGCGTACTTCCCCCGCTTCTTCCCGCACCTGGTTCATCACCGGCGCGAGCCGCGGCCTCGGCCGTGCTTTCGCCCAGGCGGCTCTGGAACGCGGCGACCGGGTGGTCGCCGCCGCCCGCGGTATCACGCCGGGCGCCTTCGAGGAGCGGCACGCCGACCGGCTGCTCGCGCTGCCGCTGGACGTGACCGATCGTGCGGCGGTGTTCGCCGCCGTCGCACGTGCCGCCGAGCACTTCGGAGAGATGGACATCGTCGTCAACAACGCCGGGACCATGTCGTCCGGCATGGTCGAGGAGTTCACCGAGGCCGAGGCCCGGGCCCAGTTCGAGGTCAACTTCTTCGGCGCCCTGTGGGTCTCCCAGGCCGCCCTGCCCCACCTGCGCGCCCGCGGCACCGGCCATATCGTGCAGATCTCCAGCATCGCGGCCCTCGGCGGCTTCCCGTCCACCGGCATGTACAGCGCGAGCAAGTTCGCCCTGGAGGGCATGAGCGAGGCGCTGGCCATGGAGGCGGCGGCCTTCGGCGTCAAGCTCAGCATCGTCCAGCCCGGTGGCTACTGGACGGATCTCTACTCCCAAATCGCCGTGACCGACCCGATGGAGCCCTACGCGTCACTGCGCGTCGAACTGGAGAGACAGTGGGCGGAGGGCTCCGTCGACAGCGAACCCCGCCTGGCGGCCGAAGCCCTCCTTAAACTCGTCGACAGTGACGACCCGCCGCTACGCCTCCTGCTCGGCAGCATGGTCTACGACCTGGCCGTCGACATCTCCCAACGACGCCTGCGCACCTGGGCGGCATGGGAAGAGATCAGCCGCGCCGCCGAACACGCCGTCCCCGCTCCCGGCACTCCCACATGAGGCACGGGGCGGTGCTCCGCGCCGCCTTCGACCCCCAGGAGCACGACCGGTACCGCGTCTGACCTGGGCTAGCGTCAGAAAAGGCGCCGGGAGACCGCCCCCGATGCCGAGACCAGCACCGGTCGGTCAGTGGGGACGGTGCCGGTGTTTCAGGCCGGGCCCGCGAGTTCCCTGCCGGGACCCATGCCTTCAGCGCGGCTGGGTGGGGGCGTGAGGGTAGTGGCCGATTCGGCGAAGGCGGTGGCCGTTGGGAGCGGGTCGGCAGGCAAGGCGAGAAGGATGGCGCGCTCAGCAGGCGGGTCCAGCGGGATCGCATGCACGCCCGGGCGATGGGCGGGCAGCGACAGTTCAGGGACGATGCTCACCCCGAGCCCCTCGGCGACCATGGCGAGAATGCTGCTGGTGTCGCGCACCCGGTAGTGGCACTTCAGGCTCGCCCCGGCCGCCCGCGCGAGTGCCGTGATCAGAGGCTCACAGCCGCCCGTGGACATGATGAACGGGTGCCGGGACAGTTCGACCACCGATGCCGAGTCGCGGACGGCCAGTTCGTGACTGCTGGACAGGACGGCCAGCATGCGGTCGGTGGCGAGCGGTCGCGCCATCAACCCTGCGGGGAGCGCGGCCGTGGTGGCCCGTGCGCCCGCCACCCCGGCTGACACGGTGGCGATATCCGCCGCTCCCGTTTCGAGCCACTCCAGCACCTCGTCGTCCGAGCCCTCCATCACCGTGAGCCGCACCTGCGGATGCGCATCCTCGAACCGCCGCAGGATCGGCGGCAGCAGCCGGACGTTGGCGCTGGGGATGACACCGACGCGCAGGCTGCCACGCTCATGCTTCCGGGTTGCGGCCACCTCCTGCTCCAGCGCTTCCACCTGGGTGAGGATGAGCGTGGCGCGGCGGCACACGGCACGCCCAGCCGCTGTCAGGCTCACCCCGTGGTTGCCCCGCACCAGCAGCGCGACCCCGAGCTCGCCCTCCAGGGCGCGCAGCGCGTGGCTGACGGCAGACTGCGTGGTGGCCAGCTCTTCGGCGGCCCGGGTCATGTTGCCGGTGCGTGCGACCGCCTGCAGGATCCGCAGTTGGGTGAAGGTCACAGCGCCGCACGCAGCAGGCCGACGACCAGCGGGTGCGGGGCCCCGGGACGCGAGCGGGTCTGCGGCACGAACAGTGTGGCCACGTAGTAGGGGTGGCCGGGAATCTCCAACACCCGGGCCTCGCCGTCACCGTCCACTCCGATGACCGAGAATCCACCGTCGTGCAGGGTCTCCTGCCGGCTGGGGTCGAGACCGAAGTTGCAGTAATACTCCTCGTCGACCTCGGTCCGTCCGTACAGTGCGGCCACCCGGGTACCGGGGACCAAGGTGACGGGCATGGTCTTGCCGGCCGGCGAGCAGGTCAGTTCCGACACGAAGAGGGTGGAGGCGTATGGGTCGTACTCCGCGTGCTGTGCGTCCTCGTAGCCGAGCACGTGGCGGGCGTACTCGATGATCATGTGCTGGCAGCCGCCGCACGTCCCCAGGGTGGGCACGCTGTGCTCACGGCCGTGCCGAAGCGCGGCGAGGGCACCGCGCAGGCTGCGGTACGGACTGCCGGGCGCGCACCACAACACGTCGGCGGCCTTGACCTCGGCCAGGTCGGATTCGAGCGGTTCGGTGGCCAGCCAGCGGATGTCCACCCTGATGCCGAGGTACGCGGCGGCGTGCCGCAGCGCATCCTCGGTGGCCAGGTGCGAGGGGAAACGTGGGTCGCGGTCGCCAATGACCGCGACGCGCAGAGATCGGTCCATGCCCTCACTATGCGACGTTCCGGCCTGAGCGCCAATACCAGACCATGCGTCCGCCATGAGCGAATGCTCATATCCAGATCTCGGCGGGAAGCGCATCCCCTCGCCTCTTGCCGAGGGCCGTGCGGCCTGTCGCCCTGCCCACCGGCGGGGTCAGGCAGGCCGGCCTGTACGGGTTGGCGGTGCCGGGGGCGCCGGCCATCGCCACCTCCGCCTGGAGGGTTTCCAGGTGGGAGCCGGTCGACGGCCTGCGCCCAGGGAGCCGTCCCGCCGCGGCCTGAGGGTAGTCGTCCGCCGCGGTCGGCAGGCTGGGGGAGGACCTCGAAGACCTGTCCTACCTCCTGTGCTCGTCTCCGTTCACCGCAGCGGCTTGGTCTCGTTGGCCGACCCGGCCGGCGTGCCGCAGAACACTTCCTCGACCAGCCCGTCCAGCAGCTTCTGGAAGTCCTTCACCGGTCCCCGGGTGGCCGAGTCGACCCAGGTCACCGAGCCGGTCAGGGTCGTCTTGCCATCGGGCGAGCTGTACATCAGCGCGCCGTAGCCGTGGGGCGGGCTGCCGTTGTGCTGGTAGACGGTGCCGCAGTCCGGGCCCAGGTCCTGGACGAACACCCCGAGACCGTAGCCGAGCTTCCCGTACGGCTCGCGCATCTCGGCCAGCAGTTCGGCGGGCAGCAGCTTGCCACTGTTCAGCGCGGAGAAGAACGTGGTCAGATCCTGGGTGGTGGAGATCAGGTCACCGGCGCCGACCAGCAGGGACAGGTTCTGACGGGAGATGTCGACCGTCTTGCCCTGGTAGCTGTAGTAGGCATGGGCGTGCGGCCCGGGCAGCTGTGTCCGGTCGCCCGCGGTCCTGGTGGCCGACATCCCGAGCGGTCGCAGGATCCGTCGTTGCAGCTGTTCGTCGTAGGAGCGGCCGGTGACCTTCTCGATCAGCAGCCGGATGAGCGTGTAGTTGGTGTTGGAGTAGTTCTGGTCCGTGCCCGGCTCGAACCTCGCCGGCTTGGACAACGCCAGCCGTACCAGCTCCTCCGGCTGGTAGCTGTGGAACCGGTTGTTCAGCCATGCGTCGCCGGTGGCGGGGATCCCCGGCACGAACCTGCCGTCGTCGTAGTACTCGCCGGTGTAGTTGAACACCCCGCTGGTGTGCCGCAGCAGCATCCGCACGGTGATCCGCCGGTCCAGCCCGAACCCGGGCAGGTAGCCGGCCACCGGATCGTCCAGTCCGATCTTGCCCTCGGCCACCAGTTGCAGCACCAGGGTCGCGGAGAAGGTCTTGACGACGCTGCCCGTCCAGAACCGCCCGTTCGTCGGCGGCTTCGCGGCCGCACCCAGCTTGCGCACTCCGGCGCTGGCGGCCCACTCACCCCGCCGGTCGTTCACGCGCAACTGCACCCCGGTGAAACCGGCATCGACGAACGCCTGCATGGCCTTCCGCAGCTCCGGGCGGTCCTGGCTGGCAGCCGCTGCCGGCACGGTCACGCCGCTGTCCGCGATGGCCGACCCGGGGGTGGCCGTTCCGGCCAGCAGCGCGGCGGCCACCGCTGTGACGGCTACGTGCCGCAGCGCCTTGGTCGCCGGTGGGGGTTGGGTTCTCATCGTTCCTCGTCTTCAGTGTCTTGCCCATGCGAACAGCTCGCCGGGCAATGGGGGGATGGGAGGCCGGGTGCCGGTGGGCGGCCGCGTGTGCCGTCGGCTCGCCTACCGGCAGGTGCGTCACTCCGGGGGTGTTTCCGGTGCTCGAGCCCCGGTCATTGAGCCGGTCCGGCCTGGCCGCTGCCGAACACCTCGGCGACGAGACGCCGCGTCGCCTGCTGGAACGCCGCCCCCACGGACATGGCGGAGTCGTCCACGTAGTTCAGCGCGGCGGTCAGCGTCCTGGCTCCGTCGGGCGTGCTGTACATCAGCGCCGCGTGGCCCGCCATGCCGCCGTTGTGCGTGATGACCGTGCCGCCGTCCGGCGCCGGCTGCACGAACACGCCCAGCCCGTAGCCGGCCTTGGACTCCGGCGTGCACATCTCGGCCAGCAGCTCGGCCGGCAGCAGCTTGCCGCCCAGCAGCGCGGTGATGAACGTCCGCAGGTCCCGGGTGGTGGAGATCATGTCGCCGCCGCTGGAGATCCAGGAGGGGTTGTGCCGGGTGACGTCGACCGTGTGGGTCTGGCCGTCCTCCTCGTAGCGGTAGTAGGCGTGCGCGTGCGGTGCGGGGATGTCCTGCTCGGTGGTCGGCTGGACGGTGCCCGTCAGGCCGAGCGGCCCCAGGATGAGGCGCTGCATCTCCTCGGCGACCGGGCGGCCGGTGACCTTCTCGATCAGCAGCCGGGCCAGCACGTAGTTGGTGTTGGAGTAGCTCCAGTCGGTGCCCGGCTCGAACCTCGCCGGCTTGGACAGCGCCAGCCGTGCCAGTTCCTGCGGCCGGTAGCTGTGGAACCGGTTGTCCACCCACTCCTTGCCCGCGGGGGTGGCGGGGATCCCCGGCACGAACGTGCCGTCCTCGAAGTACTCGCCGGTGAAGTTGAACACCCCGCTGGTGTGCTGCAGCAGCATCCGCACCGTGATCCGCCGGTCCATCCCGAACTCGGGCAGGTAGTCGTCCACCGGGGTGTCCAGTCCGATCCGGCCCTCGGCCACCAGCTGCAGCACCACGGTGGCGGTGAACGTCTTGGTGTTGCTGCCGATCCGGACATGCCCGTTCGTCGGCGGGGCTTCGGTTTCTCCGAGCTCGCCCGCCCCGGCGCCGCCGACCCACTCGCCTTGCTCGTCCTGCACGCGCAGCGTCACCCCGACGAAACCGGAATCGACCATCTCCTGAATGATCTTCCGCAACTCCGGGCGGTCCGGTCCGTCAGCGGCACGCGGCGCGGCCCCGCCGTCCGCGCTGCCGGACGGGGCGGCGTCGAGGGCCTCAGTGATCTTTCGCGCCATCTCCGCCAGGGTGGGGCCAGGCGCGCCCAGCTGGGGCCGGGTGCTGGCTTCGATGGCGACAAGGAGGGTACGACGGAAGTTACCGGCCTCGGCCGGATCCTGCTGGTTGAGCAGGCTCATGGACGCCGTCAAGGCCGGCAGCACCTGGTCGGCCAGTTCGGCCACCGTCCTGCCGTACTTCACCCCCTTGGGCGCCTTGGCGAGCACGTGCCCCACCAGGCCGGTCGCTGAGGTCAAAGCGATGGAGCCCTCGGTGGCGACCTTGTGGGCCGAACCGGCGGCACCGGCGGCCGACATCAACGAAACCGCGCCCCACGCGGCCGTTCGCAGGGTGGATTCGTCCTGTTCGGACAGAGTGATGGACATGCTTGCATGCTCCTTGCACCAAATCGGAAATCGCGGGAACGGACCGATGATGGTTGTGCGGTCCGCTGGTGCCCGAGGTCTGGATGCGCTCGGGCCGGGTCGGGGCGGGTGGACCGCCGGCGTCGAGGCCGCGATCATCGATGCCGGTGATGGCGGCTGACATGACGCGTCGGCCGGGTCGGCGTCAGCCCGTAGGCGGCGCGATCCACTCGGTGAGCTGGATCGCCACGCCGTTGGGGTCGCTGAGCTGCATCGTCAGCTCCCCCCATGGCTCCCGCCGGAGCGGGACGGTGATGGCGGCGCCTTCGCGACGCAGCCGTTCGCACTCCGCGGCCAGGCCGGTGACGGCGAACACCACGATCGCGTCCGTGTGTTCCTGCCTTGGTCGCCAGTGCTCGGCGTCGCGCTCCACCAGGAGCAGATCGACGGCCGCGTCGTCACGGCCGAGCGCGATGAATCCGTCGCCGGCCAGGGTTTCGCGGAAGCCGAGGTGACTGGTGAAGAACCGGCTGGAAGCGGCCGGATCGTCAACGGTCAGGGAAACCGCGGAAGAGACGATGTTCATGCCTTAGCACCAGAAAAGGACACGTTCCCATTCACCTCCCGACAGGGGCGTGTTCTTCAGACGGACCAAGCATCACGTCGGCCGGTGCCGGGGATCAACGGCGACCATCGCAACGGTCGTCAACCCGGGGTCAATGGTCCCAGCCGGGCAGCGGTCCCACCTCGCGCACCACCCGGGCGAGGGCGCGGATCATGTCGTTCTCCGCGTCGCTGCGCCACACCAGCGCGTATGGCAGCGGCTCCATGTCGGTGACCGGCCGGTAGACGATGCCGGGGCGCGGGTAGTAGCGGGTCACGTGGGCCGGGAACAGGGAGATCGTTTCCCCCATGGTCGTGTACAGGAGGATGTCCTCGATGTTGTGCACGACGGCGGTGCGTTCGATCGGGCGGCCCTTGGGGGTGAGCTTGGGAACGTAGCGATCCATCCAGTCACCGGGCACCGACTCGACGATCACGTGCCGGTAGTCGCCGACCGCCTCGATGGAGGCCGTGGACCATGTGGCCAGGTTGTTGTCCTCGGCCATGGCCAGCACCCTGGGCTCGGCGAACAGTAGTGGGCCCACGGTCAAATCGGGCTCCTCCGGCGGCCAGGTGACCAGGACATCGACTTCCCCGTCGCGCAGCTGGGCGAACGGATCCGGATAAGCCGACACCCGCAGCCGCAGCTCCCACTGCGGGTGTCGGGAACGGAAGGTCTCCCAGTACCGGCGCATCTCCTGGATGTTGACGGGAAACAGGCTGACCCGCAGCGTGCCGGTCTTGCCCCGGGCCGCCAACCGGGCCCGCTCCAAACTCTTCGTCAGCCCCTGATGCAGCTCACGTAGGTCGTCGCGAAGCTGCTCTCCCACCGGCGTCAGCCGTACATTGCGACTGTTCCGGGCGAACAGCTCGACCCCGATGGCCCGTTCCTGCTTCTTGAGCGCCTTGCTCACCGCCGCCACCGACACGTGCAGCCGCTCAGCGGTCCGGCCGAAGTGCAACTCCTCGGCCAGGGTCAGGAAGATCTCGATGTCACGCAGCTCCACCTGTCCCCCCCTCGTCCCACCTGCCAGAACTGTTCATTCGGTGCGAAGTATGACAGGTCTGCCGGTTTCGCCGGCTGACCTGTGGCGGCCGGGGATTCCCTTACGGGCGCGGATGGTGCCGTCAAGTCTTCAAGCGCGGCCGCTGCCGCACCGATTAGGTTTCCGCGCCGCGCCCGTCTGTACGTGTGAGAGCGACTCACGAGAGGCTGGCACGATGCGGAAACTGATATTCGGCATGAACGTGACCCTGGACGGCTTCATCGCCGCGACCGGCGACGACATCAGCTGGGGTGGGGGAGAGGGACCGGACTCATCGTCGAGCGCCGAGCTGTTCCAGTGGTGGTATGACCAGATGCGGGCGAGCGAGCTGTCGCTGTACGGGCGCAAGCTGTGGGAAGCGATGAGCTCCCACTGGCCGACCGGCGACCAGCTCCCCAACGCCACCCCGGCGGAGATCGAGTACGCGCGCCTCTGGCGGGACATGCCGAAGGTGGTGTTCTCATCGACGATCGACAAGGTCGACTGGAACACCCGCCTGGTCTCCGGCGACGCGGTCGCCGAGATCACCCGGCTCAAGGCCGAGGACGGCGGCCCGATGGACATCGGCGGCGCGACGCTCGCCGGGGCGGCCATGCGGGCCGGGCTGGTCGACGAGTACACGCTGGTCACCGTGCCGGTCCTGGTGGGCGGCGGCACGCCGTTCTTCACCGCGCTGGACAGCTGGGTGAACCTGAAGCTGATCGAGACGCGGACATTTCCCGGCGGCGTGGTGCTGACCCGATACGAGAGGAGGCGATGAGCACGGGCCGAACGCTCGGCTCGTAAGGCCGGGTCGAGATCCTTCCTGGCGTGCTCACCGTGACCTTCGGCGATGAGGGAACCTTTTCCCGCCCCTTCCTCGCGTTCCGAGTGAGCTGTTGGCCGACTCGCCGAAGATGAGCACGACGGTGGCGCCGGCCCGTGCGCTGGACTCGTCGGCGATGGGGACTTGCCTGGTCACAGCGTCGCGGGCAGGCTCAGCCATGGTTTGTCGGTGGCGTCGAACCCGGTGAGTTCGGCGACCTTTCCCCCGACGATGCGCAGGACCGCGATGTTCAGCAAACGGTATTCCGGGTCGTCGGGGGTTCGGAGGTACAGCGCGGCGGCAGGCATGCGGTTGACCGTCGTGGCGATGCAGCGCCAGTCGTCGTGGCCGCGCTGGAAGAGCCCACCGGAGACCCAGCCGTCCACCGCGTCCTTGGCCGTGACGATCAAGGTGCCCGGCTCGGGCAGCATCGCGAAGCGCAGGTCGTCGCGCAGCAGGGCCATCAGCCCGTTGAGGTCGTTGCGCTCATGGGCGTCCATATACGACTTCAACACGCCGCGCTCGTCATCCGACAGCTCGTACGTGGCAGGGCTCCGCCAGTCGAGGCGCCGGTCGGGCAGCTGCTCGCGCATCGTCACGCGCGCCCGCTGCAGTGCGCTGGTCACCGATGCGACGGTCAGCTCGAGGGCGTCGGCGGCCTTCGACGCCGGCCAGCCGAGGACGTCGCGCAAGATGAACACCGCCCGCTGCCGCGGCGGCAGGTGCTGGACGGCGACGATGAACGCCAGCTCGATCGTCTCCCGCGCCACCACCGATTCCTGGGGGTCCTCCGGGAGCATCCGGTCCGGATAGGGCTGCAGGTACCGCACTTCCGAGCCCTCGCCCGGCAGCTCGGCAGGTACGGGTGTGCGGTCGTTGCGCTTCTCCAGGAAGTCGAGGCAGGCGTTCGTCGCGATCCGGTACAGCCAGGTCCGCAGCGCGGCGTGGCCCTTGAACGACTCCCGCTTGTTCCACGCCCGCAGGAACGTCTCCTGCGTCATGTCCTGGGCGTCCTCGTAGTTCGCGAGCATCCGGTAGCAGTGCACCTGCAGCTCACGC
This sequence comes from Sphaerisporangium krabiense, assembly GCF_014200435.1. Taxonomy (NCBI): domain Bacteria; kingdom Bacillati; phylum Actinomycetota; class Actinomycetes; order Streptosporangiales; family Streptosporangiaceae; genus Sphaerisporangium; species Sphaerisporangium krabiense. The sequence continues at coordinate 211,609 of NZ_JACHBR010000003.1, read as the reverse complement.
CGGTAGCGCTCCGTCATGAGCGCGAACTGCGCTGCGTCGGCCGAGCGGGCCGCCGCGATGAACGCGGCCTCGTCGCCGCCTGGCAGTCTGGCGTCGGTCATGGTCGTCAATCCTTCCGCGGATGGCGAGGGGCTACCAGAACCGACGACGTGGCGGAAGATTTCTGAGCGGTGAAGCCGCTGACACCGGGCCGTTCGTCAGCCCGGATGGGTCAGGTCGATCGAGGGGACGTGTCCGGGCCGGGCACACCCTCGATGCCGAGGTGGATCCCCGTAGTGCTGGGGAAAGATCGGGGGGACCGGTTCAGGTCGCGACTCAACCCACCGCTGAACGCGGCCGACAAGAGGGACTCAACGGCCTTTCCGGGCAAACAGCAGTAGCAAGTCACGGAAGACTCGATACCGGAGCTTCGCCTGCCGCTCGTCGGTGGCGAACAGGGCTGCCAGCATGGCAACGCCGACGTACACCGTGAACACAGCAATGATCGCCGCGACGAACACGGCGACCCAGGTCGCTACCGGAGCGAGCTCGGCCAGCGCCTGAAACAACAGACTCGCCATCAGCATGACTCCTCATGCTTCAGGCGGGAGTGCGTGACCTGATGGGGTTATCAGGACGCCTCACCCGCTGAACGGGTGCAGTGCGCGCGGTTCGCGGGTCGACCGAGACGCTTCACCCGTCGCAGATGGGAGGGGACCTGGGCGAGCCTGAGACTGGTGCAACGACGTGCATCGCGCTCCCCTTTCCACTCCAACGCCCGTGGCACTAGGCGGGCCTGTCTCCTGGTGCTACGACGCTAACTGTTCAGACGGGGCGTACCGGTAATCGGTTCACAGCCACATCCCACTTACTTCCGACAGGCGTGCGGCCGCGTCACGGCTGCCTCGATCCAGTACAGAGAGTTCGCGTTCGATCATGAGCGCCAGGCCACGCGAGGGCCTGCGCGCCGGGCTCGTCGACGGCGCCGCGCGGGCTGTGTCGGTCCCTGATCCTCTCAAGATCCTCGAGCAGGTCGGGCTGAATCTGCTCGACGGACTCGCCTCCCGCGCCAGCGTCCACGGAAGGTGCTAGCGTAGGTGTCCGAGCGATGACCAGTTCGCTCACGGAGATCTGAGGAGGTGTGTTGATGACCGTCGTGGAGAAGCCCGCTGTGTGCGGCGCCCGGATCATCCTCACCTCCCGGGCCTCGTCCTGACCTTCGCCTGCCTTCCTCCTTCATAGGGAGTGTTCTCGGCACGCCTGTCGTCCGGCGGGGCCCCCGTTCAAGGGTCTCCACGTTGTTTCATCAATCCACTTCATCCCCACCTGCTCTCTCTGGTGAGCGAGTCCTGACTCTGGCCGACTACGGCTGGGACACGGAACGTGAGCGCTCCTTCGCCCCGTCGCGGGCCGAGGGACCGGTTCCGGGCCGTGTCGTGCGGGCCGAGCGCGGCCTATGCGGCGTCGTCGCCGAGCCTCGCGGTGGCAGCCACCACCGGCTGCAGCGCGAGAACACCTACGCCGCCTCCCGCACCGAAGCGCGGCTGCGCGCCGAGCTGGAACGGCCCCTGAAGCAGATCTCGCGCCAAGTGCGCGCCCTCAAGCAGTCTCCCCAGGCATGACGAAAAGGAATCAGGTCATGGACCTTCCCCGCATCTTCACCATCCGCGAGAGCAACCACCGCATCCACAACCCGCTGACCGCGGACAAGTTCGCCGCCCTGGGCGAATCCCTCCGACTCCCCGCTGGGACACGGGTACTCGACCTGGCCAGCGGTTCGGGCGAGATGCTGTGCACCTGGGCACGTGACCTGGGCTTCGCGGGCACCGGGGTGGACATCAGCACGGTCTTCACCGAGCAGGCCCAGGCCCGTGCCGCCGAACTCGGCGTCGCCGACCGGGTCGAGTTCATCCACGGTGACGCCGCCGGCCACGTGGCCGACCAGCCGGTCGATCTGACCGCCTGCGTCGGCGCCACCTGGATCGGCAACGGCGTCGCCGGAACAACCGAACTCCTCCAGCGCAGCCTGCGCCCCGGCGGAATGATGCTGATCGGCGAGCCGTTCTGGCGGCAGACCCCTCCGGACGAGGAGACCGCCAAGGCATGCCACGCCACCTCCATCGCCGACTTCCTGCTCCTCCCCGCTCTGATCGAGCAGTTCCAGGAACTCGGGTATGACGTCGTGGAGATGATGCTGGCCGACCAGGACAGCTGGGACCGGTACGCCGCGGCCCAGTGGCTCAGCATGCGCCGCTGGCTCGATGAGAACCCGGACGACGAACTCGCCCCCGAGGTACGGGAAGAACTCACCACCGAGCCCGCCCACTACGCCCGTTACGGGCGTGAGTACCTCGGCTGGGGCGTCTTCGCCCTTATGAAGCGCTGACAACCCCGTCCCGTGAGGGGCCCAGACGTCATCCCGTCTGGACCCCCTCACGGGACACGTCGTCACCGCGCCGCTTTCTAAGGGCACAGCGCAGAGGTCAGCAGGGTCATGGCCGCCTGGTGAGGGTCGCCGGAGAACGGGGTGATCGACAATGTGACCTGTCGCGAACCGTCGGCTGAGTTGAACGCCACCGTGAGGTAGCCCGGGGCACCGCCGCCGTGGCCGAACGCAGTGCCGCAGGGAAGAGGCGCCAGCTCCAGCCCCAGCCCATACCCCTCGGTCGTGCCGGGATCCTTCATCTCCTTCAGCAGACCAGGGCGGAGCAGCTTGCCCTGGAACAGGGCGCGGTAGAACCGGTTGATGTCCCCGGTGGTGGAGATGATCTCGCCCGCCGCACCGGCCATCGTGGGATTGAACCGCGTGACGTCAACGGGGACGATCTTGCCACCCCTGGTGACCGGCACGTATGCGTGGGCGTGCGGGCCGTACACCTCCGGCGAGGATCCCGGCACGCGGGTGTGCCGCAGGCCGAGCGGTCGCAGGATCCGCTCCCTGATCTCTGTCGCGTACGGCCTGCCGGTGACCCTCTCGATCAGCATGCCGAGCACGATGTAGTTGGTGTTGGAGTACCTGTACTCAGACCCGGGTGGGAAGTCGCGCGGGAGCCTTTCCGCTCTTTCCACCAGTTCGCGTGCCGACCAGGTGCGGTAGCGCTCCTTGGGGATGCCCGCCTCGTCCATCATGCCCGTCGAGTACTCGGGAAGGCCGCTGGTGTGCTGGAGGAGGTGCCTGATCGTGATGTCGGCGCCCCTGTCCACGAGCTCCGGCAGCCACTGCTCCACACTGTCGGACAGGTGCAGCTTTCCCTCTCCCACCAGTTGAAGCACCGCGGTCGCCGTGAACGACTTGGTCACGCTCCCGGCCCGGAAGCGCCCGTCCACCGGGGCAGGCTGGGCATGGTTCATCTTCGCCTTGCCGCTGGCGGCTCGCCAGGTCGTGTCCCCGTCGCGAACCTCGGCGATCGCGGCGACCGCACCGCCTGCGACGACCTCGTCCAGCATCGCCTGCAAACTCGGCCGACCGCTCGGGCTCGCGTCCGCCGCCGCGGTGGCGGTCACGGCAGGCGTCGCCGGCAACGACACGGTCAAGCACGCCACGACGGCCGCGCTGGTGCGTCTTCCCTTCACGTTGCTCCTCCGATGCACGGAGTCCGGCTCTCGGCCTCCGCCGTATCAAGATCCGGCACGAGAGGGCGGTACCGCATCGGAGTCATCCCCTACGGAAACCCTGATTCCACACCGACGATCTCCCACTCGGGAAGGACGCCTGCTGCCGGAATCTCTCATGCCACCAGGGCCGCTCCGCCGCGCGCGTGCGCGACGGCGACCTCGTTGAACGCGCGGATCGCCGCGGTCTCCGCGGCCTTCACCCAGGCCAGGGCGAGGATCGAGGGAGGCAATCCCACGACGGGGACGAAGCTGATGTCCGGGCGCCGGTGGTGCAGCGCCGTGGGGGTGCAGAAGAGCATGCCGCCCCGGTTGAGCGCCACCTGGGTCAGGCCCTCCTGGCAGGTGGCCACGGTGCCGCCGCGGGGAATGGGGCGGCCGGAAGGAGTGAGGGACGGTGCGACGAGCTCGCGCCAGGTGCGTGGAGCCGGGTCGTCCAGGCCGATCAAAGACACCTCGGTCAGTTCCTCCGCGCTGATGCTCGCACGCGCGGCCAGCGGATGACGTTTGGAGACGCCCAGCCGGTAGGAGACCCGGTTCAGCGCTTCACCCGTCGCCAGGTCGGACTCCTCCACCGGCAGCAGCGTGAACGTGATGTCCACCTGCCCGGCCCGCAGCTTTCCGAAGGGGTCGGAGAGCGGGATCTCCACGAGTTCCGTCTCGCACCCCGGGTACCGGCGCTCGAAGGCGCGCACGCTGTCGGTGACGACGTCGGTGGGCGTGGCCAGGAAGCCGAGTCTGATCACGCCGGTCACCTCGCGGGCGGCGGCCTTGGCCCGGCTGATCGCGTTGGCGAGACCTTCGTAGGAGGGACGCAGGTCGGCCAGGAAACGTTCGCCCAAGGGCGTGAGGCTCACGTGCCTGCTGGTCCGGTGGAAGAGCCGGCCGCCGACCCTGGTCTCCAGCGAGCGCATGAGCTGGCTCACCCGGCCGGGGGACAGGTAGAGGCGCTCGGCCGTGCGGGCGAAGTGCAGTTCCTCGCTGAGCACGACGAAGCACTCCAGCTCCCGGAACTCCATCTCCGCCTCCCTCTGATCGCTTAGTCCTCCTAAACCAAGCCTTCGAGCTTGGCGATTGTTCCCGCCGGTGGTCCGCAGAAGGCTGACTGGCATGACCATGACCGACATTTCCCTCGCTACCCGGGCGCGCTGGCTCGCCGTGTTCTCGGTCTCGGTGGGCACCTTCACCCTCGTGACCAGCGAGATGCTGCCCGTCGGCCTGCTGACCTCGATCGCGGCCACCCTCGGCGTCTCCGACGGAACGGCGGGGCTGATGATGTCGGCGCCGGGGCTGGTCGCCGCCGTCTGCGCGCCCGTGCTGGCGTTCGCCACCCGGGGGCTCGACCGGCGGGTCACGCTGATGGGGCTGATGGCGCTGCTGGCGGTGGCCGACCTGGCGGGCGCGTTCGCGCCGAACTACCCCGTCATGCTGGCCGCCCGGGTGCTGACCGGGGTGAGCATCGGCGGGTTCTGGGCCTTCGCCGCCGGACTCGGGGTGCGCCTGGTCCCCGAAGGGGCCGTCGGGCGGGCCACCTCGATCATCTTGGCCGGGGTGTCGGTGGCGTCGGTCCTGGGCGTGCCCGTGGGGACGTTCATCTCGTCGTTCGCGGGCTGGCGGACCGCGTTCGCCGCCATGGGCGTGCTGGCCCTGGCCCTGGTCGCGCTGCTCGCCACCACCCTGCCGCCCCTGCCCGGCGAACCGCGGACCCGCGCGTCCGAGCCGTCGCCCCGGGCGACCCCGGTCCGCGCGCCGCAGGCGTGGCTCTCCGGCCCGCTCAAGGTCGTCCTCGTCCTGACCGTTCTGATCGTGTCCGGCCACTTCGCGGCCTACACCTACGTCCGGCCGTTCCTGGAGCAGATCTCGCACGCCGGTCCGGCGTTCGTCGGCGCCGCCCTGCTGCTGTACGGCGCGGCGGGCGTGGCCGGCAATTTCGCGGCGGGCGCGTGGGCGGCCAGGAACCCCAGGCCGGTCCTGGTCGTGCTGGCCGTGCTGATCGCACTCGCCACGGTGGCGCTGCCCCTGATCGGCCTGCCCCTGGCCGTGCTGGTGGTGTGGGGCCTCGGCTACGGCGGAGTGGGGGTGACGTTGCAGCTGTGGATCATGCGGTCCGGCGGCGGCGAGATGGGCACGGCGCTGTTCGTCGGCGCCTTCAACGTCTCCATCGCGCTCGGCTCGTTCGCCGGCGGCCGGGTCGTGGACGGCGTGTCACTCTCGGCGGTGATGTGGGTGGGCGCCGCGCTCGCCACGGTCAGCGCGGCCGTCGCCGCCCTCTCGGGCCGCGCCTTCGGCGACGATCCCCGGGGCCGCTCTCGCCGTTGACGTGCATACACAGCCGCCGATTGCCTTCTCATTATCGATAATGATAACGTCCAGGTGTGGGCATTTCGACTGAGCGGTGGGCCGAGCTGGCGCTCCATCCCGTGCGCATCCGGATCCTGACCGCCGTGGCCGGGACTCGTCGCACGGCATCCGACCTGGCCGGCCTGCTGCCCGACGTGCCGCAGGCCACCCTCTACCGGCAGATCGCCGCGCTGGCCAAGGCCGGACTGCTGGAAGTGGTGGAGGAGCGGAAGGTCGGCGGCGCGACGGAGCGGGTCTACGCCCTGCCCGAGGACGGCCTGACGCCATCCGCCGAGGCGCTGGCCTCGGCGTCGCCGGAGGAGCACGCGCGGTACTTCACCGCGTTCGTCTCCACCCTCCTGTCGGAGTTCTCGCGCTACCTGACCAAGGAGCACATCGACCTGGTGGCCGACGGCGTCGGCTACCACCAACTGGTGCTGCACCTGGACGACGAGGAGTTCGCGCGGTTCGCGCAGGGCTTCGCCGAACTCGTGCAACCCCTGCTCGCGAAGGAACCGGGAGGGGACCGGACGCCCCGGCTGCTGGCGACGATCCTCCTCCCGTTGACGAAAGGTGGAGACCCATGGCCACAGTCATGATCACGGACGGTTCGATCGCCATCGAGTTCGGCCCGTGGGAGAGGATCTTCACGGGCCGATCCCGGCACACCATCCCCCTGCGCGCGGTGCGACGGGCGGCCGTCACCGACCGGCCGCTGCGGGTCGCACGCGGCGCGAGACGCGGACTCACCGTGTCCGGGCACACCAAGATCGGCGTTTGGGGCCTGTTCGGCGGCCCTCGGCAGTTGGTGGCGGCCGACCGCCACCGGCCCGGCGTACACCTCGTCCTGGATCGCGATGGATCCGGCGGCGAGTTCGACGAGGTCGTCGTGTCGGTCCCCGACGCGGCCCGGCTCGTCGAGACCATCAGGCGCGTGGCCACGTGACCGGCGTAGAGGTGCGCGACCTGACCAAGACCTATGGCCGGGTCACCGCCGTGGACCACCTGAGCTTCACCGTACGGCCGGGCGCCGTGACCGCGTTCCTCGGCCCCAACGGCGCCGGCAAGACCACCACGGTGCGCATGATGATCGACCACGTGGCGCCCACCTCGGGGGGCGTGACCATCGGCGGGCGCCGCTACCGGGACCTCCCGCGTCCGACCCGCGTGGTCGGAGCGGCCTTCGACGTCGCCTCCTTCCACCCGCGCCACACGGCGTGGGACCACTTGCGGATCTATGCCACGATGGGCGGCCACCCCGGCGGCCGGGTCCCGGAACTGCTCGATCTGGTCGGGCTGGCCGGGGTCGCGGGACGCAGGACCGGCGCCTTCTCCACCGGCATGCGCCAGCGGCTCAACCTGGCCACCGCCCTGCTGGGCGACCCCCAGGTCCTGTTGCTGGACGAACCGGGCAACGGCCTGGACCCCGAAGGCATGACGTGGCTGCGTTCGTTCCTGCGCGGGCTGGCCGACGAGGGGCGGACCGTCCTGGTCTCCAGCCACGCGCTCGGCGAGATGCAGCAGATCGCCGACGACGTGGTGGTCATCCGGCAGGGACGGTTGCTCGGCGCCGGACCGCTCCGCGAGCTGTCCGGCCCGGCGCCGGCCGTACTGGTGCGGACGCCGGACGGCGCGGCGCTGAGCCGGATCCTCGCGCGGCAGGCGCGGGTGGAGGCCGACGGGGCAGGCGAGCTGCGGGTCCGCGGGCTGGAGGCCGCGGCCATCGCCGACCTCGCCGCCACGCACGGACTGCGCGTCCACGGCCTGACCAGCGAACGGCCCAGCCTCGAACGGCTCTTCCTCGACCTGACCGGCGAACGGACGAACGCATGACACCCCTGATCCGCGCGGAGGTGCGCCGGCTGCTCGCGACCCGGATGTGGCTGGGCGCCCTGCTGGCGGCCGCCCTGCTCGGCGGCGGCCTGATCGGCCTGCTGGCCGTCGTCGGGCCGGAGAACTTCCAGCCCCCGATGCCCGGACTGCACACCGAGGCCGGGGTGCGAGCCGTCCTGGGTTTCCTCGGCTTCACCGCCTTCGTCCCCGCCGCGCTCGGCACCCTGGCCGTGACCTCCGAGTACCGGCATCGGACCGTGAACTTCACCTTCCTGTTCGTGCCGGGCCGCTGGCGGGTGCTGGCCGCCAAGCTGGTCACCTACGGCCTCGCGGGCATGGTCTACGGGCTCGTCCTGTCGGGCACGGCCGCGCTGGCCCTGTTCGGCGCCGCCGCGGCCCGCGGCGTGGATCTGGGACTGCCCGCCGGGACCATCGGGGGACTGCTGGCCCGGCTGGCGGTCGCGATGGTCGCCTACACGGTGCTCGGCGTGGGCATGGGAGCCCTGATCCGTCACCAGGTCGCCGCCCTGTGCGTGGTGGTCGGCTACCTGTACGGGGCCGAGCTGCTCCTGATGACGATCCCGGGTGTCCGCCACCTGTATCCGTGGCTGCCCGGCGGCGCGACCTCGGCGTTGACCGACTTCACCGCCGTGGCCGACGCCCTGTCCCAGCAGTTGGCCAGTGAACCGGTCCGGCTCCTCTCGCCGCAGGCCGGCGCGCTGCTACTGCTCGGATACACGGTGCTGGCGAGCGCCTTCGCGCTCCTCAAGCCGATGCGCCGCGACGTGACCTGACCGCCCGGCCGCTCGCCGGTATCCGGCGTGCGGTCGGCTGTCGTGCTCATCTGGTGGATCGGCGTGCCCGTCGTACTTCGCGGTCGATCGCCCAGGCGTCCGCCACCGGGCCCACGTGCCGGAGCTTGTCGGGGTTGATCACCGAGCGGATCGTCTGGATCCGCCCGTCGAGCACGTCGAGCGTCATCGTCTGCAGCACCTTGCCGTCCCGGTCACGGAAGATCGCGCCCGGCTGGCCGTTGACCTGGTTCGGCTCGGCCAGCACGCCGATCCCGGCCAGCTTGGCGTAGACGGAGGAGAGCAGCCGGGCCACGTTCGCGGCGCCGACGATGGCCCGGGCGAGTTGCGGGGCCTTGCCGCCGCCGTCGCCGGCCATCGAGACGTCGGCGGCGAGCAGCTCCTGCAAACCGGCGACGTCACCTTCGCGCAGCGCGTCGAAGAACCGCGACGCCAGCTCCTCACGCTCCTGGCGGAGCGCTTCGAAGCGCGGCCGTCCGGCCGTCACGTGCCGCCGGGCCCGTACCAGCAACTGCCGGCACGCCGCCTCCGAGCGCCCCACCGTCGCGGCGATCTCGTCGAACCCGAAGCCGAACACCTCCCGCAGCACGAACACGGCCCGCTCCAGCGGGCTGAGCCGCTCCAGCAGCAGCAGCGCCGCCATCGACACCGAGTCGGCCAGCTCCGCCGACCGCGCCGGGTCCTGGTACGGATCGCTCAGCAGCGGCTCGGGAAACCACGGGCCCACGTACTCCTCCCGCCGGGACCGCGCGGAGCGCAGCACGTCGATCGAGATGCGCGTCACCGTGGTCGCCAGAAACGCCTTGGTCGAGGTGGGACGGGTCGCCGAGCCGTCGAAGCGCAGCCACGTCTCCTGCACCGCGTCCTCGGCCTCGCCCACGCTGCCGAGGATCCGATAGGCGATCGAGAACAGCAGCGGCCGCAGCTCCTCGAACTCCTCGACCTCGCTCACGGCCGATCCCCTTCCGTGAAGCCCTCCTGCCGGGCCGTGCTCGCTGGAGCAGGCGTCATCCGGTGAACAGGCAGGCCAGAGTAGCTGCCCCGCACCCGTCGGCCCGGAGGCGGACCCCCGGGCCGGCGGCCGATGCCGTTCAGTGGAATCGGCCGGGCTCGTAGTCGCCGGCCGGCTGCCGGGTGATGATGTTCAGCCGGTTCGCCGTGTTCATGAAGGAGATCAGCAGCACCAGGGCGGTGAGCTGCTCGTCGTCGTAGTGCGCGGCGGCGCGCGCCCACACCTCGTCGCCGACGCCGCCGGCCGCGTCCGCGACCCGGGTCCCGTCCTCCGCCAGTTCCAGCGCGGCGCGTTCGGCCTCGGTGAAGACGGTGGCCTCCCGCCACGCCGCGACCAGGTTCAGCCGCACCGAGGTCTCGCCGCCGGCGGCGGCGTCCTTGGTGTGCATGTCGACGCAGACGGCGCAGCCGTTGATCTGACTGACGCGAAGCGCGACCAGCTCCTGCGTGGCGGCCGGCAGCGAGGATTCCTTGAGGGCCTTGCCTGCCGACATGAGGTGCTTGAGCGCCTTGCCGGCGGTGGGGGAGGCGAAGTAGTCCAGTCGCGCGTCCATGAAGTGCTCCTCTGTGGTCGTCGGTTGCTCCACCCCCTGAGACGAGGTGGCCCGGCCCCCTGTGACATGGACGGATGTGACGTGCCTCACCGGTCCGGCGGCGCGGCGCCCGCACCTGTGAGGTGACGCGCCGGCCTGACATTTCACCCCGCCGTCTTGTCGAACCGGTGAGAGCGGACGGTCTCCCACGAGCACAGGATGGATGGACGGATGACGACACAAGCGCTGAAGGCGCCGCTGCACATGCGGCGGAACGGGTTGGACCCGGTCGAGGAACTGGCCCGGGCCCGCGAGGACGAGGGTGTGGTGCGGGTGGAGACGCCGTTCGGTCCGCCCGCGTATCTGATCTGCCGCCATGAAGATGTCCGCCAGGTGCTGGCCGATCCGACCCGGTTCAGCAGTGCCCTGGCGCCGTTACCGGGATCCGGATACGTGGACGCCGACGAACTGGAGCGGCTGCGGGCCGGGCAACTGTTCAGGTTGGACCCGCCCGAGCACTCGCGGCTGCGCCGGATGCTCACGCCCGAGTTCACGATGCGGCGGATGCGCGGCCTTGAGCCGCGGATCACCCAGATCGTCCACAAGGCCCTGGACGATCTGGAGCGGGCCGGCAAGCCGGCCGATCTGGTGGAGCACTTCGCGCTGCCGGTGCCCTCGCTGGTGATCTGCGAGCTGCTGGGCGTGCCCTACGCCGACCGCGCCCGGTTCCAGGAGCGTGCCGTGCGCCTGCTGGACACCTCCTTGCCGATGGAGCGGCGCGTCGCGGCACAGCGGGAGGACCGCGCCTACATGGCCGACCTGGTCGCCCGCGCCCAGGCCGCCCCGGGCCAGGACATGCTCGGCATGCTGGTGCGCGAGCACGGCGACGACCTCAGCACCGACGAGCTGATCGGCATCGCGGAACTGCTGCTGCTGGCCGGGCACGAGACCACCTCCAACATGCTCGCCCTGGGCACCCTGGCCCTGTTGCGGCACCCGGACCAGCTCGCCGTGATCCGCCAGGACCCGGCCCAGGCCGAACCCGCCGTCGAGGAGCTGTCGCGCTGGCTGTCCGTCGTGCAGTCGCTGCCACCGCGGATGACCACGACGGATGTCGAGATCGCCGGGCAGGTCATTCCCTCGGGCTCGCTCCTGATCTGCTCGCTTCCCGCCGCCAACCGCGACCCCGCCTTCGTCCACGATCCCGAGACCCTCGACGTCACCCGCGCGGCGGCCGGCCACCTCGCCTTCGGCCACGGGGTGCACCACTGCCTCGGGGCGCCGCTGGCGCGGATGGAGATGCGCATCGCCTTCCCGGCCCTGCTGCGGCGCTTCCCCGGGCTGGCCCTGGCCGACCCCGACGAACAGGCGGACTTCCGAATCTTCACCACCGTGTACGGCGTGAACGCCCTGCGAGTGACCTGGTGAACGGACGGCCCCCAACGTGGAGCGAGCTCTCGGCTCCTGGCGCGCCGGGAAACCTTTTGCGGGCAACCGCGAAGCGCGGGCACAGTGACCGGATGAGCGACCGTATCGAACTCTTCTCACGTTCTTGGGCGGCGTTGCGCGCGGCGGTGGCCGAGACCGCGGACGAGGACTTCGCGCTGCCGTCCGGGTGTGCCGGCTGGCTCGTGCGGGACCTGGTGTGCCACCTGGTCATCGACGCCCAGGACGTCCTGATCACCCTGGTCACGCCCGCCGCGACGGAGCCGACCGTGGACGCGGTCACCTACTGGAACCTCGTCGAACCTCCCACCGGGGACGACCCGCTCGACGCGCTGATTCCCCGGCTGGCCGCCGCGTACGGCGAGCCGGGACTGCTGAAGTTCCACCTGGACGACGTCGGCTCCGCCGCGGGCCGCGCCGCCGGGCTCGCCGACCCGGCGGCGCGCGTCGGCACCCGCGACCAGGTGCTCACCGTGGGCGACTACCTGTCCGCGTACGTGCTCGAATGGGCCTTGCACCACCTCGACCTGGTCGCGTATCGGCCCTCGGCCGCCCAGCCGGCCGCCGAGACCCTCGCGGCGGCGCGCGACTCCCTGGAGAAGATCGCCGGGACCTCGTTCCCCGCGTCGTTCTCCGACGAGGACGTGCTGCTGGTCGGCACCGGACGCCGGGCGGCGAGTGAGGAGGAGAAGGCCGCGCTGGGCGGTCTGGCGGCGAGGTTGCCGTTCGTGGTCGGCTGATCGGGGCGGTCCCCGTGTGGCGCCGGCGGGCGGGACGGAAGCGGTCAGGAATGGAGAAGCGCCGGTCAGCGGGCCGCGGCTAGCGTTTCTGGCGTACGGCGGGTCGCGACGACCCACGACGTCAGGAGTGACCATGAGCGATTCTTCCCTCCAGGGGATCAAGACCGTCCTGCACCCGGTGTCCGACGTGGCGAAGGCCAAGGCGGTGTACGCCGCCCTGCTCGGCGTGCAGCCGCAGGTCGACGACTCCTACTACGTCGGCTTCGAGGTCGCGGGCCAGCACGTCGGGCTGGTTCCGGGCGGCGGGTCGCAGGGCATGAGCGGGCCGGTGGCCTACTGGCACGTGTCCGACATCGAGGCGAAGCTGGCCGAGGTGACCGCCGCCGGCGCCACCGTCAAGGACGCCGTGCGCGACGTGGGCGGCGGCCGCCTGGTCGCCACCGTCACCGACCTGGACGGCAACGTCCTCGGGCTGCTCCAGGACCGGTAGGCGCCGCGCGAAGAACCGGACAGATTCCCCTAATCTGGTCAGCCCCAGCCAGGCGACGTTGACAGGAGCCCGCGAAGGCGGCCCGCCCGAAGAGCAGATGGAGACACGATGAGCAAGGCCCCGAGGACGGACACGCGCTCGCCTGCGCCGCACGTCGCCGACAGCCACGATCTGATCCGCGTGCACGGCGCGCGCGAGAACAACCTCAAGGACGTCAGCATCGAGATCCCGAAGCGCCGGCTGACGGTGTTCACCGGGGTATCGGGTTCGGGCAAGAGCTCGCTGGTGTTCAGCACCATCGCGGCGGAGTCGCAGCGGCTGATCAACGAGACCTACAGCGCCTTCGTGCAGGGCTTCATGCCGACGCTGGCGCGGCCCGAGGTGGACGTGCTCGAAGGGCTGACGACCGCGATCATCGTCGACCAGCAGCGCATGGGCACCGATCCCCGCTCCACGGTCGGCACCGCCACCGACGCCAACGCGATGCTGCGCATCCTGTTCAGCCGGCTCGGGCGGCCGCACATCGGCTCGCCCAACGCGTTCGCCTTCAACGTCCCTTCGGTGCGGGCGAGCGGCGCCATCACGGTCGAGCGCGGCAACAAGAAGACGGTGCGGCAGGACTTCACCCTCACCGGCGGCATGTGCCCGCGCTGCGAGGGCCGGGGCACGGTGTCCGACATCGACCTCACCCAGCTCTACGACGACTCCAAGTCGATCGCCGAGGGCGCGTTCACCATCCCCGGCTGGAAGTCCGACAGCTTCTGGACGGTGCGGGTCTACGCCGAGTCGGGCCTTCTCGACCCGAACAAGCCGATCCGCAGGTTCACCAAGAAGGAGATGCAGGACTTCCTCTACGGGGAGCCGACCAAGGTGAAGGTCGAGGGCGTGAACCTCACCTACGAGGGGCTGATCCCGAAGATCCAGAAGTCCTTCCTGTCCAAGGACCGCGAGGCGCTGCAGCCGCACATCCGCGAGTTCGTGGACCGGGCGGTCACCTTCACCACCTGCCCGGAGTGCGGCGGCACCCGGCTCAGCGAGGGGGCCCGGTCGTCGCGGATCAAGGGCGTCAACATCGCCGAGGCGTGCGCGATGCAGATCAGCGACCTGGCCGAATGGATCGGCGGCCTCGACGAGCCGTCGGTGGCGCCGCTGCTCGCCACGCTGGGGCGCACGCTGAATTCGTTCGTGGAGATCGGGCTGGGCTACCTGTCCCTGGAGCGGCCCTCGGGCACCCTGTCGGGCGGCGAGGCGCAGCGCGTCAAGATGATCCGCCACCTCGGCTCCTCGCTCACCGACACCACCTACGTCTTCGACGAGCCCACCACCGGCCTGCACCCCCATGACATCCAGCGGATGAACGACCTGCTGCTGCGGCTGCGGGACAAGGGCAACACGGTGCTCGTCGTGGAGCACAAGCCGGAGACGATCGCGATCGCCGACCACGTCGTGGACCTCGGCCCCGGCGCCGGCACGGCGGGCGGCTCGGTCTGCTACGAGGGCACCGTCGAGGGGCTGCGGGGCAGCGGCACCATCACCGGCCGCCACCTCGGCGACCGGACCTCCCTGAAGGAGAAGGTGCGCACGGCCACCGGCGCGCTGCAGATCCGCGGCGCGACGGCCAACAACCTGCGCGACGTCGACGTGGACATCCCGCTCGGCGTGCTCACCGTCATCACCGGCGTCGCCGGGTCCGGCAAGAGCTCGCTGGTGCACGGGTCGATCCCCGCCGGCGCGGGCGTGGTGTCGATCGACCAGGGCGCGATCCGCGGCTCGCGACGGAGCAACCCGGCGACCTACACCGGGCTGCTCGACCCGATCCGCAAGGCGTTCGCGAAGGCCAACGGCGTGAAGCCGGCGCTGTTCAGCGCCAACTCCGAGGGGGCCTGCCCCGCCTGCAACGGCGCCGGCGTCATCTACACCGACCTGGCGATGATGGCGGGCGTCGCCACCACGTGCGAGGAGTGCGACGGCAAGCGGTTCCAGGCCGCGGTGCTGGAGCACCGCCTCGGCGGCCGTGACATCAGCGAGGTGCTCGCGATGCCGGTGACCGAGGCCCGGGAGTTCTTCGGCGACGGCGAGGCGCGCACGCCGGCCGCGCACGCCATCCTCGGCCGGCTCGCCGACGTCGGGCTCGGCTACCTCAGCCTCGGCCAGCCGCTCACCACGCTGTCCGGCGGCGAACGGCAGCGCCTCAAGCTGGCCACCCACATGGGCGAGAAGGGCGGCGTCTACGTCCTTGACGAGCCGACCACCGGCCTGCACCTGGCCGACGTCGAGCAACTGCTGGGCCTGCTGGACCGGCTCGTCGACTCCGGCAAGTCGGTCATCGTCATCGAGCACCACCAGGCGGTCATGGCGCACGCCGACTGGATCGTCGACCTCGGTCCCGGCGCCGGCCACGACGGCGGCCGGATCGTCTTCGAGGGCACCCCCGCCGACCTGGTCGCCGCCCGCTCCACCCTCACCGGCGAGCACCTCGCGGCCTACGTCGGCGCCTGATCGAAGCCACCCGCCGGCGTCCCGCCGCCGGCCCCCGTCAGGCCTGGAGGTGGCGCAGGACGGCGAGGACCCGGCGGTGGTCGGTGTCCGACGCGGGCAGGCCGAGCTTGGCGAAGATCTGCGACACGTGCTTCTCCACCGACCCGTAGGACAGGAACAGCGCGGCGGCGATGGCGGTGTTGGACCGCCCCTGCGCCATCATCGCCAGCACCTCGCGTTCCCGGGGGGTGAGCGCGCCGAGGGCCTCGCTGCGCCTGCTCGCGCCCATGATCTGGGTGACGACCTCGGGGTCCAGGACGGTCTCCCCGGCGGCGATCCTGTCGAGCGCGGCGAGGAAGTCCTTGACGTCGGCCACGCGTTCCTTCAGCAGGTACCCCACCCCGTGGGCGCCGCCGGCGAGCAGCTCGGCGGCGTAGCGGGTCTCGATGTACTGCGAGAACACGAGCACGCCCACACCGGGATGGTCGCGGCGGACGCGGATCGCGGCCCGCAGGCCCTCGTCGGTGTGGGTGGGCGGCATGCGCACGTCGACCACGGCGACGTCCGGCGCGTGTTCGGCCACGGCCGCCCGGAGCGCCTCGCCGTCGCCCACGGCGGCGACCACCTCCCGGCCGCGGGCGGTGAGCAGCATGCGGAGGCCGTCTCTGAGGATCACGGCGTCCTCGGCGATCACGATGCGCATGCGCGGGTCCGTTCAGATGTGCGGGGGAAGCTCTACGGTGATCACCGTAGGGCCTCCGGCCGGGCTGCGGACGCCGAAGGCGCCGTCCACCATCGCGACCCGGTCGGCCAGTCCGCGCAGCCCCGACCCGCCGCCCAGCACCGCGCCGCCGGCGCCGTCGTCCCGCACGAGCAAGGTCAGCAGGCGATCGTCCGCCCGGACGACGACCGAGGCGCCGGCCGCGCCGCTGTGCTTGACCACGTTGGCGAGCAGTTCCGCCGCGCAGAAGTAGGCGATGGCCTCGATGGCAGGGTCCGGCCGTTCGGGCAGGCGGACGTCGAGCTCGACGGGGATCGGGACGCGGGCGGCCAGCGTGGCCAGGGCCGTCTCCAGCCCTGTGTCGAGCGCGGCGGGGAGAATGCCGCGGATCAGATCGCGCAGTTCGGCCACCGCCTCCTTGGCGCTGCGGTGCGCGCCGTCGACGAGGGCGCGGCCACGCTCCAGCCGCTCGGGGTCATGGGCGTGTTCGAGTTCCTCCTGGACCATGCCGAGGCTCAGCGCCAGCGTCACCAGTCGTGCGGCCGTCCCGTCGTGCAGGTCACGCTCGACCCGGCGGAGCCGCGCCACCGCGTCGTCGACCGCCATCGCGCGCGCCTGCTCCAGCCTGCGGATCCTCGTGTCACCCGGTGCCGGGCCGAGCAGCGCCCTGGCGAGCGCCCGCTCGGGGGCCAGCGCGACGTGAACGCACCAGGGGGCCAGGAGCAGCAGGATCAGCCCGGCCGCGCTGACCAGCACCGCCCCCGGCAGGCCGCCGGGGGACGGTAAGGCGGTGAACCGCCACCACAGCGGATGGCAGAGCAGCAGCAGGCCGCACCCCCAGGTCCCGGCGGCGACGGCGACGGCGAGGGCGGCGGCGGGCAGCCGGGTCAGGCCGTGGACGACGGCGCGCCATCCCGTCACATCGCCGAGCACCGCCCTGAACCGGTTGACCAGGCCCGGCCGGGAACGCAGCGGGGGAGGGGCGGGCACCGGCACCCCGGCGAGCGCGCGGGCCAGCCCCAGGTTGGCCGCGCCGAGACCTCTGGCGGCGCGCACGCTGAGGGCCAGTAGCGGCACGCCGATGAGGTTGAGCGTCGTGAGCAGGCTCAGCGACACGAGGACGAGATGGACCAGGCCGATCCCGGCCATCACCGGCATCAGCGACGCGTAGGCCAACTCCCGCCACGCCCGCCGTGCGACCGATGCCCACCATGGGCCCGCGCCGCCTCGCGTCCGCTCGTCCACGCGCCTCCTCGCCCCGGCGACGGCTCGCCGGCCGCGTCGCCGTACAGCTTGGCGGAGGTTCGCCGCCGTGGGCCAGCCGGACGGCCCCGGGGGGACATCCCGAAGCGGATGTGGAGGATGTCCCGGTGGTGGCGGGCCGTCCGCGTTCGCCATCGTGATCTTCATGATGACGACGAGGGAACGGCGGCCGCGCGGCGCGGCCACGTGGCTGCTGGCGGGGGCGACGGTGGCGGCGCTGGTGGGCGCGGCCCCGGCGTCGGCCGAGGAGCGGCCGGCGTGGCGGGACTGCGCGGGTGAGGGCGCGCCGACGGGGCTGCAGTGCGCCACGATCGAGGTGCCGGTGGACTGGGCCGCGCCGGACGGCCGCAGGATCCGGCTGGACCTGGCCCGGCTGCCGGCCACCGAGCCCGCGCGGCGGATCGGCAGCGTGCTCGGCGTGCCCGGCGGCCCCGGGGCCGAGGGCATCGAGGACCTGAAGCTCGCCGCCGGCGACCTCACCGAGCTGCGGCGCAGGTTCGACCTGGTCGGCTACGACCCCCGCACCACCGTGTGGCGCGACCGGTGGCCGCAGGAGTGCGCGCGGCCGGGCGCCGCGCTGTCCGACCCCCGTGACCAGAGGGAGTACGCGGCGCTGGCCGCGGCGATGACCAGCGCGTTCACGCGATGCCGCGCCGCGGACACGACCGGGCTGTTCGCTCACATGGACTCGCTGTCGGTGGCCAGGGACATGGACGCGGTGCGGCGGGCCCTCGGCGAGGAACGCCTGAGCTTCATGGCCAACTCCTACGGAGGGGTGGCCGCCGCCGCGTACGCCCGGCTGTTCCCCCGGCGGATCCGGGCGATGTACCTCGACGGGGCGGTGAACCAGGTGGACGGCTGGCCCGGCCAGCACCTGCGGGCCCTGCCCGTCCGGGAGCGGATCTTCACGCGGTTCACCGCCTGGTGCGCGGCGACCCCCGCCTGCGCCTTGCACGGAGAGGACGCCGGGGCGGTGTGGCGCGGGCTCACGCGTGCGGCCGACCGCGAGCCGATCCCCGTCACCTCACCCGAGTTCGGCAGGGGCGAGCTGACCGGATGGCATCTGAGGAGCTTCGCCTTCCCCGGCGACCCGGGGCCGGGCGACTCTCACTGGCTGGCCTTCGCCGAGGCGGTCGGCAAGGCGCGGCACGGGGACGGATCCGGGTTCGCCGACCTCGCCCTCGGCAACGCGCGGGTGTGGGCCATGCCGGCGGCGCTCGCGATGACCTGCGCGGACGGCCGCGGATACCGTGACTACGCCGAGCTGGACAGGTTCGGCGCGCAGGCGCGGACGGTATCGCCGAACTTCGGGGGAGCCTCGTTCGACGCCCTCGGCTGCGCCGGCTGGCCGCTCCCGGTGGTCAACCCGGCCCGGCCGCTGCGCACCCGCGGGCTGCCGCCGTTCCTGGGGGCAGGCAGCACGTGGGGCGACTACGTGTGGACCGAGAGCTTCACGCGGATGGTCCCCGGATCGGTCACCGTCGCCTACGACGGACCCGGCCACGTCCTGTACCTGGCGGGCAAGAGATGCCCGATCCGCTACGCCACCAGCTACCTGACCGAGCTGAAGCTACCCGAGCCGGGGACCACCTGCCCCGCCGAGTGACCGTCACGGCGTCGGGCACGCCCGCCGCGCGGTCACGCTCCGGACGTCGCGGCGGGCCGCGGCCAGTTGCGCAGGGTGACGTCGAGGGCGTCGAGCATCCGCTCCCAGGACGGGTCGGCGCCGCGCGAGTGATGGCGGAACCCGCCCGCCCGTTCCAGGCTCACGAAGCCGTGAAAGGCGCTGCCCAGCAGCCGGACGGCGTCGGTCTGGTCGGGCTCGCCCAAGGCGTACCCGCGCAGGATCGCGCGCATCATGTCCGAGTGCCGTCGCGCCGCGCTCGCCTTCGCCGTCTCGGTGTCGAGTTCGACCTGCGCGGCGGCGTACCTGCCCGGATGCTCCCTGGCGTAGTCGCGGTAGGCGGTGGCGAAGGCGACGAGCGCGTCCTTGCCCGCCCGCCCCGCCAGCGCGCCCGCCGCCCGGTCGGCGAGCTCGGCCAGGGCGAGCACGGCGACCCGCACCCGCAGCTCGTGGGCGTTCCTGACGTGGGAGTAGAGGCTGGCGTCCTTCACGCCGAACCTGCGCGCGAGCTCCGCGAGCGTCACGTTCTCCAGCCCCACCTGGTCGGCGAGCTCCGCCGCCGCCTCCGCCAGCCGTTCGGCCGTCACCCCGGCACGTGCCACGCACCACGCTCCTTTCCTAGGACTCCTAGGATAGAGACTATTCAGTTGCCGTGCCTGCTTACGGTGGATAGCTTCGTGCCATGAGACCGCTCGCCGAGCCGGAGATCCGCGCTTCTTTCGTCAACTGCACCAAGGGCGAGGCCAAGCGCCTGGCCGTGCCCAGGGACCTGAACGCCAGGCCGTGGGACGACCTGGACTTCCTCGGCTGGCAGGACCCCGCGTCGCCGGCCCGCGCCTACCTGGTCGCCGAGCACGGCGGACGGCTGGTCGGCGTGGCGTTGCGCCGGGCCGCGCCGCATGCCGGGCACGTGCGGCGCAGCATGTGCTCGCTGTGCCTGACCACGCACACCGGGGACGGCGTCTCGCTGATGACGGCCCGCCGCCCCGGTGGCGGCGGCAACTCCGTGGGCGCCTACATCTGCACCGACCTGGCCTGCTCCCTGTACCTGCGCGGCAAGAAGGACGTCGGCCCCGGCGGGCGCATGCACGAGTCGCTCACGCTCGACGAGAAGATCGGCAGAACCGCGGTGAACGTGACCGACTTCCTGGAGAAGGTCACCCAGTGATCAGCTCCGGCCGGTCGCGCCGCGGCTCTTGCGGTGCCGGGCGATCAGGGCGGCGGCGCAGCCCAGCGCGACCAGCCCGAACCCGGCCGTGATGAACCCGTTGAGGTCGGCCACGTGGGCCACCATGCCGCCGACCGCGCTGAGCAGCAGCACCAGCCACAGCACCACGCGCGCCGCGCCGCGCTGGGCGCCGTCCTTGGGGGATGAGTGGGGGCCGGCCATGCTGCGCTCCCGGTGCCGTGCGGAGTCCCGCGGTGTGTACGTCGATGAGGCACCAAGCTAGGCGCCGCCACCGCCGCCGCCGATCCCGCAGACGAGACCCGAACGGTAGAGCAGGCTGTACCACGTACCGGGATCCGCGTGTCCGGCGTCGCCGGCTCCCGGTCAGCGCGGCGTCGCCGCGAGCTCGCGCCGGGCGAGTTCGCGCAGTTCGGCGGTGCACATCATGAACCTGCCGGTGGGCAGGTGCGCCACGTAATGGTCCAGGTCGGCGCCGAGGGCGAAGACGTGGACCGGGGTGCCCGCGCCGGCGCCGGACTCGACCGCCTGGCGCAGACCGTCCAGGACGGCGGGATGCCGGGTCTGGTAGGAGGGGGCGACCAGGTGGTTGCCCCGGTCGGCGGCCAGGTAGAACTGGGTCAGATCCTTCGTCCCGACGAACAGCTCGCTGGCTCCGGCGGCGCAGAACCCGGCCGCGGAATGGACGGCGGCGGGAGTCTCGACGAACACCGAGAGAGGGAGGTCGCCGGGCAGGCCGAGGTGCCGGCGAAGGCGCAGGAACTCGTCCTGGTCGTTGACGAAGGGCACCGCGAAGCTCACCCGCGCCGCCTGCGGGCCGAGCCGTTCCCGCACGTGCGCGCGAAGCGCGCCGAACGCCCGCGGGTAGTGCTCCTCGTTCAGCAGCCCGCGCGCGCCGTGCAGGCCGAGTTCGGGGTTGGGTTCGTGGTCGACCTCGACCTCGGTGGTGATCCGCGCGGCGTCGTCGGAGCGGAGGTCGAGCAGCCTCATGACGATCCGCTGGCCGGGCAGCAACTCCCGGACCAGCGCGCACAGCTCCGCGGCGACCGCGGCGCCGTAGCGTTCGGCCTCGCCGGCGCCTGCCCGCAGCGCGTCCAGCGGGCTCAGCCCGGCCGACAGGCAGAGGAACTCCTCGCGGATGAAGAAGCTCTCCACCTGCTCGACGCGCGGGGTGAGCGTGTTGATCGTCCGGACGTCGGTCGCGGCGGCGACGACCACGCAGATCGACCCGAGGTCGCCGGGAGTGACGACCGGGGAATCGGGAGCGCGCGCCGGGGTCTCGGCGTCGCCGAGCAGGACGGACTGGCGGTCGGCCGAGACGGTGACGTATCCGCTGACCTCCGCGAGGTCGGACGGGGCGACGCGCAGGACGGGAATCCCCCGGGTGCGGCACAGGGACTGCATGTGGCCGGTCCGCCCGCCGCGCGAACAGATCACGGCGGAGGAGGCGATGACGGCCTTGTACAGTTCCGGGCCGAGCGCCTCGACGACCAGCACGGACCCCTCGACCGGCTTCCCGGTGCGATTACAGAACCCCCCGACGGTCGTCGACGGCGAACCGGCGAGCAGAACTCCCGGAATCTCGCGAGCACTCAAGGTCGTCTCCCATGGCCACAGGTCGGTGACGACGACGAGAGCGCCGGCGGGCGGCTGCCTCGGCGTCGTCATGGCTCCGCCGGAATCCGATGGAGCCATGAAACGAGCGTCGCAGCCGTCCGTCGGGCCACGCGTCTTCTCGAATGCTGATCAGCCGTGAGAGGCGTCGCCGGGGGCCGGCGGGGTTCAGGTGGCCGGTTCGGCGAGCCCGAGGAGGGAGCGGAGGTCTCGGGGGGTGACGGACAGGTCCGTCATCTTCACCGTCGCGGCGGCGTTCACCGCGAACCGCAGGGCGGGAGTCGTCGCGGGGGTGCCGCCGGCGCGTGTCGTGATCTCGCGGATCCTCTGGATGCTGTCTTCGAGGCGGCCCTCCAGGGCCTGGCGGTCGGCGCGTCGCCGGGACGCCATCCGCCGCACGTCGAGCATGATCGAAAGGCCGGCCTCCTCGGTGGCGCCGGTCAGCGCGGCGACGTCATCGGCCCGCTCGTCGTAGCAGGATTCCAGCCGGTGCAGGACGGTGGCCGCGACCTGGACGGAGTGGTTCTTGATGGCGGCGAGGTTGAAGGCGAACGCCCCCGTCCGCCCGTAGCGGACGATCTCGTCGCCCTCGCGCGGGCCGCCCACCACGGAGATCGGGCCCGACGGGACGCCCGACGGGCCGAGCAGGACGCCGCGCTCGTCCACCTCGACGCCCCGCCCGGTACGCCCGTGCGGCAGCGCGAGTCCCTTCCGCAGGAGGTTCGCCCAGAGTGCCGAGTCGACGCGCTCGTAGTCGGACTCCCGCCCGAAGTTCAGGATCACCAGGTCGGCCTCGACGGTCCGGGTCGAACTCCGCCCCTCGACCGACAGGGCGAGCCTGCCCGCCTCGGCGTCGCGGATGTCCGCGATTCTCCCGGTGGTGAGAACGATCTGCCCGCCCGCGGCCATCGCGGCGTCGACCAGTTCCGTCGTATACGCCACGGCGCCCACGCGCAGGACGGCCAGCAGACTTCCGTAACCGTCGAGAAGCGCGCGGAGATCGGCGGACGGCACCCGCCGCAGAATCTCCGGCATATAGGGTTCCCACGATTTGGCGACCCTTTCCGTTATCACCTCCGACGGCACGTCGGGATACTCGCGTGCGACGGCGGCGCAGGCCCGTTCCCATTCCTCCGTGAGGCACCGGACGAATTCCTGGAGCCCTTCGTAGGCGTCGCGGTGCAGCCGGGGCGGTGGCAGGCGGAGCACCTGGTGCCGGTGGTCCGGGGGATATGTTCGCAGCGTCAGGCCGGAGCGGGAGATCATGTGAATCGTCCCCGTGTGGCCGCGGCGCAGCAGCAGCGCCGCCGAGTCGTAGGCGCTGAGCAGCGTGCCCACGATGGCCACGACGGCGTCCCGCCTGACGTCGAGAATCCGCGCGATCCCCGCCTCCGAGTACGGATGCCGTACGAGCGCGGGATGGTCGATGACGCGGGCCGCGAAGGCCGGCCGCTTTCTCTCGAGGCCGGTCGCCAGCACGACGTGGTCGGCTTCGAGCACCGTCCCGCCGGATCCGCCGACGTTCTCTGACGTGGGGAAACCGTCGAGACCTTCGATGACGACGCGCACGTGGCCGCCGACGACGCCGAGGTCGACCACCTCGCCGCCCGCCTCTACCAGGGTCACGCCCGGGGACGCCTCGCGCGCGGCTTCGGCCAGGCGGCTGGCGAGATAGTCGGGATAGATGCGCCGGGGAGCCGGACCGGATTCGGTGAACTCGGTGCTCCGCCATTCCGCGGGCCAATCGGTCCGGTCGGCCTCGTGGTTGGCCCACAGCACGAAGTCGTCGACGTCCTCGCGGAACATCGACATGCGACCGGCCTGAATGTTGAAAACGTGGTGCCAGTGGTTGCCGGCCCGGTGATACGCCACCCCGGCCCCCCGATATTCGGGGAGCCGTTCGAGTAACACGACCTGCAATGGTTCCCTGGCGAAACGAAGAAGACGGATCGCGGTGGCGGTACCTGCCAGGCCCGCCCCGACAATGACGACCCTGCGAGTACGGCCGGCGCGCGTCACCCTGCTTCTCTGTCCTTTCCGGCACGGCCGGTGAGAACCGGAGGACTCGACCGGGGTCGCGTCGTTCCCGTGCGTCGAATCGAGCTGCCAGTGGGCACGCTACCGCCGCCCCGTGCCGGGAAATAGCGGACCCCATAAAGACCCCCGGAACGATAGGGGTGGTTATGGGGTCCGTTTCCTTCAGGGGCGCCCGAATACGGCGCGGCCCTCGATTTCGACGACCGTTCGAGCGCCGTTCATGGTCGTTTCCGCGATGGACGCCGGTGCGCGGAGGAAGGGGTCGGGTGCGCTCAGGTCGCGGGGTCCTGGCGGGCCTTGGCGTAGTGGCGGGCGGCCCTGGCCCGGTTGCCGCAGCCGGCCGAGCACCATTCCCGCCGCCCGGTCTCGCAGCGGAAGTAGAGCACGCAGCCGGGGCCGTGGCAGGCGCGCAGTTCGTGACGCGCCGCTCCGGCGAACAGGTCCACGGCCTCCTCGGCCATGGCGGCGAGGACCGCCGAGACCGGGCGTCCCGCCGCGCACACCGTCGCGTGCGGCTCGGGGGCGGTGCGCAGCTCGCGCCACCGCGGGGTCAGGCGGGCGTGCCGGTTGAGGGTGGCGACCGCGCCGGGGTCGGCGTCGCGGCCCGCGATGGCCGCGGCGGCCAGGGCGCGGACGGCTTCCCGGATCTCCCGGGCGGCGCGCAGGTCGTCGCCGGTCACGCCCCCCAGGTCGGCGTCGGTGAGCGCGACGGCCAGGCGCGGGCGCACGTCGCGCAGCCACGCGGCCAGGTGTTCGACGGTTTCCAGGCCGTCCTGGGGACGGCCCCTGACCGCGTAGGCGGTGTTGCCCAGTTCGATGGGCGGCGGCTCGCCGAGGATGGGCGCGCCGCCGCCCTCAAGGTTCGCGACGTCCACGCTTCTAACGCTACCGCCCGGTTGACACCGTTAGAAGCCGCACGGCATATTCTAATGGCAGCAGGGCCGTCCAACCATTAGAAATGGTGTCGTCCCTGGTGAGCGCCCTTGTCCGCCGAAGGGCCCGCTCACACGTCCACGCGCGTCCATATCGGGGGATCCCATGAGCACACCCGCCCTGCGGACCGGGCACGTCGGCCTCAACGTGACCGACCTCGGCCGTTCCACCGCCTTCTACCGCCGGGTCTTCGACTTCGAGCTCCTCGCGGAGCGCGCCGACGGCGACCGCAGGTTCGCCTTCCTCGGCCGGGACGGCAGCCTGCTGGTCACCCTGTGGCAGCAGAGCGGCGGCGCGTTCGCCGCCGACCGCCCCGGACTGCACCACCTGGCGTTCCAGGTGCCCGACATCGAGGCCGTCCGCCGCGCCGAGGCCGCCCTGCGCGACCTCGGGGTGCAGCCCCTGCACGACGGCATCGTCCCGCACGGCGAAGGCGCCTCCTCGGGCGGCGTCTTCTTCACCGACCCCGACGGCATCCGCCTGGAGATCTACGCCCCCACCGGCGCCGACATCGCGCCCGCGCCCGTCAAGGACGCGCCCACCTGCGGCTTCTTCTGACGGCTCCCTCCGAACGGAACGCACGTGCGCCCGGACCGCGTGCCGCCGGTCCGGGCAGGCGACGAGAAGGGATCCGCCCATGCTCCACCACGGCGAACAAGCGGTCCAGCGCCGCGCCGGCGTGACGGCCGCCGGCCTCGGATCGGCCGGCGTCGGCGCGACCATCCCGCCGGTCGCCGCCGAGTTCCTCGGCGCGCAGCGGCTGGCCGTGATCGCGGCCCCCGACGAGACCGGCGCGGTGTGGGCCGGCGCGCTGACCGGTCCGCCCGGGTTCATCACCGCCCCCGACGAGCGCACCGTCCTGGCCGACCGGCTGCCCGGCCCCGGCGACCCGCTGGCGGGCCGCTTCGACACCGAACGGCAGGTCGGCATGATCGTGATCGAGCCCGCCACCCGCAGGCGGATGCGCGTCAACGGCCGGGCACACCGGCACGGCGACGCCCTGGTCGTCCGCACCGACCAGGTGTACGCCAACTGCCCCAAGTACATCCAGACCCGCACCCCCGCCGAGGACGCGCCCGCGCCTGACAGGACCGCGGCCGTCACCGGCGACCTGACCGACGCCCAACGGCGGTGGATCGCCGCGGCCGACACCTTCTTCGTCGGCACCTACGCGGCCGGGCTCGGCGCCGACGCATCCCACCGCGGCGGCAACCCCGGCTTCGTCACGGTGACCGGCCGCGCCCGGCTGACCTGGCCCGACTACGCCGGCAACTCCATGTACATGACGCTGGGCAACCTGGAGGTCGACCCGCGCTGCGGGCTGCTGTTCCTGGACTGGGACAACGGCCGCACCCTGCAGCTCACCGGCCGCGCCCGCGTCGACTGGGACCCCGAGCGGGCGGCCGCGGTCCCCGGCGCCCAGCGACTGGTGGACTTCGACGTCGACAAGGCCGTCGAGATCGCCGGCGGCGTCCCCCAGCGCTGGTCCTTCGGCGGCTACTCCCGCTTCAACCCCGCCTGAACACGCCCGGAGACGAGGGAGCCATGCGCGTCCGTGTCGACATGACCCTGTGCCAGATCCACGCCCAGTGCGTGTTCGCCGCCCCGGAGGTGTTCGCGCTCAACGACGACGACGAACTGATGTACGACGCCGCGCCGGACGACGCGCTCGCGCCGTCCATCGAGGAGGCCGCCCGCGCCTGCCCCGTCCAGGCCATCCACCTGGACGACTGAGCCGTGGCGCATGGTCCCGGCGGCGCGAAGGGCCGGTCTCGCCGCCGGACTCAGGCCTCCGACGGGGAGCTCGGGGTGAGAGGTGTCCGGGCGGGCGAGGTGGCGGCGCGGGGGCGGTCGAAGAGACGGAAGGCGGCCCAGCACACCAGCAAGGCCAGGGCGAACGCCGGGTGCCAGGCCAGACGGGCGAGCACCCAGGCGGGCGAGTCGGGCACGGTGTGCAGGCCGGGCAGCGCGGCGCCGCTCAGCATGCCCAGCGCGGTGACGGCGATCATGGCGGTCTGGTGCCACAGGAACACCGTCATCGCGGACAGGTTGAGCAGCGCCACGGCCGCCCACGCGGCGGGACTCCGTCCCAGCAGCCGCCGCAGCGGGCCGAGCAGCAGCGAGGCCGCCCCGCACTGGGCCAGGCCGAAGGCGACGGCCGCCAACGTGGGCGGGGCCTGGTTGGAGACGGCCGCCCCCGGCACGCCGACCATGGCGGCCGGGTAGCCGCCCCACACCACGAGCACGGCGGTCGCGGCGGCCCCGCCCGCCAGCAGCCCCCACCCGGTCGCGCGACCGCGCGACCGGCCGCGTGCCCAGGCCGCGCCGAGGCAGTACGGGACCATCCAGCCGGCCATCACGTTCGCCCACGCGGGCCAGGCGGGGCCGCCGAGGCCGAACCTGACCAGGTCGGTGAGCGCGACGACGGCCAGCGGCCACGCCGGGTGCAGCCGGGCGGCCAGTGGAGTGACCGCCGTCAGCGCCGCGAACACCGGCAGGAACCACAGCGGCCCCCAGACCAGCTTGGCCAGCGCCCGCACGGTGTCGGGGTCGGCCCCCGCGGCCAGCGAGCCGGACACCACCACGCTCCACACCGCGGCCACGGCCACCACCGGCCGTGCCAGCCGCGCCGTGCGGACGCGCAGCCACCGCCCGTACCTGATGCCCTCGGCCCGGGCACGGGCGTGACTCTGGGCGGCCATCTGCCCGCCGACCAGGAAGAACACCGCCATGGTCTGCAGCAGCCACGACGCGGCGGCCAGGCCGGGCATGTACTTGAGCGGGCTGGTAGTCCGCAGGGTCCCGCTGTCGGCGACCAGGGCCGTGACGAGCCAGTGGCCGAGCACCACACCGAGGATGGCCAGCGCGCGCAGGGCGTCGGCGGCGCGGTCGCGGCCGGGCGGCGTCCGCGCGCTGATCCGGCTGACGAGGTCACCCATCGCGTCCCCCCGTGGATGGCGCCGGGACGACGGTCACGGGGGAGAGGACGGACGGAGCCCTGAACCCGCTGCTCGCGAGGGGATGGTCGTGAGGGGACGGCCGGGGTGGTGTTCGGATCACGGGGTAACCGTGGCGGGTCGCGGGGTGAGGCGGCATCGGACCGCCGGCCACTTCCACGCGGGCCCAGGTCACCCACGGGAGTACGTCCGCGGGCCGATGCCCGGCCGTGCGGGCGCTGGCTACGATCGACGCATGTCCGCCGCACCGCTCGCCCTCTCGCGCCCCCGGAAGGTGGTGCGCTCGGCGCCGGCCTGGTGCGGGGCGCTGGTGTTCCTCGTGGTGGTCGCCGCCGAGTCGAGGAGCTGGCCCCGCGACCCGCTGGCGCTGAGCCTGCTGCTCACGCTGCTGGTCACGGCGATGCCGGTCTGGCTGCTGCGGCGCAGGCCACTGCCCGCCCTGGCGATCATCCTGGCCGGGACGCTCATCGTGGCGACGACCGCCCACTCCTGGCTGATCACCTATCCGCTGGTCGCGGCGGGGGACGCCGCCGTCGCGTACATCGCGGCCACCCGGAGGCGCCCGGTCGCGGTGTGCGGGGCGCTGATGGCGCTGGGCGCGCAGATCGCCTGCGCCCTCTTCTTCACCAACGGCGGGGGCGTCTTCACCTCGACCGTCGCGCTGCTGGTCCTGGGGGTGGCCACGAGCTGGATGGCCGGCCACTCGGTGCGCGAGCGGCGTGAGCACGCCACGGCGCTGCGCGAGCGGGCCACGGCGCAGGCGGTGACCGCCGAGCGGCTGCGCATCGCCCGCGAGCTGCACGACATGATCGCCCACAGCATCGGCCTCATCGCCATCCAGGCCGGGGTGGGCAGCCGGGTCATGAACACCCAGCCCGGCGAGGCGCGCAACGCGCTCATGACCATCGAGGCCACCAGCCGCGAGACCCTGGCGGGGCTGCGGCGCACGCTGGTGGCGCTGCGGCACGGCGACCTGGGCAGCGGGCCGGGGGAGCCCGCGCCCGGGCTGGGCGACCTCGAGCGGCTGGCCGCGGCCACCACCGAGGCCGGGGTCCGCGTGCGGGTGGTGTGGCACGGGCGGCGGCGCGCGCTTCCCCCGGACGTCGAGCTGGCCGCGTTCCGCATCGTCCAGGAGTCCCTGACCAACGTCGTACGCCATTCCGGCGCCCGCGACGCCCGGGTGACCGTCGATCTCGGCGAGGACGAGCTCACCATCGAGGTCCTCGACGACGGCCGTGGCGGCGGCGGACGCGACGGACACGCCATTGGATTCGGCCTCGTCGGCATGCGCGAGCGAGTAGCCCTCCTGAACGGCCACCTCACCGCGGCCCCACGACCTGAGGGCGGCTTCCGCGTGCAGGCCCGGCTCCCCGTGCCGGCGGCCATGGAAGTCACCCCGGCCGCCGGCACGGCGATGCCCGCAAAGCCCGCCACGAAGCTGAGCGCGGGGCCGGACACACCCTCGGCCGCGAGGACGGGTGCGCGGGCCGGCGCGGAGGTAGGGGTGGAGACGGGCGGACCCTCGGGTGCAAAGACGGGTGCGCGGGCCGGCGTGGAGGTGGGGGCGGAGACGGGCGGACCCTCGGGTGCGAGGACGGGTGCGTGGGCCGGCGTGGAGGTGGGGGCGGGCAGGGACGCACATTCGGGTGCGGGGCCGGGCACGCGAACAGCCGCAGAGGTGGAGGCGGAGGCGGTCGCAGGTGGGGGGAGGGGCGGTGATGGTTCGGGTCGTGTTGGCTGATGATCAGCCGTTGGTGCGGGCGGGGCTGCGTGTGCTCATCACCGATACCGCTGACATCGAGGTGGCCGGCGAGGCCGGCACCGGAGCGGAGGCCGTCCGGATCGTCAGGGAGCTCGGGCCGGACGTGGTGCTCATGGACGTCCGCATGCCGGGCATGGACGGCATCGAGGCCACCCGCAGGATCATGACCGGCCCCGGGCACACCCGTGTGCTGGTGCTGACCACCTTCGACGACGACGAGTACGTCTACGGCGCCCTGCGCGCGGGCGCGAGCGGGTTCCTGGTCAAGGACATGGCGCTGGACGACATCCTCGCGGCCGTCCGCGTGGTCGCCGCCGGGGACGCCCTGATCGCCCCGAGCGTCACCCGCCGCCTGATCGCCCGCTTCACCGGCCGTCCCGACCCGGCACCGCCCCGGCTCCTGCCCGAGGGCGTCACCGAGCGGGAACGCGAGGTGCTGAGGCTGATCGCCCGGGGCCTGACCAACGGTGAGATCGCCACACGACTGTTCATCAGCGTGGCCACGGTCAAGGCCCACGTGGCGCGCCTCCTGGCTAAACTCGGCGCCCGCGACCGCGTCCAACTCGTCATCGCCGCCTACGAGGCCGGCCTGGTGTCCGCCTCGGCGTGAGCGTCACCGTATCGGCGTAGATGTCTCCCTCGGCGTGAGCGTCATGGCCTAGGCGTGAGCGTCACCGTCTTGGGGTGAGCGTCACCGTCTTGGGGTGGATGTCTCCCTCGGCGTGGGGGTCGGCGCGGTAGTTGCCGGCACCGCTGGGTACCGCGTTGGGCGGCCCGCCGGCCGGGGCGCTCAGCGGGGCGCGGACGTCGCAGGTGTCCGCGGCGGCCATCGTGGTGCTGGGCGTGGCCGCCGCGGTCGTCCTGCTCGTCAGGCGCGGTCGACGTACTCGCGCAGGTGGAGGGCGGTGAGGGAGGTGCCGGTGTCGACCAGGTCGGCCGGGGTGCCGGAGAAGACGACCTGGCCGCCGTCGTGGCCGGCGCCCGGGCCCAGGTCGATGATCCAGTCGGCGTGGGCCATCACGGCCTGGTGGTGCTCGATGACGATGACGGTGTTGCCGTCGTCGACGAGCCGGTCGAGCAGTTCCAGGAGCTGGTCGACGTCGGCCAGGTGCAGCCCGGTGGTCGGCTCGTCCAGGACGTAGGTGGTGCCGTTCTTGGCCATGTGGATGGCCAGTTTCAGGCGCTGGCGCTCGCCGCCGGACAGCGTGGTGAGCGGCTGGCCGAGGCCGAGGTAGCCGAGCCCCACGGCGGCCAGGCGGTCCAGGATCACGTGGGCCTGGCCGGTCGGGAAGAACGCGCACGCCTCGGCGACCGGCATGGCCAGGACCTCGCTGATGTTCTTGCCGCGCAGCGTGTAGGACAGCACCTCGGGGGTGAAGCGCCTGCCTTCGCACTTCTCGCACACCGTGGCGACACCGGCCATCATCACCAGGTCGGTGTAGATGACGCCCGCGCCCTTGCAGGCCGGGCAGGCGCCCTCGGAGTTGGCGCTGAACAGGGCGGCCTTGACGCCGTTGGCCTTGGCGAACGCGGTGCGGATCGGGTCCAGCACCCCGGTGTAGGTGGCGGGGTTGCTGCGGCGCGAGCCGCGGATCGGCGACTGGTCGGCCACCACCACGCCCTCACGCCCGGCGACGTACCCGTGGATCAGCGAGCTCTTGCCCGACCCGGCCACGCCGGTGACGACGGTGAGCACGCCGAGGGGGATGTCGACGGCGACGTCCTTGAGGTTGTGCAGGGTGGCGCCGGTGATGGACAGGTGGCCGCTCGGCTGCCGCGGCTTCTCGCGCAGGTGGACGCGGTGGTCCAGGTAGCGGCCGGTCAGGGTGCCGGAGGCGCGCAGGCCCGCCAGGTCGCCGGCGTAGCAGAGCCGCCCGCCGGCCGTGCCCGCGCCGGGGCCGAGGTCGACGACGTGGTCGGCGATGGCGATCGTCTCCGGTTTGTGCTCCACGACCAGGACGGTGTTGCCCTTGTCGCGGAGCTGCAGCAGCAGCCCGTTCATCCGCTGGATGTCGTGCGGGTGCAGCCCGGCGGTGGGCTCGTCGAAGACGTAGGTGACGTCGGAGAGGCTGGAGTTGAGGTGGCGGACCATCTTCACCCGCTGCGCCTCGCCGCCCGACAGCGTCGCCGACTCCCGGTCCAGGCTGAGGTAGCCGAGGCCGATGGCGACCAGGGAATCGAGGGTGTCGCGCAGGCTGTCCAGCATCGGCCCGACCGAGGCGTCGCCGATCCCGCGCACGAACGCGGCCAGGTCGTCGATCTGCATGGCCGCGCACTCGGCGATGTTGCGGCCGTCGATCCTGGCCGCCAGAGCGGCCTGGTTGAGCCGGGCCCCCTCACAGGCCGGGCACGGGGAGAGCTTGATGGCGCGGTCGGCGAAGGCGCGGGCCGAGGGCTGCATCGACTCGCGGTCCTTGGCCAGGTAGATCCGGCGGACCTTGACGGCCAGGCCCTCGTAGGTGAGGTTGTTGGACCCGACCTTGACCTTGGTGGCGGGCTTGTGGAGGAAGTCCTCCCACTGGGCGGAGGTGTAGTCCTTGAGCTTGACGGCGGGGTCGAAGAACCCGGAGTGGGCCATCACCTGCCAGTACCAGGTGTCCACGCCGAACCCGGGCACCTTGATGGCGCCCTCGTTCAGCGACAGCTCCCGGTCGACGAGCGCGTCGACGTCCATGTCGGAGACCTTGCCGAGCCCCTCGCACTCCGGGCACATGCCTTCGGCCAGGTTGAAGCTGAAGGCGCCGGCCGAGCCGACGAAGGGGGTGGCGATCCGGCTGAACACGATGCGCAGCATGGTGTAGGCGTCGGTGGCGGTGCCCACGGTGGAACGGGCGTTGGCGCCCATCCGCTCCTGGTCGACGATGATCGCCGCGCTCAGGTTGCGCAGCGCGTCGACGTCCGGACGGCTGAGGCTCGGCATGAAGCCCTGGACGAACGCGGTGTAGGTCTCGTTGATCAGCCGCCGGGACTCGGCGGCGATGGTGTCGAAGACCAGGGAGGACTTCCCCGATCCCGAGACCCCGGTGAAGACGCTGAGGCGCCGTTTTGGGATGTCCAGGGACACCCCGGTGAGGTTGTTCTCCCGGGCGCCACGGACCTCGATGGAGTCGTGGCCGTCGGCGGCCGCGTGGTCGGATCGGCGGCCGGTGTCATATCCGGCCGTGTCATATGGCGTGGCGTCAAATCGGGCGGTGCTTGGCTGGTCGCTGGAGACCACGGAACCCTTCCATCGTCAATGGTCGATTCGGCCGGCGATCACGGCAACGGCCGTGGTCGCCGGTGGGGGAGCCGCCCGCGTTCGCGGGCGTGACAAGGGTGCTGCCGGCCTTGGGGGAGGGGGATCCGGACAGCCTACATCGGGCGTCGCATGGCCTTTTCCCGTTTCGCCGCCACGCTGGAACCCGACTCGCGGCGCGCCATCCGGCGCAGCACGATGGGCGCGAGCACGAGCCCGGCCACGGCCCAGGCGCCGAGGACTCCGGCCGTCTCCAGGTGCCGCCAGGAGGCGCCGATCTCGGCGGCGGCCATCCCGTCCGGCAGCAGCGCCGAGCGCAGCCCGAGCCCCATCCAGTACAGAGGGAAGACCTGCGCGACGACCTGCACCCAGCCGGGCAGGGCGGTGATCGGGTAGAACACCCCCGAGACGGCCAGCAGCACCATGATGGGCAGGCTGACCACGCTCAGGCTCTGGGTGCTCGCCGTCAGGGAGCCGATGACGGCGCCGAGCGGCAGGACGGCGGCCAGGCCGAGCGCCAGCACCCACGCCACGGTGAGCCACGAGGACACCGAGGCCAGCCGCAGGCCGTCGAACAGCAGCGCGGCGGGGACCAGGGGGACCAGCACACTCAGCACGACCACGCCCGACCGGCCGGTCACCTTGCCGACCAGGTAGCCGAGCATGCCGCCCGGGATGGCCTTGGCACGCAGCAGCGTGCCGTCCTCGCGGTCCATGGTGAGCACCACGGCGACGGCGGTCAGCCCGTTGAACACGACGTTCATCGCCAGGATGCCCGGCACCGAGTGCGACCCGACCGAGAAGCCGGTGCCCGGGACGGTGTTGCCCCGCAGCAGGAACATCACGACCAGCGCGATGAGAGGGAAGAACAGCGCGCCCCACAGGTCCTGGGCGCTGGTGACGCTCTGGCGGAACTCGATGCGCCCGCGCTCCAGCCCGGCGCGCACGGCGACGGCGGTGGGGTTCACGCGTCCACCCCCGTCAGCTCGCCGGGCGCCGTGGCGGGCCGTCCCGACTCGAACTCGCGCACCATGGCCAGGTAGACCTCCGCCAGGCTCGGCCGGCGCACCTCCAGGTCGCCGATCGCCGCGCCGTGCCGGGCGAACAGCTCGCGCACGTACCCGGTGGCGTCCTCGACCGAGACGGCGTGGTGCTCGCCGTCCTTGCTGTAGCGGACCTCGGCCTTGGCCGAGACCCGCGCGGCCAGCTCCGCCGCGCTTCCCTCGGCGACGATCCGGCCGCCGGCCAGCAGCGCGATGCGGTCGGCGAGGCGTTCGGCCTCGTCCAGGTCGTGGGTGGTGAGCAGGATCGTGGTGTCCTCCAGGTCCGAGAGACGGCGCACCAGGTCGTGGAAGTCCTGGCGGGCCACCGGGTCGAAGCCGACGGTGGGCTCGTCCAGGAACAGCAGGTCGGGCCGGCCGACCAAGCCGACGGCCACGTCGAGCCTGCGCCGCTGGCCGCCCGACAGCCGGGCGACCATCGTCTCGGCCTGCTCGGTCAGCCCGACCAGGCCCAGCAGCTCGCCGGTGTCGTAGGGGCGGGGACGGCCGGGCGTGCCGTAGGGGGTGTAGTAGCGGCCGAGGTGGGCCAGCAGCTCGCGCACGCGCCAGCGTCCGTGGTCGCGCCAGGACTGCAGCACGATGCCCAGGCGGGCGCGCCAGGCCTCGTCGCCGTGGCCCGGGTCGGTGCCGAGGACGCGCGCCTCCCCGGCCGAGCGGCCGCGGAAGCCTTCGAGGATCTCGATGGTGGTCGTCTTGCCGGCGCCGTTCGGGCCGAGCAGGGCGAGCACCTCGCCGCGGTGGACGCGCAGGTCCACCCCGTGCAGCACGTCGGTGTTCCCGTAGCGCATCCGCAGGCCGCGGGTCTCGATGACCGGGTCGCCGTCGCTCTGGTCAGGGAGCCGGCCCGGTGATATGTGACGAACGGGATCCGTCGTCGCGACATCTGGTTCGCGGGAATCCATGCCTTCAAGTCTCTCATTGAAGCACCTGTGGAGGCTTTTCCCCGTGAATCGGCTGCTGTTCTGGGAGTGAGCACCGGTAACCTTCAACCAGTAGAGGAAAGTCTGATGTGAAGGGGCCGGGGTCGTGGGGCGTGAGGATCCGGGGCTCCGGCCCATCGATCTGGCGCGGCTGGCCGGTGTCTCGGCGCAGCAGATCCGCAACTACGCCGACGCCGGCGTGCTGCCGCCCACCCCGCGCACCCCGTCCGGTTACCGCAGGTTCGACGCCCGCCACCGCCTGGCCCTGATCACCTACCGGGCGCTCGGCGCGGGGTACGGCTGGGAGCCCGCGCGGCAGATCATGAAGGCCGTGCACGCCGGGCAGGAGGCGGAGGCGCTGGCGCTGGTGGACGCCGTGCACGCCGCCTCGCACGAGCGCAGGCTCTCGTTGCGGGCGGCGGGCGAGGCGCTGGAGGCGGTCGCCGGGCAGACCCCGAACTCCACGGCCGCGCCGCGGGCGGGACTGCGCATCGGGGAGGTGGCCGCGCTGCTCGGCGTGCGCACCTCGGCGCTGCGCGTGTGGGAGTCGTGCGGCCTGCTGACGCCCGCGCGCGAGCCGATGACCGGATACCGCCGCTACGGCCCCGCCGACGTGCGGGACGCGCGGATGGTCGACATGCTGCGGCGCGGCCGCTACCCGCTGCCGCAGGTGCGGGCCGTGCTGGACGGCCTGCGCCGGACCGGGAGCACCGACGCACTGCGCACGGCCCTGGCCGAACGGCAGGCCGAACTGACCCGCCGGGCCGCGGCGATGCTGGAGGCCGCCGGCCGCCTGCACGCCTACCTGGCCACCCTGCACGAGCGCACCGCCTCGCCCGGCGCCGGTCCCTGGCGGCCCAGAACTCCCATGGCCGCGGCGAGGGGCGGAGTGGGCGGCGATCCCGCGTTCTACCTGGGGTTTTCTGGGGAGTGGTCCGGGTCACGATCGGAGGTGGACATCGAGTAGGAACGCAGTTCGGGAACTCGCCATGCGATCGCGGCGACGGCCACGGTGGTCAGGAGACCTCCGGCGCAGATCGCTGTTCGGGGCCCGAGGAGCGACGCGGTGGTCCCGTGCAGCAAGTTCGCGAGCTGTGGTCCACCGATGAGAACAACGGTGAGCGCTCCTTGGATCCGGCCGCGCATGGCGTCGTCGGTAAGGGCTTGGGAGATGGCGTTGCGGAAGGTGCTGAGCACGAAGTTCACGGCTCCGCCGAGGACGAGTGCGGTCAGCGCGATCCACAGCTGTGCCGCCACGCCGAGTACGACCACGGTGATGCCCCACGCGGCGGCGGCTGCCGCCATGAGAGCGCCTTGGCGGCGGGCGCGGGTGAAGGTGCCCGAGAGGAGACCGATCGCGAACACCCCGGCCGGGTAGGCGGCGTAGAGCAGTCCCAGTGCCGGACCGCCGCCGCTCGGGCCGCCGTAGGTCCGCTGGGCCAGTTCGGGGAAGAGTGCGACCGGCATGCCGAAGACCATCGCCGAGAGGTCGACCGCCAGCACTGCCACGAGCAGTCGGCTGGCTGCCAGGTACCGGAACCCGGCCAGGATCTGGGCCAGGGCCGGATGATCCCCGCGGTGCGGTCCGGCCGGAACGTTCGGCGCTCGGGCCGGCTCCAAGCGGGGCAACTTGGCGACGGCCCACACGACGGCCGGCAGCGCGAGCGCGTCGAACAGGTACAGGGTGCCGAGCCCGACGAGCGGGATCAGAAGGCCGGCGAGCACGGGGCCCAGAATCGACCCGGCGTAGCGGACCAGCGAGCTGAGGCCGTTGGCCGCTGGGAGCAGGTCGACCGGGACGAGGCGGGGCAGCACGGCGCCCATCGTCGTCATGATCGATCCGAAGGTCAGTCCCTGGCACGCCACCAGCATCATCAGGATCGGGACGGATCGGGCGTCCAGCACAGACTGAGCCCACAAGGCCGCGTAGGTCACCGTCAGGCCGCAGTGCGCCGCCAAGAGTATCGTTCGCCGGTCTCTGACGTCGGCGAGAGCACCTGTCCCCAGAGCCGCCACCACCAGCGCGACGAACGACACGACGGCCGAGGCGCCCACGGCCGCCGATGAACCGGTCATGGTGAACAACTGCGTCGGGATCGCGGCCAGGCTGAACGACCCGCCGACCGCGCACACCGCCGACGCCACCCACAACCGCCGGAATGCGCCGACCCCCAGCGGCCGACGATCGACGATGATGCCGCGCCCCGCCTTGAGCGTGGGGGCGCGCGTCACCGGCCGGCGACGTTCCGGACGGCGTCCGCGGCGTCCAGCGGTACGACGTCGGCGACGACACAGGCGATGTTGTCGGGAGCACCTGCGGCGTACGCTCGCGCGATCAGTTCGTCGAGTGCCCGCTGCGGGCCGTCCTCCTCGGTCAGCACCTTCCGCAGGGACTCGGCCGAGATGACGGCCGACAATCCGTCGGAGCACAAGAGGTAGCGGTCACCGGCGGCGGCCTGGTGAAGTGACAGGTCCGGCCGCGTCCCGCCCGTGCCGGTCAGTGCTCGCACCAGCAGTGAGCGCTGCGGGTGCGAGGCCGCTTCGTCGGGGGTCAGCCGTCCTTCGTCGATCAGGGACTGCACGAAGGTGTGGTCATGGGTGATCTGGGAGAGCTCACCGTCTCGCAGGCGGTAGGCGCGGGTGTCGCCGATGTGCACCAGTCCCAGGTGGGAGCCGGACCACAGCAGTGCGGTCAGGGTGGTGACGGCCTCACCATCCGATGACGCCGCGGCGATCGTCCCGATCTCGGCGTCGGCATCGCCGACCGCGTCGGCCAGCGCGCCGAGGAGGTCTTCGGCGGGCATGGCGAGAGCCTCCAGCGGTTTGAGCGCCTCGATGACGGTCGCGCTCGCGAGGTCTCCGGCTCCGCCGCGGACGCCGTCGGCCACCGCCAGCAAGCGGGGGCCCGCATAGGCGGTGTCCTCGTTGCTCGTCCGCACCAGTCCCGACTCCGAGCGGGCGACGTAACGGATGCCGAGCATGGTCGCGGAATCGTCCATAGAGCTGCCTCTTCCCGTCAGGTAGTCGACGAGGAAGTTCGCCAACCGGCCGCGAGCGGCGGTCTCGGCCAGGAACCGCTCCCAGTAGCCGGCGATCTCCTCGGCCGCCGTCTCGGCAGGTAGATCGCACACATGCCGGATACGCGCCAAGGGCATGCCCAGACGCCGCAGCCAGGCGATCAACCGGGCTCGCTCCAACTGCTCCGGACCGTAGAACCGGTATCCCGAATCGCCATCGACGGCGGCCGGCGGCAGGAGCCCGAGTTCGTCGTAGAGCCGCAGGGCCTTCGGTGACAGCCGAGCCGCCCGAGCGAACGCTCCGATCGTCAGCAGCTCCCGCACCACTCCTCCTCGTCCCGGCCACGACGACCGGTGTCAACGATGCTGGGGCTTCACCCAAGGGGAAGGTCAACGACATCACCACCCTTCCACGCGCCTTGGCAGGACCGCTCCGAGCTCCCTGGCGATCGCTGCGCGCCGACCCCGAGATCGAGACGGCTGTCCACGTCGAGGCGGAACCGGCCGTAGGGGGCGAGGCTCGGTCCGGTGGAGCGATCCATATGCCGGGTTCCCGGGAAGCTGGGAGTATCGCCGGACCTATCTGGAGGGGGATTGACGTGAGTGAGCCCGCGGTCCGGCCGAACGAGACGACGGTGCCGTTGATGCCGTGTGCGTCGGTGGAGGAGACTTTGGCCTTCTACACGGCGCTGGGGTTCGAGGCGACCTACCGGCAGACCAGACCCTATGTGTATCTGGCCCTGCGGTGGAGCGGCTTCGACCTGCACTTCGGCCCGGCGCCCAAGGATCTGGACCCGGCCCAGGAGCAGGCCGGGGGCTGCCTGGTCCTGGTCGACGCGGTGGCGCCGTACCACGCGGCGTTCGTCGCGGCGATGCGCCGGGCCTACGGAAAGGCGCTGAGCTCCGGCCGTCCGCGGATCACCCGCTACCGGCCGGGCGCCTCCCGGTTCACCCTGGTCGATCCGTCCGGGAACTCGATCATTTTCATCCAGCGCGACGAGCCCGCCGAGCTGGAGTACGGCGGCTCCAAGCGGCTGACCGGCCTGGCCAAGGCGCTCGACAACGCCCGCATCCTGCGCGAGTTCAAGAACGACGACCTGCAGGCGTTCCGCGCGCTGAAGTCCGCGATGCGCAGGCACGGCGCGGACGCCGCGCCGGTCGAGCGCGCCCTGGCCTTGGGCCATCTCGTCGATCTGGCCACGGTCCTCGGCGAGCCCGCCGACCCGTGGGCCGCCGAGCTGCGCGGCCTGGAACTCACCCCCGCCGACCGGCGGCACGTGGAGTCGGAGCTCGGCCAACTGCCCGGGCTGCGGGAGTGGCTTGCCTGAGCGGGCGGCCTCCGGCGGGCGGGATATGTCCACTCATGTCGCCATTGTCCAAGTTTGTCGTATCCTCTCTGTACTCCATTGCCAAGATCCTCAAGGGGTAAGTCTCATCATGAGCAGCACCGAAAGCGGCGCGTACGAGGGATTCACGGCCGAGGAACGTGCCGCGATGAAGGAGCACGCCAAGGAGCAGAAGAAGGCGGCGCGACGCGGCTCGCGCGCGGACAAGGCGGCCGAGGCGGCCCAGGACGTGCTCGCGAAGATCGCCGAGATGAACGACCCGGATCGCATCATGGCCGAGCGGGTCCACGCCGTCATCATGGCCAGCGCCCCGGCCCTGGCGCCGAAGCTCTGGTACGGGATGCCCGCCTACACGCTGGACGGCAAGGTCGTCTGTCACTTCCAGCCCGCGGAGAAGTTCAAGACCCGCTACGCGACGCTCGGGTTCAGCGACCAGGCGAACCTGGACGAGGACGCGATGTGGCCGGCCGCGTTCGCCCTGACCGAGGTGACGCCCGAGGTGGAGGAGCGGATCGGCGCGCTGGTGAAGCGGGCGGTGAGCTGAACCGAGGTGCGGCGGCGGCCGGGATTCCGGTCGCCGGACTCCCCGGCACCGCCCGCGTCGCGGTCACACGTCCCAGGTGACCGGGAGGCTCTTGACGCCGTAGATGTCGGCGGTCTCCGGGCGCAGGGCGACCTCTTCGGCCGGTACGGCCAGCCGCAGGGTGGGGAAGCGGGTGAGCAGCGCGGGGAAGGCGACCCGCATCTCGACGCGGGCGAGCTGCTGGCCCAGGCACTGGTGGATGCCGTGACCGAAGGCCAGGTGTCCGCCGTCCTGCCGCCGGAGGTCGAGCGTGTGGGGGTCGGGGAAGCGCTCGGGATCGCGGTTGGCGGTGTTCAGGGACAGGATGACGGTCGTGCCGGCCGGGATGGTGTGGCCGCCCAGCTCGACGTCCTCCAGCGCGACCCTGAAGAACTGCTTGGCGACGCTCAGGTACCGCAGCAGCTCCTCCACGGCCTGCTCGGCGAGCGCGGGGTCGGCGCGCAGCGCGGCGAGCTGCTCCGGGTTCCGCAGCAGCGCGAAGGTGCCGAGCGCCAGCATGTTGGCGGTGGTGTCGAACCCGGCCGACAGCAGGATCAGGGCCATGCCCCTCAGCTCCTCGTCGGTCAGGTCGCCGTCGGTGAGGTCGCTGAGCACGTCGTCGGTGGGGTCGGCGCGCTTGGCGGCCACCAGCTCGGCGAGGTAGTGCTGGACCGCGGTGTAGGACGCGATCAGCTCCTCGTCGCCGACCTCTCCGCCGAGGAACTTGTCGATGTGCTCCTGGAAGAAGCCCCGGTCCTCGTACGGCACCCCCAGCAGATCACGATGGCGGGGACGGGCTTGGCGAACGCGGTCACCAGGTCCACCGGAGGCCCGGCCTTCTCCATGGCGTCCAGATGGTCGGCGGTGATCTGCTCGACGCGCTCGGTGAGCGCTCGCATCCGCCGTACGGTGAACTTTCCGATGAGCGGTTTGCGGTAGCGGCCGTGCCGCGGCTCGTCCATGAGCAGGAACTCGCCGGGCGGCGCCGGGGGGACCTCGATGTCGCCGTAGTCGATCAGCGGGTGGTGGCGCATGAGCTCCTTGCGGGCGCTGAACCGCGGATCGGCCAGGACGGACCGGACCAGGTCGTAGCCGGTGATCAGCCGGCCCTGGTGTCCGTCGGGGAAGGGGAAGCGGCTGATCGGGCCGTGCTCACGGGCCTGGAGCAGCTCCGCGGGAGGGTCGAAGGGACAGCCGGGCGGACGCGCCGCCGGCATCGCCGGGACGGTGTGGACGGACTCGGTCATGATTCTTCCTTGCTGCCAGGACCTAGGAGATCTTGCGGCGGTAGGTGTTCATGGCGAAGAGGTACGCGACGACGAGGATGCCGGCGCACCAGGCGAGGGCGATCCAGATGTCGGTGCCGACCGGCTGCTGGGTGAACAGGCCGCGGATGGCGTTGACGATGGCGGTCACCGGCTGGTGCTCGGCGAAGGCGCGCACCGGGCCGGGCATGGTGTCGGCGGGCACGAACGCCGAGCTGACGAACGGCAGGAAGACGAGCGGGTAGGAGAACGCGCTCGCGCCGTCCGCGGACTTGGCGGACAGACCGGGGATGACGGCGATCCAGGTCAGCGCCAGGGTGAACAGGAGCAGGATGCCGGCGACCGCGAGCCAGGCCAGTACTCCCGCCCCGGACCGGAAGCCCATCAGCAGGGCGACGAGCACGACGACCACGAGGGAGATCAGATTGGCGACCAGCGAGGTCAGCACGTGCGCCCACAGGACCGACGACCGCGCGATCGGCATCGACTGGAACCGCTCGAAGATGCCCCCCTTCATGTCCAGGAAGAGCCGGAACGCCGTATAGGAGATGCCCGAGGCGATGGTGATGAGCAGGATGCCGGGCAGCAGGTAGTTCACATACGAGTCCGACCCCGTTCTGATCGCGCCGCCGAACACGTAGACGAACAGCAGCATCATGGCGATCGGCATGACCGCGGTCGTGATGATGGTGTCCAGGCTGCGCGTGATGTGGCGCAGGGATCGTCCGAGCAGGGTGATGGTGTCGCCGAAAAAGTGCTTGGTCATCGTCGGTCCTCACTCGCCGGTGCCGTCGTGCGGTCATCGCCGGCGTCGCCGTCCTTGCCCCCGCCGACGAGCGCGAGGAAGACGTCCTCCAGGGTCGGCTGCTTCTCGACGTACCGGACCTCGGCGGGCGGGAGCAGCCGCTTGAGCTCGTCGAGGGTGCCGTTGACGATGATCCGGCCCTCGTGGAGGATCGCGATCCGGTCGGCGAGGTGTTCGGCCTCGTCCAGATACTGCGTCGTGAGCAGCACCGTCGTGCCGTGCTCGGCGAGTTCCCTGACGGCCTGCCACACCTCGATGCGCGCCTGGGGGTCGAGCCCGGTCGTCGGCTCGTCGAGGAAGACGACCGGCGGATTCCCGATGAGGCTCATCGCGATGTCGAGGCGGCGGCGCATGCCCCCCGAGTACGTCGCCACCTTCCGCGCCGCCGCGTCGGTCAGCGCGAAGCGTTCGAGCAGGTCATCGGCGATCCTGCCCGGATCCTTGAGATGTCGCAGGCGGGCGACCAGCACGAGGTTCTCGCGCCCGCTGAGGATCTCGTCGACGGCGGCGAACTGTCCTGTGAGGCTGATGGACTCTCGCACGTCCGCGGCCTGCGTGGCGACGTCCGACCCGTTGACGGTGGCGGTCCCCGCGTCGGCCTTGAGCAGCGTGGAGAGGATCTTCACGACCGTGGTCTTGCCCGCGCCGTTGGAGCCGAGCAGGGCGAAGATGCCGCCCCGCGCCACGGCGAAGTCCACGCCGCGCAGCACCCGCAGTGTCTTGTACGACTTCTCCAGGCCCCGCACCTGGATCGCCTCGGATGTCGTCATCGGTCCGTCCCGTCCTGTCCGGTGTCTTCGCCCGCGGCGCGCTGGATGGCGCTGGTGAAGCGGTTGCGCTCCCGGGCTCTGTACTGACCGGCCGGGTAGTTGGCCATGAACGCCTCGACGAACTCCACCGGGTCCGCCCCGAAGATGTCGCGAATCGGGGTGCCGTCCGCGACGCTCTGTTCGAACAGGTCGGCGAGGTCCTCGTACATCGACATCGCTCCGGCGCCGTCGGCCGGTCCGAAGTGCATCAGATACCGCTCCAGCGCTTCGACCGCCGTGCGATAGTTCTCGGGAAGCCGCTTGACGCGCGCCTTGTACTGCCGGTAGCGCCGCTTTTCCTCCAGCGACCCCGTGACGACCTCCAGGTACTGCAGGTAGCGGCTCTTGGGTTCGTTCGGCCCTGCGGCCATGTTCACTCGCCTCCTTCGCGGAGCTGTTCGAGCCTTTCGGCAAGGAAGCTCCAGGTTCTCCAGAACTCTTCGAGGTACTCCCGCCCCTGGGCGTTCAGGGAGTACACCTTGCGCGGCGGCCCCTTCTCGGACGGGACCTTCTCCACGTCGACCAGGCCGCGCTGCTCGACCCGGACCAGCAGCGCGTAGATGGTGCCTTCCGCGATGTCGGTGAAGCCCTGATCCCGCAGCCACGCCGTGATCTCGTAGCCGTACGCGGACCGGCCGGACAGGATCGCCAGGACGATGCCCTCCAGCGTTCCCTTGAGCATTTCCGTCACCTGCTTGCCCACGGATCACTCCCTCTTGGCTACTTGGTGACGCTGACTACCGGTACAAAGTAACACTGACTACCGGTACTCAGCAATACCGATTAGCGGAAGACGCGGGCCGGGACCGCGGTCGCGCATGAGAGGGGGCGGCGCGGGTAGGAGGTGATAAAGGTGCAAATCCCTCCAAACCACGACAGATCGGGGTGTGGATGTGCAGGTGCCCTCGCCACGCGGCCCTCTCACCTGGTGGCTCCTGGAGGCCCTTGCCCGCCCCCCGCACGAGCTGGGGCCCTGCCCGGTTCCGTCCGGCGCCTGCGCGCTGACCGACGAGGACATCCAGCTCGCGCTGTTCGCCTGCTACGAGCTGCACTACGGCGGTTTGGACGGCGTGGACGACCGGTGGGAGTGGAACCCCTCGCTTCTGGAGCTGCGAGCACGGCTGGAGGAACGGCACGCGGCGGACCTGGCCGCGGCCGTGCCGGCGCCGCCGCCCGCGGCGGCCGGGGAGATCCCGCAGGCCCTGGCCGAGCTCATCGCCTCCCAGGAGGAGGGAGCCGCCATGGCGATCTTCCTGCACCGCGCCGCGGACGCCGAGCAGTTCCGCGAGTTCCTGATCCACCGGTCGCTGTACCACCTCAAGGAGGCCGACCCGCACACCTGGGCGATCCCCCGGCTGCGCGGACCGGCCAAGGCGGCGCTGGTGGAGATCCAGGCCGACGAGTACGGGGGCGGTCGCCCGCACCGGATGCACTCGGAGCTGTTCCGCGCCACCCTGCGGGAGATGGGCCTGGACGACTCCTACGGCGCCTACGCCGACCGGGTGCCCGCGATCACGCTGGCGATCGGCAACACCATGTCGATGTTCGGCCTGCACCGGCGGCACCGGGGCGCGATCCTCGGCCACCTGGCGGCCCTGGAGATGACCTCCTCGCTGCCCAACCACCGCTACAGCCAGGGCCTGCGCAGGCTCCGCGCCGGCGCGACGGCGCGGCGCTTCTTCGACGAGCACGTCCAGGCCGACGCCGTCCACGAGCAGATCGCCGCCAACGACATGTGCGGCGCGTTCGCCGCCGAGCACCCCGGCCTGGCCGGGGACGTGCTGTACGGCGCGGCCTGCGCGGTGACGCTGGACCGGCTCTTCGGCGAGCACGTGATGCGCCACTGGTGCGCCGGCCGCACGTCCCTGCGCGACCACGCCGGGGCACGCCGGTGATGGACCTGGACTACGTCCTGCCGCTGCGCTGGGACGACGACGCCGATCCGGCGGAGCTGACCGGTTACCTGCGCCGCCTGGCCGGGCAGGTCCGCGTCATCGTGGTGGACGGCTCACCCCCGCGGCAGTACCGGCGGCACGCCCGGGCGTGGGAGGGGATCGTGCGCCACGTGCCGCCGCGGGCGGTGACCGCCAACGGCAAGGTCGGCGGGGTGCTCACCGGCGTGCGGCTGGCACGCTCGGACTACGTGGTCATCGCCGACGACGACGTCCGCTACGACGCGGCCGGGCTGGCCGCGCTGCGGGCGCTGCTGGAGGAGGCCGAGGTGGTCCGGCCGCAGAACCACTTCGACCCGCTGCCCTGGCACGCCCGCTGGGACACCGCCCGCACGCTGGTCAACCGCGCCTTCGGCGCCGACCATCCCGGCACCCTCGGCGTGCGCAGATCGTTCTTCGAACGCATGGGCGGCTACGACGGCGAAGTGCTGTTCGAGAACCTGGAGCTGGTCCGCACCGTCCTGGCGCACGGCGGGCGTGAGCGCCACGCGCCCGGCCTGTACGTGCGCCGCCTGCCGCCCGACGCGCGGCGGTTCTGGGCGCAGCGCGTCCGGCAGGCCTACGACGACCTCGCGCAACCCGCGCGGATGGCGGTCTTCCTCGCGGTCGTCCCCGGGCTGGGGTACCTGCTGGCGCGCGGGCGCCTGGCG
This sequence comes from Sphaerisporangium krabiense, assembly GCF_014200435.1. NCBI lineage: Bacteria > Bacillati > Actinomycetota > Actinomycetes > Streptosporangiales > Streptosporangiaceae > Sphaerisporangium > Sphaerisporangium krabiense. The sequence goes on along the minus strand of NZ_JACHBR010000003.1, from coordinate 166,616 downwards.
AGCGTGCTCGGGTGCGCCGCGCTCACCGCCGCTGTGGCCGAGGCCGGACGGCGCAGGGCCGGCGGGCGCCGGGTGTTCCCCGCGTCCTGCGTGCTGTTCGCGCCGGTCTGGGTGCTGGAACGCGGGGTGTGCAGCTGGCTGGCCCTGTACCGGCGCGGGCGGGGCGGCGTCCGCTACGCGGGCCGGACCATCCGCGTGGCGGCGCACTCGGCCCGCGAGCTCAGGGCCCGCCGTCAGGGCGGCGTCTCGGGCTCGCTGGGCGCCCGGAAGCCGACCACCTTGTGCGAGCCGTCGCAGAACGGCTTGGTCGCCGACCGGCCGCACCGGCACAGCGCGACCGTCGCCCGGCCGGGGTCGATGACGCGGCCGTCCTGAGTCGTGATCGTGAACCGGCCCCGGACCAGCAGGGGCCCGTCCCGGCACGGCGTCACGGTGACCTCGCCGTCCTGCTCCTCCACGCCGGCCCCTCTCCGTCGCGCTCCCCGTCAGGACCGATTGCCCTGCTGGGAGCCCGCAAACCCCCGGCCTGCGGCGCCCGCCGGTCAGGACCCGGCCGGCCGTAGGTGGCGCCGCCGTTGCCCCAGACCGTCACGCCGCAGGGCAGCCTCTGGGAGAAGACGCCGAGGCCGTAGCGGGTGCCGGGAATCCACGGCCTCGATGTCGGACACACCCGCCGAGCCGAACCAGACCCCCGCGCGGTCGCGCACCGCGATGCTGCCCGCCGGTGAGACCTCGAATCTGCGGACCGGGTCCCCGGAGCCGCGCCGCATGCGCGGGACCCGGCCCAGATCGGATGGTCCTCGGCCGGGGTGGGATCGGCCTGCCGGTCAGTTGGCCATGTCGGTGAACTGGCCGGACCGGTAGGAGCCGCCGGGGTTGCGCACGATCACGTTGAGGCGGTTGTTGGCGTTGATCATGGCGATCAGGGAGACCAGCGCGGCGATCTGGTCGTCGTCGTAGTGCTCACGCGCCTTCGCCCAGGTCTCATCCGACACGCCGTGGTGGGCGTCGGCGATCCGGGTGCCCTCCTCGGTGAGCGCCAGCGCGGCGCGCTCGGCGTCGGTGAACACGGTGGACTCGCGCCAGGCGGCGACCAGGTTCAGCCGGGTCTGGTCCTCTCCGGCGGCGGTGGCGTCCTTGGTGTGGTAGTCGACGCAGAAGCCGCAGCCGTTGATCTGGCTGGCGCGCAGCATCACCAGGTTCTGGGTGGCCTCGGGCAGCGGCGACCGGACGATGGCCAGGGCGACGTTGTAGATCCGCTTGGCGATCTTGGCGCCGAGCTCGTTGGTCATCAGGTCGAAACGGGGTTCCATGACGGGGTCCTCACTCTGGTGGGAATCTGCTGGTGTAGCCGGTCGGACAAGAGATGCCGGCGACCCGATCCTTGTGACAGCTCGGCCGTGTGACCTACGCCACCGGGCACGGATGTCACACGGCGGCAGGGGCCGGCGTCCTGTGTGCGTGGCACGATCGAGAGCGAACAGGCAGAGGAGCCGGCGATGAGCGAACACGGCGAGCCGACCGGGGACACGGCAGGGCCACTCGCTGACGGCGGCGGGATGGACTCCGCGACCGAGACCTTCGTGACCCACCGCAACCTGCTGTTCACCGTCGCCTACGAGATGCTCGGCTCGGCCGCCGACGCCGAGGACGTCTTGCAGGAGACCTGGCTGCGGTGGGCGGACGTCGATCTGGCCACCGTGCGAGAGCCGCGTGCGTACCTGGTCCGGATCACCACCCGCCAGGCGCTGAGCCGGCTGCGCACGCTCGGCCGCCGCAAGGAGTCCTACGTCGGCCCCTGGTTGCCCGAGCCGTTGCTGACCGCGCCCGACGTGGCCGAGGACGTCGAACTGGCCGACAGCGTCTCGATGGCCATGCTGCTGGTGCTGGAGACGCTGGCGCCGACCGAGCGGGCGGTGTTCGTGCTGCGTGAGGTGTTCGATCTGGAGTACGATGAGATCGCCGAGGCCATCGGCAAGACCCCGGCCGCGGTCCGCCAGATCGCCCACCGGGCACGGGCGCACGTCGCCGCGCGCCGGCCACGCGGAGTCGTTTCCGCGACCGAGACCCGAGAAGCGCTCGAGGCGTTCCAGCGAGCGATCGCGACGGGCGATCTGCAAAGCATGCTCGACATCCTCGCGCCGGACGTCGTCTTCCTCGGTGACGGCGGCGGAATCAAGGAGGCCGCGCCGGCACCCATCGTGGGGGCCGATCGAGTGGCCCCTCTGGCCGTAAGCCTGCGCAGGTTCAGCGCCACGGCATCGCTGCGGCCCGCACAGGTCAACGGCTATCCCGCACTGATCCTCCGGCTCGACGGCGAGATCGACACCGTCATCGCGGTGCGCGTCGACGGCGGCCTCATCACCGGCCTGTACGCCGTGCGCAACCCCGAGAAGCTGTCACGTGTCGAGCGGGAGACCACCCTGCGCCGCTGACCCTGTTCTCTGGGACGCCGTTCTTTCTACACTTTCCGGCAGGAGGTGAGGGCCGATGCCGGGAGGCAGGCTCACCCAGGAGGACCGCCGGACGATCGCCGCCGGGCTGGCCGAGGGGCTCACCTACACCCAGATCGCCTCACGGCTGCGCCGGGTCGCCGCCGATCCGCACGGGCGCGACCCGGCCCTCACGCGGGCGCTCGAAGACCGGTTCGTCGCGTTGCTCACCAGGTCAGGGCTGTCACGCATGACGGCCGGGGTGCTGACCTTCCTTTACCTGACCGACAGCGGCGCCCTCACCGCCGCCGAGCACTGGCGCCAGGTCTACTCCGAGCGCCGTTGACGACCCTGTCACCGGCCGCGCGCGATCAGCCCACGCAGAACTCGTTGCCTTCGGGATCGTGCAGGGTCACCGCGTAATGATCGATGGCCGGCTCTTCCGGCACGCGGACCACGGTCGCGCCGAGCGCGGTCAACCGCTCGACCTCGGTGTCGACCTGCTCCCGGCGCGTCTGGAGTGCCGCCGTTCGATCAGCGACCTTGATGTCCAGGTGCAGCCGGTTCTTGACGGCCTTGGTCTCGGGGACCGGCTGGAACCAGATCCGTGGCCCGGCCCCGTCAGGGTCGACGATGGAGTCCGCGTCATCGTCGGCCATCTCTTCGAGCTCCTCCTCGGGGACTCCGAGAGAGCGGTAGTACGCCTTCCAGGTCGCGTGGCCCGCGGGCGCCGGTTCCCGCACGTAGCCGAGCGCGGCGGCCCAGAAGGCGGTCTGCCGCGCCGGGTCGGCACAGTCGATGACAAGCTGAAAACGCGCGCTCATCCACCGAACCTAACGCGAGCCCGCCGCCGCCGCGACGTAAGGCTCACGACGGGCTCTCCGCCTTCCCCGTTCGTCGGTCGATGCGACCCAGCCAGGCGTCCTGGGCGTCGGCCAGTCGCTCTGCCAGCGGTATCGGGACGAAGCGGCACGCGAACAAAAGACCGGCATCCCCGCCATCGCCGTGAACATGGTGATGCCATGTGTCATCACTGTCTGCAGGGGCTGTGAGCTGGAAGAACGTGGTCTGCCGTGGCTGCCCGGTCTCGGGGTGCGGTCTGTCGTCCACCGCGATGGGCCGGATGATGGAGACTTCGGTCAAGCCGGTCTCCTCTGCGACTTCCCGCAAGACAGCCTCTTCCAGGCTTTCGTCCGGCCGTCCCCCTCCCGCCGGCACTTGGGTACCGGCTTCGGGCGCGCCGATGTGATCGAAGACAAGGAGCTCCGGGGTGGATCGGTAACGGATCACGTAGGCGGCGACACGAATCCGCGGAGGAGACATCCGACCATCATCTCAGATAACGATCTTGAGGCGAAGGTCCGCTCGACGACCCGGCGTTGTTCGCCCAGGCCGGAGCCCTGCTCGGTGCCGCGCCGGGCGATCAGCGGCCTGATCTGCAGCTGGGGGACCAGACGGCGGTGGTCGAGGTGGGATATCTTGACGGGACGGCGTCCGTCCGCGCCGAACCTTCGGCGACCCGCCCCAGCCGGGTCACCCACGAAGGCAAAGGGAGGTCCACCTCTCGGCCGGAGCTTCGTTGCCGATCGCGCGTCCGCCGCACCGGTCGCTGGGGGATCTGCGGATGGGCCGCGCGGGAGATGACCATGACGAAGCGGCCCGACTTCAAACGGCGCGTGCGTGCCCGAATGGCCAAGACCGGCGAGTCGTACGCGACCGCCCGCGGCCGGATCCTCGCCGGGCGGCCGGCCGACGACCGGATGGTCGCGGCGTTGCATGTCGGCAACGGCGACGCCACGGACCTGCCGGGCACCGGGCTCGCCCGGCGCGTGGTGTTCTGGCGCGACGTCCTGCACGATGGCCCGGTGCCCGCGGTGGGGGCCGAGGAGCTCCGCCGTATCAGAGCCGCCTTCCTCGTCGAGGCGGGCGCGGATGAGCGCGGTGAGGCCGCGGCGATGTTCGCCGAACGTGACCGCATCCTGGAAGCCAACCGAGACGGCGAGTACGTGCTGTGGTTCGAGGCCGACCTGTACGACCAGTTGCAGATCATCCAGATCCTCGCCCGCCTCGCCGACCTCGGCGTGCCCGCGCGGCGCATCACCTTGATCTGCATCGGCGAACACCCCGGCATCGCCCGCTTCGGCGGCCTCGGCCAGTTGACCGCAGAACAGCTGCGCGAGCTGCCCGCGACGAAGGCGTGCGCCCGGCTGACCCCGGCCGCGCTGCGGCTCGCCGGCCGCGCCTGGGCCGCCTTCCGTGCGCCGACGCCCGACGGCCTCGGCACCATCGTCGCGAGCCGCTCGGCCGAGCTGCGGTTCCTGGGCGAGGCGTTCGACCGGCTCAGCCGGGAGTACCCGGCCACCCGCGACGGGCTGTCGCTGACCGAACGACGGGTGCTCGCCGCCGTTGCCGACGGCGCGCCCGACGCCGGAACTGCGTTCGCCCGCGCGGCGGCGCGGGAAACACGCCCGTACCTCGGCGACATCTGGTACTTCGCGATGATCGACCGAATGGCTCGCGCGCCGGTCCCGCTCCTCGACGTCACACAGGCGGGCCATCGAGTCGGCCGCGCCACCCGCCTGCGCCTGACCGACACCGGAGCACGGGTGCTCGCAGGCGAGGCCGACCACGTCACGCTCAACGGCCTCGACCGCTGGATCGGCGGCGTCCACCTGCGCGGCCACCACGCGCGCTGGCGCTGGGACGACGGGATCGAAACCATCACCGGGCCCACCGAACCCGGCTCTTGACCCTCACGTGGCGTCAGGCTGCATATTCGGTGCCGTGGAGGATCACTGGACCGTGGGACATGTGGCCGAGCTGGCCGGCGTGAGCGTCCGCACGCTGCATCACTATGACGAGATCAGGCTCGTTCGGCCGTCGGCGCGAACCGCGGCCGGGTACCGGGCCTATTCGGCGGGCGACGTGGAGCGGCTGCGGGAGGTCCTGGCCTATCGGCGGCTGGGCTTCGGGCTGCGGGAGGTCGCTGAACTGGTCGGCGACCCGTCCACCGACGCGGTCGCGCACCTGCGCCGGCTGCGCGGCCTGCTGCTGGAGCGGCGGAATCGCGCTGAGGCCATGGTGGCGGCCATCGACAGGGAACTCGAGGCACGGGCGAGGGGACTGAAGGTGACACCGGAGGAGCAACTGGAGATGCTCGGTGCACGGCTGTACGACGCGATCGGCGGCGCTTACCCCGCGACACGGCGTACCGAGCCGCGGATCGCCGCGCAGATCTGGGACGCGCTCGGCGACGCGCGGACGGTGCTGAACGTCGGTGCCGGCACCGGCTCCTACGAGCCTGCCGATCGTGACGTGACCGCGGTGGAGCCATCGGCGGTCATGCGGGGGCAGCGGCCTGCCGGCGCGGCGCCGTGCGTGGCCGCCGCCGCGGAGAGCCTGCCGTTCGAGGACCGGTCCTTCGACGTCGCGATGGCCGTCTCCACCGTTCATCACTGGGGGGACCCGATAGCGGGGCTGCGCGAGATGCGGCGTGTGGCCCACCGCGTGGTGGTGCTCACGTTCGACACCGACGAGCCCGGATGGCAGGACCGGTTCTGGCTTACCCGTGACTATCTGCCCGAGTTCGCCGCCGTCCTCGCGGAGTTTCCCTCGCTTGCGGGGATGGCCGGCGCGATCGGCGCCCGGGCTGAGCCGGTGCCCATCCCGTGGGACTGCGCCGATGGCCTGTTCGAGGCGTACTGGCGCCGGCCGGCGGCGTATCTGGAGGATCGCGTGCGCCGTGCGATGTCGGTGTGGACGAGGGTCGGGCCGGAGGCCGAGCAGCGGGCGGTGCGAAGCCTCGGCGACGACCTCGACTCCGGCCGGTGGGCCGTGCGCAACGGCGATCTCGCCGACCTCGACGCGGCAGACCTCGGCCTCCGCCTGCTCATCGCCTGAACCGCGTCGCGGCGTCAGCGTCTGGGCGGTGCCGTCCCGTGAAGCCGTGGCGAGCCGCCGGTGCCGCGGCGTTCGGCGGTCAGGAGGGCTGGACTTGGTCGAAGAAGGCGATGGCTTCGGCGGGGTCCGGGCTCACGAGGCGTTCCAGGCCGGCGGTCGTGATCTTCGCCCACTTGCCGGCCCGTGCCCACATCTGTTTCTCGAAGGCGCGGACGGCCTCGTCCAGTTCGCCAGGGCCGGGGGCGGCGGCGACGGACTCGGCGAGCTCGGCGCCTTCCAGCATCGCGAGGTTCGCGCCCACCCCCAAGGGGGGCATCAGGTGGGCGGCGTCGCCCAGGAGCGTCACCCCGGGGACGTGGGCCCAGGTGTGGGACACGGGCAGGACGTGGAGGGGACGGTGGGCGAAAGCGGTGCCGTGGCGCAGGAGGTCGAGCAGGGGAGCGGCCCAGCCGTCGAACAGAGCCAGCAGGCTGGATCGCACGGCCTCGACGTCGGCCAGGTTCAGGTTCGTGTGCCAGTCCAGCGGGGCGCGGAACTGGGCGTACACCTTGACGTGGCCGCCGCTGTTGCGCTGGGCGACGAGGGCGCGGTTCACGCCGTACACGGCCATGGAACCGTCGCCGACCAGCCGGGCGAGGCCGGGGTGGCGGGTGTCGATGTCGTCCAGGGCGGTTTCGACGAAGGTGACGCCGGTGTAGCGCGGCGTCGCGGGCGAGACGGCCGGGCGGACCCGGGACCAGGCGCCGTCCGCACCGGCCACGAGGTCGAACGTCTCCTGCCGCCCGTCGGCGAAACGGACCAGCACGCCGTCCGGGGTCCCCGGCACCACCTCGGTCACGCCCCGGCCCCACTGAACGTCCAGGGGGCCGAGCAGCAGGTCACGGAGTTGCCCGCGGTCGATCTCGGGGTTGGCGTGGTCACCCGGACGGGGGCGCCAGTCGCGCAGGACGGTCCCGTCCGCATCAAGGATGCGCATGGCCTGCCCCTCGGGACGGGACAGCGCCTGGAACTCCGTCAGCAGCCCCGCCTTGTCCAGCGCGAGCTGGCCCATCCCTTCGTGCATGTCCAGCGCGCCACCCGGGGGACGGGCGTCGGGGGCGGGGTCGCGTTCGAGGACGGTGACGGGGTGATCGTGCCGGTGCAGGACGCGGGCGAGGGTCAGGCCGGCGGGGCCGCCCCCGACGACCGCGATACGATGTCTCATGTCGATACACTGTATTTAGTCGATACGGCGTATCGCAACAGTACGATGTAACCCATGACCGTGTGGGACCGGCCGGAGCCGCCGACTCGCCCCGCCCCGCTCGACCGGGCGCGAATCGTCGCCGCCGCCATCGCGCTGGCCGACGAGGGCGGGCTGGAGGCGGTGTCGTTGCGCAAGGTCGCCGCCCGGCTCGACGTCGGCCCGATGCGGTTGTACGGCTACATCTCCACCAAGGAAGAGCTGTTCGACCTCATGGTGGACGAGGTCCACGCCGAGATCCTCCCCGAGGAGCGGCCCGGCGACTGGCGGGAGGCGCTGCGCGGCCACGGCCACCGCGCCAGGCGAGCGGCCCTCCGTCACGAATGGCTGGCCGACCTGCTCGGCGGCCGCCCGAGCCTGGGCCCGAACGCCTTCGCCGTGGCAGAGGGCACGCTGGCCGCCCTCGACGGCCTCGCCGACCTCGACACGGTCATGCGCGCCGTGGAGACCGTCAGCGCCTACATCAACGGCGCGATCAGGCGCGAGATCACGAACCTGCGCGCCGAGCGCGCCACGGGCCTGTCCAAGCTCGACTGGCAGCGCGCCCACGGCCCACATGTGAGCAGGATGCTGGCCACGGGCCGCTTCCCCGCGGTGGCCAAGGCCGTGTACGACGGCACGGAGGTGGAAGCCGAGACGTCCTTCACGACCGGCCTGGACTGGGTCCTCGACGCCGTGGCCGCCAAACTCACCCAGCCGCCGGAGTGAACGCCCGAGATTGACCAAGCCGGCCCGGCCCGCGACGCCGTCGCGACGCCCGGATCGCGGTGCTGCGACGGGCATGATGACTTCCTGAGGGCCTCCTGGTTCCTGACCAGGAAGGCTCATGGGTGCGGGTGCGGTGGCTCAGAACCGCTGTAGCCCGGTCACCCTCAGGAGATCGAGCGCCGCCGCTTCGGAGGAGCCCGGTTCCGCGGAGTACATCAGCACCGTCTGGTCGCCGTCAGGGAGCAGGAGGACGTCGCAGTCGAGGGTGATCGTCCCGAGCGCCGGATGGTTGACGCTCTTGGCCGCGGCGCGCCACGCGGCAGAGCGCCGCCGCTTCCAGAGCTCGTCGAAGCGCGTACTGCCACGCCGCAGCTCATCGATCAGCCGGACGAGGTCGGGGTCCCGGGGATCCCGGGCCTGGGCGGCGCGCAAGGTGCCGACCGAGGCGCGGGCGGCGTCCTCGCCCGCGTCCAGAGCGACCTGACAGCGGCTGCTGCCGAGAAAGCGCTGCCAGATGAGATTGCGCCGGTGGCGGGGCCAGGCGGACATGTCACCCTGCAGCGCCGCCGCCAGCGGATTCCATGCCAGTACGTCTCCCTTGGCCGACAGCACCAGCACGGGCAGGTCCGCCATGCGGTCCAGCAGTCGCAGCACGCTGGGCCGGACGACCATCTGGACGCGCCCGGACCGGCGGCTCGTGCCCGGCGAGCCGCCTCCCTGGCCAACGCCGCCGACCCCGCCCGCCCCGAGCACGGTTTCCTGGCCCTGGACTACGCCTCGTCCAAGACGGCGCTCAACGTGATCGTGTCCCAGTACGCCCGGGCGCTGCCCACGTTCAAGATCAGTGCCGCGGACCCGGGCAACCCCGCCACCGACATGAACCATCACACGGGCATCCACACGGTGGCCGAGGCCGCGGAGGTGATCGTCGGGTTGGCTACGCTGGACCAGGACGGACCGACCGGCGGCTTCTTCGGCGGCGACGGCCCGATCCCCTGGTAGGAGACGACATGACCAAGATTATCTCCATCGGCCTGCACCCGAGCGCGATCGACTACAGCCGGCTTCCCGGCCTCGACGAGCAGACCCTCACGGCCCGCATCGAGCAGGGCGACGCGGCGCTGCGAGCGGCAGGACTCGACGTGACGACCTGTCTCGTCGGAGCCGACCCGGATGCGGCGGAGAAGACCGTTCGCGAATGCCTGGAGTCCGGGCCCTCCTTCGGCGTGGCCATGATCGGAGCGGGTGTGCGGGCGATCCCCGAGCACACCCTGCTCTTCGAACGACTGATCAACGTGCTGGCCACCGCGGCGCCCGGCATCCGCTTCTGCTTCAACACCTCGCCGGAGACGACGATCGACGCGATCCGCCGCCAGTTGTAGGGGACCCCGGACCGAGCCGGGCCTCGGCGGGTGGCACGCTCGCGCGCGCCATGAGCTGTCGCGGCACCACTCGCCTGGGCCGTGTGCCGCGATGATCGCCAGCGGGCCGCCTACCGGATGATCTGTACCTCCGCACCGGGTAGATCGGACCACCAGCGGTCATAGCGGCGGTACACCCCCGGCTCGCGGTCGGCAAGCAGTGCCGCCAGCGCCTGCGCCTCGGCGGCCAGCTCGTCCCACACCTGGCCGGGCACACCGTGCACCCGCCGGACCTCTTCGCCGTGCACCCCTTCGCCCGCCTGGACGACGGCCAGGCCCATGCCGAGAAGATCGGCTTAGACGACCTTCTCGAGCAGGGCGTCCGCGCTGCCGACACCCTGCCGGACGAGATGGTGTACGCCGGTTGGTCGCTCGGCGTCATACCGGCCCAGACGCTGGCACAGACCCGGCCGAGGGCCCGCGGGGCGCTGCTGCTGGAGGCCTGCCTACCCGCCGCGGAGTGGCCGCAGGAGCTGCCCGTGCAGATCCACGGCATGGACGCCGACCCGTTCTTCGCCGGCGAGGGGGACCTGGACGCGGCCCGCACGCTGGTCGCCTCGGCGAAGCACGGCGAGCTGTGCCTCTATCCGGGTGACCGGCACCTGTTCGCCGACGCCGGCCTGCCCTTCTTCGACGCCCAGGCGAGCGCGCTGCTCATGCGCCGCGCGCTCGACTTCCTCGGCCGAACCGCACCGTGACCAACAGGCCGCCCGCGGGGCGTGCACGGGTGGTGAGGTGGTGGGGAGCGCCCGAGTGACGGCGGCTGGGGCTGCCAGGGGTGAGGGGCGCGGTCAGCCGGTCACGACGCGGGCCAGGACGAAGCCGAAGGCTCCCGCGCCGAGGCCGGCGGCGATGCCGGCCACCACGTTGGCCACGGCGGCGAAGCGGGCGCCGTCCTCGATGAGCCGCAGCGTCTCGTAGCTGAAGGTCGAGTAGGTGGTGAGCGCGCCGCAGAAGCCGATGCCGGCGCCGGTCATCACCACCTGGTCGGCCGGCAGGGCGGCCAGGAAGCCCAGCACCGCCGACCCGGCCATGTTCACCGCGAAGGTGCCCCACGGGAACACGGTGTCGTGGCGGGCCTGGACCAGGCGGTCGGTCAGGTAGCGCAGCGGCGCGCCGATCGCCGCGCCGGCGGCGACCAGCAGCACGGCCAGCGGGCCGGTGAGCGCGCCGCTCACCGCGGGCCTCCCGGGGAGCGGCCGGCGTAGCGGATCACCTCGACCTCGTCCAGGATGACCAGCCCTTCGCCGATCAGCTCGTCCAGTTGCGGGAGGAAGGCCCGGATCGGCTCGGGTTCGTCGACGATGACGATCGCCACCGGCAGGTCCTGCGACAGCGACAGGATGCGGGTGGTGTGGATGAGGCTGGAGGCGCCGTACCCCTCGACGCCGCGGAACACGCTGGCCCCGGCCAGCCCCGCCGCGTGCGCGCGGTGCACGATCTCGTGGTACAGCGGCCGGTGATGCCACAGATCGGTCTCGCCGACCAGCACCGTCAGCCGCAGCGCGGCGCCGTGCGGCCTCATCGCGCGCTTCCTTCCCCGCGGGCGCCGACCTTCCGGGTGGCCGCGCTGCCCGCCCACACCGCCGCCAGCGCCAACACCGGCGTGACCAGCAGGTACGCCATCGCCGCACGGGCCTGCCCGCCGGCCAGCAGCCGCCCGATGTCCACGACATAGGTGGAGAAGGTGGTGAATCCCCCGAGCACTCCGACCCCCAGCAGGGGCCGTACCCAGCCGGGCGCGGTCCACAGTTCGGTGATCGCGACCATCAGCACCCCGATCAGCAGGCTCCCGCTGGTGTTGATGGCCAGAGTGGTCCACGGGAAAACCCCCGCCGGCTGCGGGAAGGCCACGCCGAGGCCGTAGCGGGCCAGGGACCCGGCCGCGCCGCCCGCCGCGATGACCCCCAGCGTGGCCCACGGCGCGCGCCGGAGCTCGGCGCGCTGGGCGGGCTGGTGAAGATCGACGTCGGAGTCGACGGGACGGCCGGGGTCGTGACGCGACATGTGAATCCTCCTACCAGCAGCACGACATCACCTCTGGTAGGGACCGTTGGCGAGCGACGGTCGCGGTTCCCTGCGCCGCCTCTTCGCGAGGTGCGAGGACGGCGGGCCCCACCGCCGTGGCCCCGTCCCGCGGGGCGTGCCCTCACCCTACCAACCGCCCGCCTCAGGTCCGCTCGTACACCGAGACGTGCTGCCGGTCGGCCGCGGTGAACGGGGCGCGGTCCCAGCCGGCGTACCGATCCCGCAGCCGCATCCCGGCCAGCCGGGCCATCAGGTCCAGCTCGCTCGGCCAGCAGTAGCGCAGCCGCAGGGGACGCAGCGTCGTGCGTCCCGCCTCGAAGGCGACCCGCTGGTAGGTGATGACCTGACGCACCGGGTCGTGCCGCTGGAACTCCATGTCCACCGAGTCGTCGGTCAGGGACCGGGTCGCGACGAGCTGGTCGTCCCGGAACCCGGTCAGGTCCTGGACGAAGGCCTCGACGACGAACAGGCCGCCCGGGGCCAGGACCTTGGCCACGTTGCGGAAGCAGTCGACCTGCCGGTCCTGGCTGGTGAGGTTGAACAGCGTGTTGTACACCAGGTAGGCCAGCCGAAAGGGGCCCTGGACGGGCACGTCGGCCATGTCGCCGGTGGTCACGGGGATGGCGGCGCCGCCGGGCTTGGCGCGCATCCGCTCGGTCATGGCCTCGGAGGCCTCGACGCCCTCGACGGCGAGGCCGCGCCGGGCCAGCGGCACCGCGACGCGGCCGGTGCCGCTGGCCAGCTCCAGCACCCGGCCGCCGCCGGGGACCAGAGCGGCCAGGAACTCCACGGCCGGGGCCGGGTCCAGGGGATGACGCTCGTCGTACTCGTGGGCGTAGCGCTCGCCGAAGAAGGCCGGGTCGTCGAATCCGCTCATGCGGGCAACCCAACCAAGCCGCGTCCGGGCGGCGCCATCGAATATCGGGGCGGCCGGTCAGGGGGCCGGGGCGTCCAGGAGCGGCACCAGGTGTTCCTCCTCGTAGTCCAGGTGGGCCTCCAGTTCGGCGGTGAGCCGCTCGACCTGTTGCGACAGGCGCGCGGGGTCGGCGGCGGCGGCGGACAGCACGGCCTTGAGCTGCTCCATCAGCGCCGCGATCGCCTCGTGCTCGCGGCCCAGCCGCTCCAGGACCGGGGCCAGGTGGGGGTGGTGCTCGCCGAGGTAGGGGAAGATGCCGGTGTCCTCGCCGACGTGGTGGTGGTGCAGGCCCTGGCAGACGGTCAGGCAGTTGACCCGCAGCTGGGCGCCCAGCACCGGGCCCGAGCGGGCGACGTCCTGGCGGATCAGGGCGAGCTCCCTGCGGAAGGACTCGTGGATGAGCTTGAGCGTCGCGCCGAACGAGCCGGCCCTGGGCGGCCCGTCCATGATCTGGTACAGGGCGACCACGGGCAGCGCCCGCCCGGACTTGGCCTCGTAGCCGGTCCAGCCGGGGTCGGCCTCGGCGGCGCGGGCGAACAGCCGGTCGCGTTCCTCGCCCTGCAGGACCACGGCGCGGGCCTTGACGGTGAACAGGCCGAACTCGACCGTGACCTCGGGGTCGGCGAGCACGTTGTGGAACCAGTCGGGGTGGCGGGGCGAGCCGCCGGCCGAGGCGATGACCAGGGTGCGCTCCACGCCGTCGGGCAGATAGGCGAGGGGCGTGGTGTGCGGGCGTCCTGACCGCGCTCCCGTGGTGGTCAGCAACAGCAGCCGCCCGCCCGCGAAGGGCCCGCCGACCTGTCCTTGCCGGGCGCGGAACTCCTCGATGACCTGCTGGTTGAAATCAATGGGCATTGTGGTGGTGTTCTCCGTTTCCTGGGCCGCCGCGAACCGTTCGCGGGCATGGCGAAGAACCGCCCGGCGGGCGGTCGGGATTACCTCACGGCGTCGTCGCGCGCCATGGGGGTGGTAAATGCGGTCGCGCGCGCGAATTCCGGTCCTATCGCGCGGGAATTCGCCTCCGGCCCGCGACCGTCCCACCGGCGTCGTGGCATGGGAACCGCAGGTGGAAGCGGTGCCGGCGAGGCGGGGGAATGCGGGAGGAAATGCGCGGATGAGGGGGAGGCGGGGCTCTGGCCCGCCCGGCGCTCACGTGGAGGCCGGGTGACTCTCTCGCTTTTGGCCCATGGCCGACCCGGCAGTCACGAAGAAAACCCTAGTGCGGCCGCCGCGCCGGGGCAACCGGCGTTCTGCGGAGAATTTCGCGGCTCACGATTCGACGCCGCTCCGTCACCGCGCGCCGTTTTCCACGGGGAATGCCACCGTGGGGGAATCGCGGCGCGCGGCGGGCGTCATCGCCGGTGCGGCGTGCCGCCGGGCCGGTCCCGGGGGAGCAGGGCCGGGTCGGCGTCGGTGATGCGGGTGCGCAGCGGACGGCGGTCCAGGGCCCGCAGGGTGTCCTCGATCAGCCGGCTGAGCGGGTAGGGCAGCTCGGCCTCCAGCTCGGCCGCCGCGGCGGCGGTGGCGTCCCATTCGGCGCGCAGCAGGGGCAGCAGCTCCTCGGCCCTGGGGGTCAGGCCGGCGACGCGCTCGCGGGCGTCGGCGCCGGGAGTGAGCGTGACCAGGCCGTCCTTGGCCATCTGGGCGACGGTCTGGCTGGCCGCCGAGTGGGTCACCCCGGCCGCGCGGGCCAGGTCGCGGATGGAGGCGGGGCCCGAGTCGGCCAGGGATCGCAGCATGGGGGTGTAGCGCGGGCGGAACCCGGCCAGGCCGAGCCCGGCGTAGACGGCGGCGACCTCGCCGTCCAGCAGGTCGATCAGGTGGCGCAGGCGGGTGCCGAGGAACGCGGGGCCGTGCGGGCCCGGGCCGGGAGTGGACACCCCCATAATGTAACAGCACTGTTGTATCGAGGAAGGGAACCCCCGCCATGGACGCGCTGTACCCCCCTGTGGAGCCCTACGCGCACGGCATGCTCGACACCGGCGACGGCGACCGCGTCTACTGGGAGACCTGCGGCGATCCCGCCGGCAGGCCCGCACTGGTCGTGCACGGCGGCCCCGGCGGCGGAGCCGGGAGCGGCTACCGGCGCTACTTCGACCCCGGCCGCTACCGCGCCGTGCTGTTCGACCAGCGCGGCTGCGGGCGCAGCACCCCGCACGCCGCCGACCCCGCCACCTCCCTGCGCCGCAACACCACCGACCACCTGATCGCCGACATGGAGCGCCTGCGCGAGCACCTGGGCGTGGAGCGCTGGGTGCTGTTCGGCGGCTCGTGGGGCTCGACGCTGATCCTGGCCTACGCCCAACGCCACCCCGAGCGGGTCGGCGGGATCGTCATCTTCGACGTCACCACCACCCGCCGCTCGGAGATCGACTGGCTGTACCGGGGGGTCGGCAGGTTCTTCCCCGAGCAGTGGGAGCGGTTCCGGGCCGCCTCCGGCCTGTCCGGGGACGGCGACCTGATCGCGGCCTACTCCCGCCTGCTGGAGGATCCCGACCCGGCCGTGCGGGCCCGGGCGGCGGCCGACTGGTGCGCCTGGGAGGACGCGGTGGTCTCCATGGAGCCCGGCGCGCCGCCCGCCCCCTACGGCTCCAAGCCCTCGGCCGACCGGCTGGCGCTGGTGCGCCTGGCCGCGCACTACTTCGCGCACGGCGCCTGGCTGGAGGAGGGGGTGCTGCTGCGCGAGGCGGGCCGGCTGGCCGGGATCCCCGGCGTGCTGATCCACGGCCGCCTGGACCTGAGCAGCCCCCTGGACACCGCCTGGCGCCTGGCGCGCACCTGGCCGGACGCCCGGCTGGTCGTCGTCGACGACGCCGGCCACATGGGCAGCGACACGATGCGCCGCGAGATCCGCACCGCCCTGGACGCCTTCGCCGCCCCGTGAACCCGGCGAGCACGTCCCGCCCGGGGAAGCCTCGCGGCGAAAAGGGACCGGTGGAGGGTGTCGCCGCCCGTAGCGGGACTGCGAGTCAGGCGGGCCGCGCGACGGCCTCGCCGGCTTTGCGGGCCTTGCCGGTCTCGCGGAGGGTCAGCAGGCCGGTGACCACGATCAGCGCCGACGTCAGGCCGTGGACGCCGAACGCGGCTGCCGTGGAGCCGTGGTGGGCCAGCACGTCGATCATGTCGCCGAACGGGGTGACGGCCTCCATCAGCAGGACCCAGCCCAGGGCCCGGCGGTGGCCCGTCAGCAGCAGGATGCCCAGGACCAGGCCTGAGGTGATATCGCGGATGCCCTTCAGGATCAGGAAGCCGTCGCCGTCGCCGGAGGGCCGGTTCGGCAGGCCGAAGCCCGGGGCGGTCGTCTCGGGGGTCAGAACGTAGGACACCCCGATGTAGAGGATGAACAGGACTCCGGCGGTGGCCAGGAAGGTGTTGAGGGTCCTCAGCGACATGAATCTTCTCCTTCGACGTGCGAACCAGGGGCGGGGCAGGGTTCAGCCGCGGACGCGGCGGATGTGGCGGGGGCGGCCGATGACGTGTCAGATGACACGGACCGGCGCGGGGCCGCTGAGGACCAGGGCGCGCTCGGCCGGGTTCGCGTCTTCCAGGACGGCGCCGAAGACCGTGAGCAGGGTGCGCTCGGGCGTGTTCTTCACCAGGTGATCGCCCAGGGAGGCCCCCTCCCGCTCGGTGCTGTGCTCGGCCGCGAGCGGGAGGAGGGTGGCCTCCTCGTCGTCGAGGTGTTCCAGCGGGACCGCGCGGTGTTCGGCGAGGGCGGCCAGGAGGATGTCGCGTTCGTCCTCCTGGGTGTTGACGCCCATCTGTTCCTGCCCTTCATCGATTGCGACGTGTTCAGGCTGCTCCTGGGTGTTTGGAGGGGATTTGGAGGCGGCTTGGAGTGGTGCAGGACGTGGGTCATGGTCTTCGCCGGGTGCTGGGCTCGTTCGCGGCCGAGGTCGGCGGTGAGCTCGCTCGCCTGGGCGGATCGCGGGCACGGAGTCGCGCCCCGACCGTGAGGACCACCTCCGCACCGGTCGCGCGCAGCGGGGCAGCCCCCCGGACGGCGGGCACGGCCGGCGGGGGCTCGGTCGGTCTCAGTGGGTCAGGCGGGCGGCGCGGGAGTCCAGGTAGCGCTGTTCGGGCAGGCTGGTGGTGCGGCGGGCGGCGGCGCGATAGGCGGCGCGGGCGCCGTCCAGGTCGCCGTCCATCTCCAGCAGGTGGGCGCGCACGGCGTCCGGCCGGTGCGAGCCCGCCATGCGCTCGTCGCCGTCGAGATCGGCCAGCAGGTCCAGCCCGGCCCGTGGGCCCTTGACCATGGCCACGGCGACCGCGTGGTTGAGGGTGACCACCGGGTTGGGGTCGATCCGGCCGAGCAGCCCGTACAGCTCGACGATCTGCGCCCAGTCGGTCAGCGCGGCCTCCGGCGCCTCGGCGTGCACCGCGGCGATGGCCGCCTGGAGCTGGTAGGGGCCGAGCGGCGCCCGCGACAGCGCCTCGGTGATCAACGCCACGCCCTCGGCGATGTGGCCACGGTTCCACAGCGCGCGGTCCTGCTCGGCCAGGGGGATCAGCGCGCCGTCGGGGCCGGTGCGGGCCGGGCGGCGGGCCTCGGTGAGCAGCATGAGCGCCAGCAGCCCGGAGACCTCGCCGTCCTCGGGCAGCAGGCGGCGCACCGCCCGGGTCAGGCGCAGCGCCTCGCCGGTCAGCTCCGCCCGGTGCAGGTCGGGGCCCGAGCTGGCGGTGTACCCCTCGTTGAAGATCAGGTACAGCACGTGCAGCACGGCGGCCAGCCGGGCGGCCCGCTCGGCGGCCGGGGGCGGGGCGAAGGGGATGCCGGTGGCCTTGACGCGCTGTTTGGCCCTGCTGATGCGCTGGGCCATGGTCGCCTCGGGCACCAGGAACGCGCGGGCGATCTGGGCGGTGGTCAGGCCGCCGACGGCGCGCAGGGTGAGCGCGATCTGCGAGGCGGCCGTCAGCGCCGGGTGGCAGCACAGGAACAGCAGGGTGAGGGTGTCGTCCTGGTCGGGAGTCCACTCGCCGGGCTCGGGCGGCGCGGCGTCCTTCGCCGGGGTCATCGCCGCCAGGGTGACCTCGCGGGCGCGGCGAGCGTGGTCGCTGCGCCACTGGTCGGTGAGCCTGCGGGAGGCGACGGTGATCAGCCACGCCTTGGGGTTGCCGGGCACGCCCTCACCGGGCCACTGCAGGGCGGCGGCCAGCAGCGCCTCCTGCACGGCGTCCTCGGCGGTGTCGAAGTGGCCGTGGCGGCGGATCAGCGCGCCCAGGACCTGCGGCGCCAGCTCGCGCAGCAGCTCCTCCACGCCCGCGGTTCCCGCCATGCTCCCGATCGGCCCTTCCCCGCCCCGCGACGGCCCCCTGAGGTGCCCCTTTTCAGGACATCAGAATGTACCCCACGCCGCGCCGGCGGGAGCGCCGATCGCGGGGGCCGGCGGCGGGATCAGCGCCAGCCGCCCTCCTCCACCCCGCCGGGCACGGGCGCGGCGGGGTCGTAGGGCCGGCGGGTGAAGATGAAGGTGTTGAGGTCGATGTGGCTGGCGGTGCCGTCGGGGCGGCGCACCACGCGCAGGACCTCGCCGGCGTAGTAGCCGTCCAGACCCAGCCAGGTGCCGTCGGCGCGGGCGGCGAACCGGGAGGCGCGGCCGTGCGGGCCGAGCGGGGTGAGCTGCAGGTCGCGGCCGGGCAGCAGCCGCAGCAGGTAGGCGGCCGGG
Organism: Sphaerisporangium krabiense; assembly: GCF_014200435.1. Taxonomy (NCBI): domain Bacteria; kingdom Bacillati; phylum Actinomycetota; class Actinomycetes; order Streptosporangiales; family Streptosporangiaceae; genus Sphaerisporangium; species Sphaerisporangium krabiense. The sequence goes on along the minus strand of NZ_JACHBR010000003.1, from coordinate 148,302 downwards.
CCCCAGTACCAGGGGCCGGTGAGCTCCAGCAGCTCCGGGTCGGCGGCCGCGGGCGACCACTCGGCGGGGATGGCCGGCTCGTGGGTGTCCAGGATGTCCAGAAGGTCGGTGGCGATCGAGCCGCGCAGCCCCGAGGTGGTGTTGGCCATGCACACCACGCCGGTGCGGTCGGCGGGGTCGACCCACACCACCGCCAGGAACCCGGGCATCGACCCGCCGTGCCCGGCCAGGCGCCGCCCCCGGTGGCGCAGCAGTTGCACGCCGAGCCCGAAACCGGCGCTCCAGACCTCGCCGTCCTCGACGACGGCGGCGGGCTCGCGCATCTCGGCGAGCGTCGCGGCCGGCAGCACGCGCGCGTCGCCCGCGGCCAGGAACGCCGCCCAGCGGGCCAGGTCGGCCGGGGTGGACCACATCTGGCCCGCGGGGGCCATGGCTCCGGCGTCGTGCTCGGGCTCGGGCAGCAGCACGTCGGCGAAGGGGTGCACGGCGTAGCCGCGGGCGTGCGGCTCACGGGGCCGGGGGGTGGTGTCGTTCATGCCGAGCGGGCGCAGGACCTCCTCGGTCACCGCCTCGTCCCAGCCGACGCCGCGGTGGCGGGCGACCAGCTCGCCGAGCAGCGCGAAGCCGACGTTGGAGTAGTGGAACCTGCGGCCGGGGCGGTGGCGGGCGGTCTCGGCGTCCAGCGAGCCGGTCAACGCCTCGGCGGTCACGCCGGGGGTGCGCTCCCACCACGGGCCGGGGGGCTCGGCGGTCAGGCCGCCGGTGTGGGACAGCAACTGGGCGACGGTGACCTCGCCGACCGGGGTCGCCGGGACGTGCTTGCCGATCGGGTCGTTGAGATCGAGCGCGCCCTCGTCGCGCAGGCGCATCACCATCGTGGCGACCATGGTCTTGGTGATGGAGCCGATGCGGTACTGGGTGTCGCGGGTGGGGGCGGCGCCCTCGACGGCGCCGCGGGCGGCGAACCAGGCCGGCGCCCCGTCGCGGACCACCGTGACGGCCAGCGAGGGCACGCGCGCCTCGGACTGCTCGATCGCCACGCGCCGTAGCAGCGCCCGCGCCGTGACCTCCAGAACCGCCGTCATCGGGTCGCCTCCCCGTCATCCGTACGCCGCTCGCCGGCAACCCTGCCACACTAGCGGGGATCTTCGCCCGCCCGGCCGCGGATCCCCGCCTGCGGCCATGACCGCGTGATCGCCCCACCGCCACGCGACCGGACGCGCGAGCCCCCCGGGCGCGTCCCCGCCCCGCTCACGGCCTGGAGGCTTGTCATGATCACCCTCGACCTGGTCGTCGTCTACACCGACCGGCTGGAGGAGGTCCGCGCCTTCTACGCCGGGCTGGGCCTGGAGTTCACCGGCGAACGGCACGGCCAGGGGCCGGCGCATCACGCCGCCGTGCTCGGCTCCACCGTCCTGGAGCTGTACCCGGCGGGGGAGCGCCCGCCCACCGGCCGGCTGCGCCTGGGCCTCACCCTGTCCGCCGGGCCGCCGTGCCCCCTGCCGCCGGGACGTCACACGCTGACCGATCCCGACGGGCGGACCGTGGCCGTGACCGTGACGGCGTGAACGCGGGTGGACCAGTGACCCTCGAGGGGAGTCGCCGGGCTTTCGTCTGTTCGATCGACCCGGGCGGCACCCTCGAGCCTCACTACAGCCGGCCGGCGCTTCGTTATGTGAGCCATTTCGGCGGCGTGCGTCCCGATACCCGGGCCGCTTTCGACTTCTGCGATGTGAATTCGGGCGCCCTTGTCTCCTCGCGCACCATCACCGGCGAGTGCGGCGCCGGACCGGTCGGCCCGCGCCTCGGCCACCTCGGCATGGCCGCCTGAGCCGCTCCGGCGGCGCCCGCCGGGCCGATCGGGCTCATCGCCGGCGAATCCGGCGATCTCTCGGACAGGGCCCGGCTGCTCTACTCTTGGCGAAAGCGCTGGGGGGAGGGGGCTTCGGTGACGACGGCCGGATCGGACGCTCCCCCTGGTGTGACCTTGCAAGGCGTGCTGGAGCGCATCACCTACGCCAACGAGGAGACCGGGTACACCATCGCCCGGGTGGCCCCCGAGCGGGGCGGGGCCGATCTGGTCACGGCGGTCGGCCCGCTGCTCGGCGCGCAGGTGGGCGAGAGCCTGCGGCTGCGCGGCCGCTGGGGCTCCCATCCCAAGTACGGCAGGCAGTTCGAGGTGTGGTCCTACACCACCGTGCTGCCGGCCACCGTGCAGGGCATCCAGCGTTACCTGGGGTCGGGGCTGATCAAGGGCATCGGCCCGAAGATGGCCGAGCGCATCGTCGGCCACTTCGGCACCGACACCCTGGAGGTGATCGAGTCCGCGCCCGAGCGGCTGGTGGAGGTGCCGGGCCTGGGGCCCAAGCGCACCAAGATGATCGCGGCGGCGTGGGAGGAACAGAAGATCATCAAAGAGGTGATGATCTTCCTGCAGGGGGTCGGGGTGTCCACCTCGATCGCGGTGCGCATCTTCAAGCAGTACGGCGACTCCTCCATCACCGTGGTCAAGTCCGAGCCCTACCGGCTGGCCGACGACGTGTGGGGCATCGGATTCAAGACCGCCGACACCATCGCCCAGGCCGTGGGCATCCCGCACGACAGCCCCGAGCGCGTCAAGGCCGGCCTGCGCTACACCCTGTCGCAGGGCGCCGACGCCGGCCACTGCTTCCTGCCGGCGCCCAACCTGGTCGGCGACGCGGTGAAGATCCTGGAGGTGCCCGCCGAGCTGGTGGCGAGCTGCCTTGAGGAACTGGTGGCCTCCGAGGGCGTGGTGCGCGAGGAGGTCCCCGCCGCCGAGGGCCCGGTCCCGGCGGTCTACCTGCCGCCCTTCCACCGCGCCGAGCAGGCGCTGGCCGGGGGGTTGCGCCGCCTGCTGGACTCCGGGCACGACCGGCTGGCCGCGTTCGCCACGGTGGACTGGGAGGCGGCCTTCGGCTGGCTGCGCGGGCGCACCGGCGCCGAGCTCGCCCCCGAGCAGGCCGACGCGGTGCGCCTGGCGCTGACCTCCAAGATGGCCGTGCTGACCGGCGGCCCCGGGTGCGGCAAGAGCTTCACCGTGCGCTCCATCGTCGCCCTGGCCCGCGCCAAGAAGGCCCGGGTGATCCTCGCCGCCCCCACCGGCAGGGCGGCCAAGCGCCTGGCCGAGCTGACCGGGCACGAGGCCACCACCGTGCACCGCCTTCTGCAGCTGCGCCCCGGCGGCGAGGCCACCTTCGACCGCGACAACCCCCTGGACGCCGACCTGCTGGTGGTCGACGAGGCCTCCATGCTGGACCTGCTGCTGGCCAACAAGCTGGTCAAGGCCGTGCCCTCCGGCGCGCACCTGCTGTTCGTGGGGGACGTCGACCAGCTGCCCTCGGTCGGCGCGGGGGAGGTGCTGCGCGACCTGCTGGCCGCCGACGCCGTCCCGCGGGTGCGGCTGACCCAGATCTTCCGCCAGGCCCAGCAGTCCGGGGTCGTGGTCAACGCCCACCGGGTCAACACCGGCCTGGCCCCGGTGCTGGAGGGGATGACCGACTTCTTCCTGTTCCCGTGCGAGGAGCCGGAGGAGATCGCGGCGCTGACCGTCGATGTGGTCGCCCGGCGCATCCCGCGCAGGTTCGGCCTGAACGCGCGCCGCGACGTGCAGGTGCTCGCGCCGATGCACCGGGGCCCGGCCGGGGCGGCCAACCTCAACACCGTCCTGCAGGAGTCGCTCACCCCCGCCCGGGACGGCCTGCCGGAGCGGCGCTCGGGCGGGCGGGTGTTCCGGATCGGCGACAAGGTCACCCAGCTGCGCAACAACTACGACAAGGGCGCGGCCGGGGTGTTCAACGGCACCGTCGGCGTGGTCACCGACCTGCGCCCGGAGGACGGCAAGCTCACCGTCCTGACCGACGAGGACGAGAGCGTGGAGTACGGCTTCGACGAGCTGGACGAGCTGGCCCACGCCTACGCGGTCTCCATCCACCGCTCGCAGGGCAGCGAGTACCCGGCCGTGGTGATCCCCCTGTCGACCAGCGCGTGGATGATGCTGCAGCGCAACCTGCTCTACACCGCCATCACCCGCGCCAAGAAGCTGGTGGTGCTGGTCGGCTCGCGCCGCGCGCTCGGGCAGGCGGTGCGCACGCGCGGCGCCGGGCGCCGTCACACCGGGCTCACCCACCGGCTCCGCCAGGACTGACCCCCGCCGGCGCCCGGCGGCGGGCGCCCGCGTAATGATCTTCATCACCCCGCCGGACGGGCGTTTCCTGACCCCGCGCGGAGATCTTCCTGACCGCACACGGTGATCTACGGAACCACATTCCACACACACAGTGACCGAAATGTGATCTAAGTAGCCCAAAAGATGTGCGTCCAGGTATGAATCCCCATTAGGGTTTTTTAAAGGGACTTTGCCGCTATGGGGGAGAGGTCTGTGCGGGACTTTAGTCAGCGTCTGAGAGCTCCGCTCTCCGTGCTCGCCGTGGTGACGGCCGGCGTGCTGACCGCGTCATGTTCGAACGGGACACCGGGGGCGGGCCCGGGATCCACCGGCAAGGGCGCCTCGGCGGCGCCCACGCCGCTGCCCGTCATCCAGATCAGCCCCGTCAAGGGCGCCAGCAAGGTCCGCCCCGAGAAGAACGTCGTGGTCACCGCCAGCAACGGGGAGCTGGAGGAGGTCACCGTGCAGGCCGAGGGCGCGGGCGGCAAGGTGCTGGAGGGCGAGTTCGACGCCGGGCGCACCAAGTGGGTCTCCAAGGGCCCGCTCAAGCCCGCCAGCGACTACACCGTCTCGGCCCGTGCCACCGGCAAGGGCGGCCCGGCCACCGTCACCTCCAGCTTCACCACCCTCAAGCCCGCGCAGGAACTGCGCATCGCCGACATCACCCCCAACGTCAAGGGCGAGACCGTCGGCGTCGGCATGCCCATCATGGTGCGCTTCGACCAGCCGGTCGCCGACAAGAAGACCATCGAGAAGGCGCTGCAGGTCACCGCGGAAAAGCCCGTCCAGGGGGCCTGGCGCTGGATCGACGACAAGTTCGCCATCTACCGGCCCGCCAAGTTCTGGCCCGCCCACCAGAAGATCCGCTTCACCGCCGAGCTGGAGGGCGTGCGCGCCGGCAAGAACATGTACGGCGTGAAGAACTACGCCACCACCATGCGGGTGGGCGCCGCGTGGATCAGCAGCGTCGACACCCGCACCCACCAGATGGTGGTCCGCAAGGACGGCAAGGTCGTCCAGCGGATGGCGATCAGCGCCGGCAAGGCCACCACCCGCGAGTACACCACCACCAACGGCGTCCACCTGACCATGGAACGTGGCAGCCCGGTCACCATGATCTCCCCGGGCAAGAAGGAAGGCGACCCCGGCTACTACAAGGAGGTCGTCGACCACGCGGTCCGCATCTCCAACAGCGGCGAGTACGTCCACAGCGCCCCCTGGTCGGTCGGCTCCCAGGGCCGCGCCAACGTCAGCCACGGCTGCGTCAACGCCCGCCCCGACCAGGCCAAGTGGTTCTATGAGAACTTCCACCGCGGCGACGTCGTCAAGATCGTCGGCACCAACCGGGCGCTGGAGTGGAACAACGGCTGGGGCTACTGGCAGATGTCCTTCAAGCAGTGGAAGAAGGGCAGCGCCCTGAACGGCTGAGCGGCCCCGCACCCGGGCCTGCGAGCCGGCCCCGCCGGTCTCACGGCCCGGTGTGGACGTAGGAGGCCCACACGCTCGGGGCCGCCGGGTGCGCGGCGCGCAGAGCCCGCACGGCCTCGTGCAGCGCGACCGCCGGCCCCACCCCCTTCGCCAGCGCCCCGTACACCGCGCGCGTGACCTCCACGCTCGGCAGGTCGTACACGCTCCACAGCGTGGCGATGACGTGCCGGAACCCGGCGATCTGCAACGCCGAGGCCAGGTGGACGCCCTCGTCGGGCAGCTCGGCCCCGCCCGTGGCGGTCTGGCACGCCGACAGGAACGCCAGCTCCCCGCGCACGTCGAGCCCGGTCAGGTCCCGCACCGCCAGCACCCCGTCGTACAGCACCAGCCCGCCCCGCGACGGCGCGGTCAGCTCCTGGGTGCCGTGCCCGCTGAAGTGCAGCGCCCCGCAGCCGGGCAGCGCCGCCGCCACCGCCGCGCGGGTGGCCTGCGCGCCGTGCAGCCGCACCGGCGGCACATCCAGCACGCGCCGCAGGAACGCCGCCTCCTGGTAGGGGCCGGTCAGCGTGCGGACGCCCGGCGCGGCGGGCACGGTGACCACCAGGGCGGGCGCCCCCGGACGGGGCTCGCCCTGCCGCGCCCGGTCCAGCGCGCCCAGGGTGGGGGTGTAGGAGGACACCACCCGGTCAAGGACGCTGTCCCCGTCCTGCCCGGTCCCGGCGGCGTGCAACGGCAGCAGCGTGAGCGCGCCGGTCGGGCACCACCACACCCGGGGCCACGGCCCGCCCCCCGCCGGAGCGCGGGTGTGGCCCAGATGGGCGAGCACGGGCTCGGCGACCGCCGTCCACAGCCAGGCCAGCACGTCCCCCAGGAAGCCCTCGCTGCCCCGCAGCAGGCCCGAACGCCGCTCACCCGGCTCCATGGCCATGGGCACCGCCATGGAGCCGAGCACGTCCAGGTACATGGCGGCGCGGAAGGCCGCCTCGCGCGAGGTCAGGCCGGGCAGCGGGACGGCGGCCACGCCGCCGGAGGTGACCACCAGCGCGTCGCAGCGCCGCTCGGACAGGTTGACCACGACCACGGCGCCCTCGCGCGCGGCCTCGCGCAGCCGGGCGAAGCGGACCGGCCGCAGGAAGTCCTCGAACCCGGGCAGCCGCCTGGCCTCGGCCAGCAGCCGGTCCCACCCCCGCGCGTCCTCCACGGCCCGCGCCGGGGCGCCGGCCCGCTCGGCGGCGGCGTCCAGGCGGGCCCGGACCTCCCGCAGCGCCCCGGCCAGGCCGGGGGCGGCCTCGGCCAAGGCGTCCAGATCGCCGCGGCGGTGCAGCAGGCTCGACCACATGACCGCCCGGCCGCGTTCCACCAGCTCCACGGCCGTCTCCACCTCGCCGGCCTCGATCGCGCACGCGCAGGCGTCCACGCCCAGGCCGGTGAGCGACCTGCGGGTCTGGATCTCCTGGTCGCTCCAGCTCAGCCCGTGCCAGGCGACCGTGGGCACCAGGTCGATGGCCAGCCGGTAGGCGCGCAACGCCTCGGCGTGGTCCCCGTGATCGGCGGCCAGGTCCGCCCACAGCCGCGCGGCGGGCAGCCGGTGGGCCATCGTCCCGGCCTCGGCCAGCGCCGCCTCCCGCGCGGCGGCCAAGGCGTCCTGGTAGTCGCGTTCGTCCCCGTGGTCGCGGTAGCGGGCCTCGGTGACCGAGGCCAGGTTCAGCAGGAACGCCGCGCGCAGCCCGTGCCCGGCCGGCACCGAGGCCAGCGCCGCGCGCAGCCGTGCCACGGCGGCGTCCGGGTCCTGCTCGGGCGCGCCGGCCGCCGCCCGCATCCGCGCGGCGACGGCGAGGTTGGACAGGTGGACGGCCAGGCGGGGATCCCCCTCGGGCGTGGCCGCCACCGCCCGCGTCAGCACCTCGAAGGCGGCGGCCAGGTCGCCTTCGTCCCGGCCGTGCTCGTAGCGGTGGACCAGCGCCATCCCGTGGGCGTTGAGCCGGGCCGCCTGGCCGGGGCCGGGGACCTGCGCGGCGGCGCCCAGCAGCGGCAGGGCCTCGGCGATGTCGCCGGGCGCCCCGCCGACCCCGTAACGCACGGCCAGCGCCTCGCCCAGGCTGACCTGCGCCCCCTCGCCCGCGCGGTCGGCCGGCATCGCCTCCACGGCGCGGCGCAGCATGACGATCGCCTCGTCGATGTCGGCCGAGGCGCCCTGAAGGTGGTAGCGCAGCCGCAGCGCGTTGCCCAGGTTGGCCGGCCACCGCCAGGACTCGCGCCCGGCCTGCTCGGATGAGGCCGCCTCGCGCAGCACGGCGATGGCGGCGTCCAGGTCGCGCGGGTCGCCGAAGCGCTCGTAGCGCGTCCTGAGGGCGAGCCCCTGGTTGGACAGGTAACGGGGACGGTCGCGGTCCCCCGGCGGCACGGCGGCGACGGCCTCGGCGTGCAGGACCAGCGACGCCTCCAGGTCGGCGTCGTCCTGGGCGCGCTCGAACCGCGACTGCACGATCAGGCCGAGGTTGGACAGGCGGGACGCGCGGGCGGGGTCGGCGGGATCCATCGCCTCCACCGCGGCGGTGTGCGCGGCGACCGCCGCGTCCAGGTCGGCCGGGTCCCCGGTCAGGTCGTGGCGGGCGTGCAGGGCGTTGCCCAGGTTGCCGTGCAGATCGGCCAGGTGCGGGCCGCCGGCGAGATGATCGGCCCGCGCCTGCGACAGCAGGTCCACCACGGCGGTGAAACCCTCCGGGGTCCCGGCCAGCTCGGCGCGGGCGTGCAGCGCGGCCGAGAGGTTGACCAGGACGACCAGGTGCCCGGGGCTCCCGGGCCGGGCCTCTCGCAGGGCGTCCTGCAGGAGCGCGACGGCCCGCTCGAGGTCGGCCGGGTCGCCGTCGCGTTCGAACCGGCGCAGCAGCACACCCGCCAGATCCTCCGGCGAGGGCACGGCCCCCGCCTCCCGCCCCTCACCGGCGTCCAGGACGGTCGTGTGGTCCGGGGCGGCCGCGCCGAGGACGGTGACGGCCTCGTCCAGGTCGCGGGCCGGGCCGCCGTGCCGGTAACGGTCGGTCAGGGCCTGCCCGAGCGCCACCCGCGCCGGCTCCCCGGCCGCGCGCAGCACGGCGATGGCCTCCTCCAGATGCGCGGGATCGCCGGTGTGCCGGGACCACGCCTGCAGGCTCTGGGCCAGCTCCATCAACGCGGCCGGGCGGCCCTGACCGTCCTGGCCGCTCAGGTCGCCCTCGGCCAGCACCTGCCGCCCCAAGGCCAGCGCCTCCTGCAGGCCGGCCCCGTCACCGGTGCGCTCGGAGCGGATCCTGAGCATCGCCGCCAGGGCCAGCGCCGTGCCCGCGTCGTCGGACCAGGCGCCGCGCACCTCGCGCTGCGCCTCGATCGCCGCCTCCAGACCGGCGAGGTCGCCGTCGAGCTCGAAACGCCTGGCCAGCAGCTCGGCCAGGAAGTACAGCACGGCCGTGCGGCCCTCGCCCACCACGACGGGGAAGTCCAGCGTGCGCCGCAGGCCCGCGATCGCGCCGTCCAGGTCGGCGGGGTCGCCGGTGAGCTGGTGGCGCCTGCGCCGCACCAGCGCGGCCCGGCCGATCACCGTGGCCTGGGCCTGAAGGTCGCCGGGGTCCTGCAGGGGCAGCGTGCGGGCCAGCAGGTCCAGCGCGGCGTCCACGACCGCCAGGTCACCGGTCCGCTCGGCCTCCTCGATCAGGGCGTGCGGGTCGTCGCGGACCACCACCCGGGGGTCTGACTCCAGCATCGGCATGACCTCTTCGCCGACCAGGTGCGGCGCGGTGGAGCGCAGCCGCGTGAACAGCGCGACGGCCTGCTCCAGGTCGGCCGCGTCCTCGCCGAACGGCAGCACCTGGTAGCGGGCCAGGTGGGCGTACGCCAGCACCGCCAGGCTCTCGTCCGCCGGATCGCCGCGGGACAAGGCCTGTCGCGCGGCGGCGATGTCGGCGAGCGCGTCCTGGCCGGACAACGCCTCGTGATCTCCTCCGGAGAATCGCCGCAGACGTTCCCGGAGCCGTGATTCCGGATCGTTGCCCATCGGTGATTCCTTCCGTGGACGGATTTAACCCGATACTACGAGAATCGGCTCTGCGCCGATTACCGGGAATGGGAGGCTTATATGGCGGGCGAATGGGTGGACGCCGATTCGGGCGAGACCCGCGGACGCGATTCGGGCGGTGATTCGGCCGCCGATTTGATGACCGGCGATTTCGTGATAAAGACGCTGGGCGATGTGGTGCCCCCGGCCGGCTCCGACCCGGTGACGGTCGTGCTCGGCGAGGACGGCGCCGCCCGGTTCGTCGTCGGCCCCGAAGGCCCGGGACCCGCGCTCATCGTCCCCGCGACCGCCTCGCTGACCGCGATCGCCGCCACCCCGCGCCTGGTCGCCGCCGCCTACGACGGCCTGCCCCTGCTCGTGCGCGCCGAGGACGGCACGATCGCCGGGATCATCAGCCCCGACGCCCTGGCCCCCGTACTGCTCTACACCGGCACCCGCGGCGGGCCGGACACCACCCTGCACGGCGACCCCGAGCCCGTCGCGGGCGCGATCGAGATCCGCTGCCGGTGCGGGCGCGTCAACCTCTACGACTTCTACCTGCCCGGCGACCAGGTGGCGTGCGCCGCCGGGCACCCTTTCCAGCCCGAGTGGGGCCGGTGATCTGAGTGGGCGGGCTCCTGGAGACGGCCACGGGCCTGGTAGACCAGCGGCTGCTGCGCACCACCTGGGCGCCGGTGCTGGCCTTCGCCGGCGCCCTGCTGGCGCTGGCCGCCACCGGGGCGGGCTGGGCCCGGTCCTGGGCGTGGTGGGGCGGCCTGCCCGCCGACGTGCGCGCGCTGTCGGTGGCCGCGCTGGCCGCCGTGACGATCCTGCTCGCCCAGATCCTGGCCTCGGCGCGGGCCCGGCTGATGCGCCTGTACGAGGGGTACTGGGAGGGGCTGCCGTTCGGGGCGGCGCTGGCCGGGCGGGGACGGGCGCGGCACCTGCGCCGCCAGCGGGAGCGGCGCGGCGCGGCGGAGTACCCGCTGTCGGCGGCCCGCGTGATGCCCACCGGCGTCGGCAACATCCTGCGCGCGGCCGAGGAGCACGCCCGCCGCTACGGCATCGACGCGGTCACCGCCTGGCCCCGCCTGTACGTGGTGCTGCCCGAGCCGTTCACCCAGGCCTTCACCGCGGCGGCGGTGAACGTGGAGACGATGGTCGCCATCAGCGTCCTCGGCGCGGCGTTCGCGCTGGCGGGCGGGGTCCTGGCGCTGGCGGTGCTGCCGTGGTACGCGGTGGCGCTGTGCGTGTGGGCGGGGGCGGCGGTGGCCTGGCTGGGCTACCGGGGCCTGGTCCGCACCGCGCTGCCCTACGCCGAGCTGATCCGCACGGCCTTCGACGTGCACCGCTGGCAGTTGCTGGAGGCGATGGGCCTGGAGCTTCCCTCGACCTTCGAGGCCGAGCTGCGCCAGTGGGGCCTGCTGGACAAGCTGTGGCGGCGCGGCGCCATCGACTCCGGCGCCTCCCTCCTGATGGGCTACCCCCAGCCGCCCGCCCCCGCCGACGACACCGGGCACCCCCGCCCCGCCCGCCGGGCGCGTCGCAAGGACGTGCCGGCCCCTCCCGGTTCCTCCGGGTCGCGCAGGGCCCCGGTGCGGCCCTCCGCCGTGACGGGATCCGGCGTGGGACAGGTCGTGACATCCACCGAGACACCCACCGAGCCCGTAGCTCCCACGGCGGCGGGCGCGCCGGCCGAAGGGACCTCTGGAGGGCCTTCCCCGCAGCCGCGGCCGTCTACGGCGGGTTCCGGGGACGGCTCGGCGCAGGGGACGGCGGCGACCGGGACGGCCACGGTGGCGGGAACGGTCGCGGGAGCGGAGGCCGCGCGGGGCGGGGTGCGGGGGTGGTGGCGGGCGGCGTCGGTGCCGGTGGTCGCCGGGACCGCCATCGCGGCCACCGGCGGGGCCGCGGCCGTGCTGGCGCTGGCACGGCCGGACACGGCCCAGCCCGCGGCCGGGCGCACGCTTCCCGCCTACCACGTGCTGACCGCCGCCGACCTGACCCCCGCAGACCCGGCCCTGACCGGCCGCTACACCCTGCGCCCGCTGAAGGACCACGAGGTCCCCGACCCCGAAGCCCTCGGCCCCCGGCTGCCCGCCGGGATCCTCACCGGCCGCGCGGTCACGACACTGCGCGCCCAGCCGGGCGCGGCCGCGCTCTTCGCGCGGGGCTCCCGCGTCGCGCTGGTGGCCACCCCGGGCAAGGGCGCCCAGGTCACCGCCCGCGACGTGCTCGTACTCGACCACGGCTCCGGCGACCGCCTGGTGGTGGCGATCCTCCCCGCCGACCTGACCCGCCTGCTGGCCGCCCGCGCGACGATCTGGGCCTGGTCGCCCCCGGCCTGACCGTCACGACACCCGCCGACACGGCTCTCGGGGCGGGACGGGGCACGCGGCACGGCGTCCTGGCCGCCGGGATCGGCGCCGGCGACGTCAGCCGTCCTTTCGCACGAAGGTCGTGTCGACGCCGGCGGGGTCGCCGCTCGCGCCGATCGGCCGAAGCTGCGCGAGCGGGAGGCCGAGGCCGTCGACCAGGACGGAATGGGTCTCCCCGGGGGCGAAGGCGTGACGTTCGCCCCACTGGCGCAGGGCCACGATGACGGTGAACAGGTCGCGCCCGGCAGGGGTGAGCGTGTAGAGCCGCCGCCTGCCCGAGGGCGCGGCCTGCCGGTCGAGGATGCCTCGTTCGACCAGCCGGCGCAGCCGGTCGGTGAGGATGTTGCGGGCGATGCCGGTGCGCTGCTGGAAGTCGGTGAACGCCCGCGCGCCGTCCATGGCGTCGCGGACGATGAGCAGGCTCCAGCGGTCGCCGATCACATCGAGGGTCCGCGCCACGGGGCAGGCCGGGTCGGTCCAGGTCACATCCTCGGCGCCGATCGCGTCGGCCATCACGCCTCCCGAAGAGTTGCTGATTGAAACCATTCTGCCGTACGGTCAATCAGTTGCAATCTGCTACTGATTGGGGGGCGGATGGGTCTGACCACCGGCCGAAGGACGTTGTTCGCCGCGATCTGCGCGGTCGCCGTCGCGAGCATCTACGCCGCGCAGCCGCTTCTCCCCCTGATCGGAAGAGACCTGGGCGTACCCGAGGCGCGCCTGGGATGGGTCGTCGCCGCCGGGCAGCTCGGCTACCTGGCAGGACTGGCCGTCCTCGTCCCGCTCGGCGACATGATCGACCGGCGCAGGCTCATCGCGGGGCATCTTGCGCTCACCGCGCTCGGCGCGGTGCTGGCCGCGACGGCCACCCGGGCCTGGGTGCTGCTCGCCGCCCTGGCGGTCGCGGGCCTGTTCGCGGTCGTCGTGCAGACGACGGTCGCCTACGCCGCCGCCCTGTCGGCCCCGGGGGAACGCGGCCGCGACCTCGGCGTGGTGACCTCCGGTGTCGTCATCGGCATCCTCGGGGCACGCGTGGTGGCCGGCGCCTCGGCCGCGGTGTGGGGGTGGCGGAGCGTGTACCTCGCGCTCGCCGTGCTCCTGGTGACGCTGGCGTGCCTGCTCCACGCGACCCTGCCCCCGGACACCCGCGCCGGCCGTGCGCGGTATCGGCAGGTGCAGGCGTCGCTGGGCGCGCTGTTCCGTGACCGCCTGTTCCTCTCGCGCGGGCTGATCGCCTTCTTCCTGTTCGCCTCCTTCGGCACGCTGTGGAGCGGCCTGGCGCTCCCGCTGGCCGCCGCCCCGTGGCATCTGAGCACGGCGCAGATCGGCCTGTTCGGCGTCGCCGGCCTGGCCGGCGCTCTGGGCGCCGCCCGGGCGGGACGCATGGCCGACGCCGGATCAGCGAACGCCGTCACCGGCGGAGCGCTCGTCATCCTCGCCGCCTCGTGGCCGGCCGTGGGGCAGGCGTCGTGGTCGCTGTGGCTCGTCGCCGCCGGCGTGGTCGTGCTCGACTTCGCCGTGCAAGCCGTGCACGTGAGCAACCAGCACCTGCTCACCATGGCCCACCCGCACCGCACCAGCAGCGTCATCGGCGGCTACATGGTCTTCTACTCCCTCGGCTCCGCGCTCGGCGCCACCGCCACGACCACCGTGTTCGCCGGCGCCGGATGGACCGGCTCCAGCGTCCTCGGCGCGGCCTTCGCGGCCTGCGCCCTGGTCGTCTGGGCCGCGCCGCAGGCTCTCACCCGCAGGCGGTCAGGCCGCCCAGCCGGGTCAGCGCCTCCTGCGAGAGGCTGCCCGGATCGGCCTGGTAGACCACCAGTTGCCGGCCCGGGGCGCTGTTGACGGTGAACGTCTCGTAGTGCAGCGTCAGCTCACCCACCAGCGGATGGCGGAAGCGCTTGGTCTCGTGGCTCGCGACCGCAGCAGCTCACGACGGGCGCGCAGGAACCGTCCGAGCGCGTTGTGGCCGTCCATGACCCCAACATATGCCCGCGCGCCCCCGCCAGGGCGCCGCGCGCGGACCCGCCGGACCGGCGGGGTTCACAGCAGGGCGAGCTGGCGGTCGGCCAGGCGGCGAGGGCTCCACGGGGCGCGGCGGGCGCCGATGCCGTACAGGCGCGCCAGCTCCGACACCTGCGCGACGACGCGGCGCCGGTAGTCCTCCCCGGCCGGCGGCCCGCCGGCGTACAGCTCCTCGTACCGGGGGAGCAGGCGCGGGTGCTCCTCGGCCAGCCACCGCAGGTACCACTCGCGGGCGCCGGGCGGCAGTTGCAGCACCATGGGGGTGAGGCTCACGGCGCCCGCCTCGGCCACGCGGCGCACCACCGCCCGCAGCTGGTCCTCCGAATCGGTCAGGCAGGGCAGGATCGGCCCCATCAGCACCCCGCACGGCACGCCCCGCTCGCCGAGCTCCGCGCACAGCTCCAGCCGCTTTTGCGCGCTCGGGGCGGCGGGCTCGACGGCGCGGCGCAGCCGGTCGTCCACGAAGCCGATCGACACCCGCACCTCGACCTCGGCGACCTGGGCGGCCTCGGCCAGCAGCTCGGCGTCCCGCAGGACCAGCGCGCTCTTGGTCATCACCCGGAAGGGGTTGCCGGCGTCGCGCAGCGCGGCCACGATGCCGGGCATCAGCTGGTAGGTCTGCTCGGCCTCCTGGTAGCAGTCGCCGTTGAAGCCGATGCCCACCGGCTCGCCCGCCCAGCGCGGCGCGGCCAGCTCGGCGCGCAGCCGCCGGGCGGCGTCGGTCTTCACCACGATCGCCGAGCCGAAGTCGCGCTCGCCGTCCAGGCCGAGCTGGCGGTGGCCGCCGCGGGCGGCGCAGTACAGGCAGGCGTGGGCGCAGCCGCGGTAGGGGCTGACCGCCCAGGAAACCCCGAGGCCGGCGGTCTCGGGCACCCGTTCGATCACCGTGCGCGCCGGCACCTCGTAGAAGGTCGTGGCCCCCACGGCACGGCGCACCGCCCGCCGTTCGATCCGCGGGCGCGCCGCGGGGCTCTCCTCGACGAGGGGAAGGGCGTCGAAACGCATGACCAATAGTGGAACACGCATTCGATACCCGTGGCAAGCGAACCCGCCACCCCGGCCCGCCGCCGCCACAACTCCCCGCACGTCACCTGGGCGGTTTCCCGCAGACCCGCCGTCCGCACCTCATGGACCCGCCGCGCGCGTCAAAGACGCCCCCCATGGCCGATGCGCGAACTTCGTAAAGTGGTGCAGGTGTACCGGTACCCGGAGCCGGTCCGAGCATGGGGAGGCCGGAGCCATGGCGTGGGTGCTGCTCGCCGCCGCGATCGTCTCGGAGGTGCTGGCCACCACGGCGCTGAAGCTGAGCGACGGGTTCGCCCACAAGGGCTGGGCGGTGGTGGTGGTGATCGGTTACCTGACCTCCTTCGCCATGCTGGGGCGGGCGCTGAAGCTCCAGATGGAGATCGGCGTGGCCTACGCGGTGTGGTCGGGGGTGGGGACGGCGGCCATCGCCGTGATCGGGGCGCTGTTCCTCGGCGAGGCGCTCAGCCCGGCCAAGGTGGCCGGGATCGTGCTGATCATCGCCGGAGTGGTCCTGCTGAACCTGGCAGGCTCCCATTGACGCCTTCCATGGCCCCCCGGCCCGGGATGTCGCGTGGCCTGCCCCCGGGTCGGCCCCTTCCCTCACGGCCGGAACGGTCTTTGCGCGCGCACGCGGCCCATTTCGGCCGTTCCATTGGCGTAACCCGCGGCGGTACCGAATACCGCGCCGGCGGCCCCCGTTTAGGAACGGCATTGGCGGCCATTTATTACCGACCGATTCACCCGCGCCTTTGCCGTCCGCCCACCCGTGCGACCTCCCGAAATGCGGCGGCGGGACGCCTGCCGGGGGAGGCCGGGAATGGCGGCGGGCCGCGGTTTGAAGCGTCCACAAAATATGCGGGTGCAAAAGTTGATATATCAACTTCCGCGTGCGATTCTTGGGCGGTGACTCCGTTCCGATCCGTGGTCGCCTACGCCGGGCAGGAAGTCAGCGCCTTCGGCTTGGGCGTGATCAGCAAAGTCTTCGCCGACCGCACCCATCTCGGTCTCCCTTCCTTCTCCTTCCAGGTGTGCACCGACGAACCGGGCCCGGTGTACACCGATCTCGGGCTGCGGCTGGAGGTCCCGCACGGGCTGGAGCTGATGGCCGGGGCCGACCTGGTGGTGCTGCTGCCCAACGAGCGTCGCCCGCCGGCGCTGTCGCCGGAGGTGGTGGCGGCCGTGCGCGCCGCCCACCGGGCCGGGGCGATCCTGGCGAGCTTCTGCACCGGCTCCTACCTGCTGGCGGCCACCGGCCTGCTGGACGGCCGCCGCGCCACCACGCACTGGAGCCTGGCCGCCGACCTGGCGGCCCGCTACCCGCGGGTCACGGTCGTGCCCGAGGCCCTGTACGTCGACGAGGGCCGCCTGGTGACCGGCGCCGGCGACGCGGCCGGGATCGACATGAGCCTGCACCTGCTGCGCCGCGAGCACGGCGGGGCGGTGGCCAACGCGATCGCCCGCGAGACGGTGACCGCGCCGCACCGCGACGGCGGACAGGCCCAGTACATCCCCGCGCCGGTGCCCGCGGCGGGCGAGGACGAGCGGCTGGCCGAAGTCCTGGAATGGGTGCGCGCCAACCTCAGCAAGCCGCTGTCGGTGAGCGACCTCGCCGCCCAGGCGCTGATGAGCCCGCGCACCTTCGCCCGCCGTTTCAAGGCCGCCACCGGCACCACCCCGCAGGCGTGGATACGCGGCCAGCGCCTGCTGGTGGCCGAGGAACTGCTGGAGACCACCGACCTGCGCATCGAGGAGATCGCCCGCGACGTCGGGTTCGGCTCGGTCACCGTGCTGCGCGAGCAGATCGTCAAACGGCGCGGGGTCTCCCCGCGCGCCTACCGCCGCACCTTCAGCCGCCGCTGACCCCGCACGCCCCGCCGATTCCCCCGCGCACAGCGGTGATCTACGCTGTCGCCGGTGACGATTCTTCATCTGGCGCTGGCCGGTGACTGGACGGCGGCGGTGCGGGCGGGGGAGTACCGCGTGTCCACCCTGGGGCGGACGCTGGCGCAGGAGGGGTACATCCACGCCTGCGCCGATCTGGAGCAGTTGCGCGGGGTGGCCGGGCGCTACTACGGCCAGGTGGCCGAGCCGCTGGTGGTGCTGGCCATCGACGAGCAGCGGCTGGAGTGCCCGGTGGTCCTGGAGGTGCCGGCCGGAGCGGGCGAGGCCTTCCCCCACATCTACGGCCCGCTGCCGGTGAGCGCCGTGGTCGAGGTGACCCCCTTCACCCCCTGACCCCCTTCAGACCGTGAGGGTGCGCCGCAGGCGGCGGGCGGCGAACAGCAGGCCCACCGCCATCATGGCGAGCAGGTACAGGATGTGGGGCAGCAGGCCCCAGCCGGCCTGCCCGATGGCCGGCGCGCGCACCAGCTCCACCGCGTGGTACAGCGGGGTCAGCTGGACCAGGACCTGCAGCGGGGCGGGGTAGTCGGTGACGGGGGAGAAGGTGCCCGAGAACAGGAACAGGGCGAACTGGCCGGTGGACATCAGATCGAAGTCCTGCCAGCCGCGCATCAGCGTGCTGACGGCCATGCCGATCGCGCCGAAGGCCAGCCCCACCAGCACCGTGGCGGGGAAGGCGGCCAGCGCGCCGAGCGGGGAGGTCAGCCCGAGCGCCACCATGACCACCAGGAACAGCGCGGTGTACACCGAGCCGCGCACCATGGCCCAGCCGAGCTCCCCGAGGGCGACCTCCAAGGGCCGCACCGGTGTGGCGAGCACGGCCTCGAAGGTCTTGGAGTACTTCATCTTGAAGAAGAAGTTGTAGGTGGTCTCGGCCAGCGCGCCGGACATGGCGGAGACCGCGAGCATGGCGGGGGCGACGAAGGTGGCGTAGTCCAGGCTGCGGCCGCCCACGGGCAGCTCGCCCACCAGGGCGCCGACCCCCACCCCGATCGACAGAAGGTACAACAGCGGCTCGAAGAAGCCCGACACCAGCACCAGCCAGTACGCCGGGCCCGAGCGCAGCGCCCCGACGTTGCGGCCGATCACCGCGCCGACCCGGCCGGGGGAGATCCGGGCGGCGATCCACGTGGTCACCATGTGTTCTCAGTCCTGGAGTCGTCGGCCGAAGGCGTGAAGGGCCCAGGCCATGCCCGCGGCGGTGAACGCCAGCAGGTAGCCGAGGTGGGCGGCGGCCGGCCAGGGCGGGGCGGCGCCGAGGGTGGCGGCGCGGTTCAGCTCGACGCCGTGCCACAGCGGGGAGACATAGGCCAGCGGCCGCACCGGGCCGGGGAGCTGGCCGACGGGGAAGAACACCCCGGAGAACAGCGTGGCGGGGATCATCACGAAGCGGAACAGCAGCGCGAAGTAGCTGTCGTGGTCGATGGAGGCGGCGAAGGCCATGGTGGGGGCGGCCACCGCCAGCGTCACCAGAGCGCACACCAGCGGGGTGACCAGCGCCCACGGCGAGTGCAGCGTGCCAAACAGGGCGGTGACGCCGAGGAACACCACCACGGCGATCTCGACGCGGATCAGGATGTACAGCAGGTGGCCGCAGACCATGTCGCCGACCCCGACGGGGGTGGCGCGCATGGCGTGGAAGCCGCGCGTCCACTTGAAGTCGCCCAGGATGGGGTAGGTGCACTCGCCGACGGCCATCTGGAAGGCGGTGGAGGCCATCACCCCCGGCACGATCCACGCCAGGTAGGACACCCCGCCGACCTGGCCGATGTGGCCGCCGACCCCGATGCCGATGCTGACCAGGAACAGCACCGGCAGCACGAAGGAGCCGAACACCGACGCCCGCCACAACCGGCGGTACAGGGTGAGCCCGCGCTCCAGCACGGCCAGGGTGGAGCGGGCGCTGAGACCAAAGGAGGGCGCGGCCATCAGTCCACCAGGGTGCGGCCGGTGAGGTGCAGGAAGACGTCCTCCAGCGTGGAGCGGCGCACCAGCACGCTGGAAGGGGTCAGGCCGCGGCGGTGCACCTCGGCGGTGGCGACGTCGCCGTCCTCGGCGTACACCAGCAGCCGGTCGGGCAGCGGGTCGACGCGCCGGCCGACGCCGGCGAGCTTGCCGGCCAGGTCGGCGGGGCGTTCGTCGCCGAAGCGCAGCTCGACCACCTCGGGGGTGGAGTAGGTGGTGATCAGCTGCCGGGGGGAGCCCTCGGCGACGATGCGCCCGCCGTCCATGACCACCAGCCGGTCGCACAGCTGCTCGGCCTCGTCCATGTAGTGGGTGGTGAGCACCAGGGTGGTGCCGCGGCGCTTGAGCTGGAACAACCGCTCCCACAAAAGGTGGCGGGCCTGGGGGTCCAGCCCGGTGGTGGGCTCGTCCAGCAGCACGATGTCGGGGTCGTTGACCATGGCGCGGGCGATGGTGAGCCGGCGTTTCATGCCGCCCGACAACGGCTCGACCTTGCTGCCGGCACGGTCGGCCAGCTGCACGAACCGAAGCAGCTCCTCGGCGCGGCGGCGCGCCTCGGCGCGGGGGATGCCGAAGTAGCGGGCGTAGGTGAGCAGGTTCTCGCGGACGTTGAGGTCGACGTCGAGATTGTCCAGCTGGGGGCACACCCCGAGCCGGGCGCGGATGGCCGTGCCCTGGCGCACCGGGTCCATGCCGAGGATGCGCAGCTCGCCGGCGGTGGGCAGGGACACACAGCCGATCATGCGCATGGTGGAGGACTTGCCGGCGCCGTTGGGGCCGAGGAAGCCGAACGCCTCCCCGGGCGCCACCGCCAGGTCGATGCCGTCCACCGCGGTGAAGTCGCCGAAGCGTTTGACCAGGCCACGCGCGTGGATGAGAGGTTGCTCGGACACGGAGGAAAACCCTAGCCAACAGGTCCGACATTTTCCCAGCCGATTTCGCCCGCGGCCCGCCCGCAGGCGGGGTGAGGGCCCGCCCGCCAGGGGGCCGCCAGGGGCCGGGCCTTCCTCCCGGCGTCCGCACGCACCACCCGGCGGGGGAGCGGGCAGGCATAACCGCGCGCGAATGGGAACGCTCGTAGACATGAGCGAGCTGGAACGCATCGACGCCTACTGGCGTGCGGCCAACTACCTGTCGGTCGGCCAGATCTACCTGCTGGACAACCCGCTGCTGCGCGAGCCGCTGCGCCCGGAGGACGTCAAACCGCGGCTGCTCGGCCACTGGGGCACCACGCCGGGCCTGAACTTCTGCCTGGCCCACCTGAACCGGATCATCACCGAACGCGACCAGGACATGATCTTCGTGTGCGGGCCGGGGCACGGCGGCCCGGCGGTGGTGGCCAACGCCTGGCTGGAGGGCACCTACTCGCAGGTGTACCCCGAGGTCTCCCAGGACGCCGAGGGGATGCGGCGGCTGTTCCGCCAGTTCTCCTTCCCCGGCGGCATCCCCAGCCACGCCGCCCCCGAGACCCCCGGGTCGATCAACGAGGGCGGCGAGCTCGGCTACTCCCTGGCCCACGCCTTCGGCGCCGCCTTCGACAACCCCGACCTGGTGGTGGCCTGCGTGATCGGGGACGGCGAGGCCGAGACCGGCCCCCTCGCCACAAGCTGGCACTCCAACAAGTTCCTCAACGCGGCGCGGGACGGCGCGGTGCTGCCCATCCTGCACCTCAACGGCTACAAGATCGCCAATCCGACGGTGCTGGCCCGCATCCCCGAACCCGAGCTGCTGCGCCTGATGGAAGGCTACGGCTACCGCCCGCACGTGGTCGCCGGCGAGGACCCCGCCGAGGTCCACGCGCTCATGGCCGCCACGCTGGACACGGTGTTCGACCAGATCGCCGAGGTCAAGGCGGGCACCGGAGCCCGATGGCCCATGATCGTGCTGCGCACCCCCAAAGGCTGGACCGGGCCGCGCGAGGTGGACGGCCTGCCCGTGGAGGGCACCTGGCGCGCCCACCAGGTCCCGCTGTCCGCCGTCCGCGACAACCCCGAGCACCTGGCCGCCCTGCGGGAGTGGATGCTGTCCTACCGCCCCGGGGAACTGTTCGACGCCGACGGCCGCCCCCTCGCCCCCGTGCGGCGGGTCGCCCCGCGCGGCAACCGCCGCATGAGCGCCAACCCCCACGCCAACGGCGGCGAGCTGCTGCGCCCGCTGCGCCTGCCCGACTTCCGCGACCACGCCGCCGAGGTCAAGGCCCCGGCCGCCGCCACCAGCGAGCCCACCCGCCTGCTCGGCGCCTTCCTGCGCGAGGTGATCGCCGCCAATCCCGCCACCTTCCGCCTGATGGGCCCCGACGAGATCGCCTCCAACCGGCTGTCGGCGGTGTTCGAGGTGACCGGCCGCGCCTGGGACGCCGGCCGCCTGCCCACCGACGAGGCCCTCTCCCCGGACGGCCGGGCCATGGAGGTGCTCAGCGAGCACCTGTGCCAGGGCTGGCTGGAGGGCTACCTGCTCACCGGCCGCCACGGCCTGTTCACCTCCTACGAGGCGTTCATCCACATCGTCGATTCGATGTTCAACCAGCACGCCAAATGGCTGGAGGCCTCCCGCAAGATCCCCTGGCGCCGCCCGGTCGCCTCGCTGAACTACCTGCTGTCCTCCCACGTGTGGCGGCAGGACCACAACGGCTTCAGCCACCAGGATCCCGGCTTCCTGGACGTGGTGGTGAACAAGAAGTCCACCGTGGTGCGGGTCTACCTGCCCCCGGACGCCAACTGCCTGCTGTCGGTGGCCGACCACTGCCTGCGCTCCCGCGACTACGTCAACGTCGTCATCGCCGGCAAGCAGCCGGTACTGGACCTGATGACCATGCCCGAGGCCGTCGCCCACTGCGCCCGGGGCCTTGGCGTGCTGCCGTGGGCCGGCACCGACGACGGCGCCGAACCCGACGTGGTGCTGGTCTGCGCCGGGGACGTGCCCACCCTGGAGACCCTGGCCGCCGCCGCGCTGCTGCGCCGCCACCTGCCCGAGCTGAAGGTCCGCGTGATCAACGTGGTGGACCTGATGCGCCTGCAGCCGCCCGGCGAGCACCCCCACGGCATGCCCGACGCCGAGTACGACGCCCTGTTCACCACCACCCGCCCGGTGATCTTCAACTTCCACGGCTACCCGTGGCTGATCCACCGCCTCACCTACCGGCGCACCGGCCACCCCCACCTGCACGTGCGCGGCTACAAGGAGGAGGGGACCACCACCACCCCCTTCGACATGGCCATGCTCAACGACATCGACCGCTACCACCTGGTCATGGACGTCATCGACCGCGTGCCGGGCCTGGGGGAGCGCTGCGCGCTGCTGCGCCAGCAGATGGTGGACGCCCGCCTCGCCGCCCGCACCCACACCCGCGAGCACGGCGAGGACCCGCCGCAGATCCGCGACTGGACCTGGCCCTACTGAAGCACTCCCGGCCCCCGCCCGGGGCCGGGAGGCGGGGGTCAGCCGCCGCTGCCGTAGGGCCGGGTGATGATCTCCAGCGCGTGCCCGTCGGGGTCGTCGAAGTACACCCCGCGGCCGCCGTCGTTGTGGTTGATCTCCCCGGGGCCGTGGTGCAGGGGCCCGGCCCAGTAGGGCAGCCCGGCCGCGCGCACCCGGCCGAAGATCTCGTCGAACTCCCGCTCGCTCACCAGGAACGCGTAGTGCTGGGGGATGATCGTCTCGGTGAGGGAGTCGGCGTAGTCCAGCGTCACCGCGTTGGAGGTCTGCACCGGCAGGAACGGCCCGTAGGGCGGCCCCACCTCAAGGCCCATGATGCGGGCCAGGAACTCCGCCGAGGCGCGCTTGTCGCTGGAGTGGACGATGGTGTGGTTGAGCTGCACGGACACGGCCCCGAGCCCCTTCCGCGGCGCGCCCGCGCCCCGCGCGCGGGCCTGGAGACGGCGCGCGCGGGCGCCCCGTCCCCCCCGATGTGCCTTCTCCTTTCCGACTATAGACCGCGCCGCCGGGGGAGAGGCGCTCTAGATCCCCCGGCGCCCGCCGGCCTCGGAGGGCAGCCGCTGCAGCAGGTCGGCCAGGTCGTCGGCGTGGTCCTCCTCATCGGCCAGCAGCACCTCGAACAGCCGCCGGGTGGTGGGATCGCCGTCGCCGATCCACTGGGCGATCTCGGTGTAGGAGGCGATGGCCACCCGCTCGGCGACCAGGTCCTCCCTGATCATCTCGATGAGGTCCAGCGACTGGTCGTAGTGGGTGTGCGCCCGGGTGCTCAGCCGCGCCGGGTCGAAGTCCGGCTCGCCGCCGAGCTGCGATATGCGCTCGGCCAGCAGGTCGGCGTGCCGCTGCTCGTCGGCGGCGTGCTCGGCGAACTCCGCCGCGACCGGCTCGGCGTGGATGCCGGTGGCGGTGTAGTAGTGCCGCTTGTAGCGCAGGACGCACACGATCTCGGTGGCCAGCGCCTCGTTGCACACCTGCACCACCCGGGGCAGGTCGGCGCCGTAGGCCTGGGTGACCGGCCCCTTGTCCATCTCGGCCCGGGCGCGGTCGCGCAGGGTCTGGATGTCGGTGAGAAACTCCGCCATGCCGTCGGTGTACCCCGGCCCGACGCCGGAAATGCGCAGAATGTCCGACTCGGGTCAGGCGCGGCGCGCCACCAGCGTGATCAACGGCTGCACCAGCCGCGCCGCCAGCGGCCCGAACGCCGCCAAGATCAGCACATACCCCGCCGCCAGCGGCCCCAGATCCGGATGCGCCCCCGCCGCCACCGCCAGCCCCGCGATCACGATGTTGAACTCCCCGCGCGGGATCAACGCGATGCCCGCCCGCGCCTGCCCCGCCCGCGCCACCCCCGCGCGCCGCGCCGCGTACGCCCCCGTCGCCAGCTTGGTCACCATGCTCACCACCGCCAGCGCCGCCGCGATCCCCGCCATCGGCAGGATCGACCCCGGATCGGTCTGCAACCCGAAGAACACGAAGAACACCGCCGCGAACAGATCACGCAGCGGCATCAGCAGCGCCCGCGCCTCATGGGCCAGCTCACCCGACAGCGCGATCCCCACCAGGAACGCCCCCACCGCCGCCGACACCTGCAACTGCTGGGCCACCCCGGCCACCGCCAGCGCCAGCCCCACCACCTTCAGCAGCAGCACCTCGGAATTCGGACTGGCCACGAACGCCTCGATGAACCGCCCGAACCGCAACGCCGCCACCAGCACCACGCTGACCGCCCCGAGCGCGATCGCCACCGTCACCGCCCCGCCCGCCAGGCTCACCCCCGCCAGGATCGCCGTCAGGATCGGCAGGTACATCGCCATCGTCAGGTCCTCGAACACCAGCAGCGACAGCACCACCGGCGTCTCCCGGTTGCCGATCCACCCCAGATCCGACAAGACCTTGGCCGTGATCCCCGAGGAGGTGGCGTAGGTCACCCCCGCCATCGCCACCGCCGCCACCGGCCCCCACCCGAGCAGCAACGCCACCACCGCCCCCGGCGCGGCGTTCAGCACCAGGTCCACAAGGCCGCCGCGGGCGTTGCCCCGCAAACTCGCCACCAGCTCATCGGCGTTGTACTCAAGACCGAGGGTCAAAAGCAGCAGCACCACCCCGAGCTCGGCGCCCACCGCCACGAAATCCTCGCTGGTGGCCAGCGGCAGGATCCCGCCCTTGCCGAACGCCAGCCCCGCCAGCAGGTACAACGGAATGGGGGAGATCCCCGCGCGCAGGGCCAGCGCCCCGAGCACGCCAAGAGCGAGAACGATACCGCCGAGTTCGATGAAGATCGTCGCAGTGTGCACGCGAGCCTATCCGCGCACGAGGATGTCGGCGACCGCGGCCGTGCTCTCCGGACTGCCCACCACGACCACCACGTCCCCGGCCATCAGGCCGAAGTCGGGGGAGGGGCTGGCGTGCACCTGACCGGCGCGCACCACCGCCACCACCGAGGCCCCGGTCCTGGTCCGCGCCCGCGCCTGCCCCATCGGCCGCCCCGCGTACGGAGACCCCTCCGCGATCGGCAGCTGCACGCTCACCAGACCCTCCACCTCACGGTGCAGGTCGTTCAGCCGCTGCACGATGCGCGGCGCGCCGAGCAGCTCGGCCAGCGCGTCGGCCTCCTCGTCGTTCAGCTTGACCGTCTCACACGCCCGGTCGGGATCGTGCCGGTCGTACACCACCACGTCCCGGCGGCCGGTGCGGTGGGACACCACCGCGATCCTGCGCCCGGACTGCGTGGTGAACTCGTGTTTCAGCCCGATGCCCGGCAGCGCGGTCTGCTCGATCTCCACCGGGACTCGCCCCCTGCTGCTCGAATCTGCCCACGACCGCCCCACATGACGGATAAATGGTCATATACAGGGCGAATGTTTGTGAGGCTAGCACGTCCCCGCCTACAGCACCGCCGCCAGCCCCAGCACCAGCACCAGCCCCGCCACCGAGATCACCGACTCCATCACCGACCAGGTCCGCACCGTCTGCCCGACACTCACCCCCAAATACTCCTTCACCAGCCAGAACCCCGCATCGTTCACATGAGAGAAGAACAACGACCCCGCACCCACCGCCAGCACCACCAGCGAGGTCTGCGCCGGCGCCAGCCCCGCCACCAACGGCGCCACGATCCCCGACGCCGTCACCGTCGCCACCGTCGCCGACCCCGTCACCAGCCGGATCGACACCGCCACCAGCCAGGCCAGCACCACCACCGGCACCCCGCCCTCACGCGCCCACCCCGCCACCAGCGTCCCGATCCCGCTGTCCACCAGCGTCTGCTTGAACCCCCCGCCCGCCGCCACGACCAGCAACACCCCCGCGACCGGCCCGAGCGACCGCTCCAGACACCCGGCGATCCCCGCCCGATCCAGCCCCGCCCCCACCCCGAAGGTGAACACCGCCACCAGCACCGCGACCAGCAACGCCACCAGCGGCGTCCCGGCGAAGTCCAGCACCACCCGCACCGGCGACCCCTGCGCCGGCGCCAGATCCGCCACCGCCTTGCCCATCATCAGCACCACCGGCAACAGCACCGTCGCCAGCGTCACCGCCAGCGACGGCCGCCGCCCGCCCGCCACCGCACCGTCCTCCCGCGGCCCCTCCACCCCGGCGCCGCCCGGCCCGGCGTCACCGCCGCGCCCACCCAGACCGGCCCCGCCCGAAGCACCCGCGCCGTCCGAGCCCTCCGCCCGCGCCCCGACGCCCTGACGCGCCCGCGACCGCTCCGCCCCCGCCTCCCCGTCCACCTCCGCAGCCGTCACCGGCACCCACCGCGCCGCATGCCGCGACAGCACCGGACCGGCCAGCACCACCACCGGCACCGCCACCACGACCCCAAGCCCCAGCGTGATCCCCAGATCCGCCTTCAGCGCGTCCACCGCCACCAACGGCCCCGGATGCGGCGGCACCAGCCCGTGCATCGCCGACAACCCCGCCAGCGCAGGAAGCCCCACCCGCACCAGCGGCAGACCACTGCGCCGCGCGACCAGGAACACCACCGGCATCAGCAGCACCAAGCCGATCTCGAAGAACATCGGCAGCCCGATCAGCGCCCCGACCCCCGCCATCGCCCACGGCAGCGACCGCCTCCCCGACCGCGCCACGATCGCCCCGACGATCGTCTCGGCCCCGCCCGACCCCGCCAAAAGCCCCCCGAACATCG
The DNA here is from genome assembly GCF_014200435.1 of Sphaerisporangium krabiense. NCBI lineage: Bacteria > Bacillati > Actinomycetota > Actinomycetes > Streptosporangiales > Streptosporangiaceae > Sphaerisporangium > Sphaerisporangium krabiense. The sequence goes on along the minus strand of NZ_JACHBR010000003.1, from coordinate 121,780 downwards.
CCCCGAGCGCGATCAACGTCCCCACCCCGGCCGCGGTGTCGCCGAACCCCGCCGAGAAACTCTCGATCACCTCGCCCATCGGCAGCCCCGCCACCGCGCCCGCCACCAGCGCCCCGAGCGCCAGGCTCACGAACGCGTGCAACCGCGCCCAGGTGATCGCCACCACGATCAGCGCGATCCCGGCCAGCACCGCCACCACCAGCCGCCCCGCAGACCCCGCCGCCGCCTGCGGCGCCGCCCCCAAGACCCCCGCGCAGGCCGCCCGCCCGCTCAGGACGGCCGGCCCGGCGCCGGCGAACACCTCCAGCGTCCCCATGACGCCCGCCGCCTCAGCGCCCGCCCCGCCCCGGCCGCCCCCCGCACGGCCCGCCCCGCGCCACCGCCGCCAGATACTCCTCCACCAGCTCCTCCACCCCGTGCCCCAGATCCAGCACGATGCCCGGCTCGTCGGCCTCCAGCGGCTCCAGCGTCGCCAGCTGCGAGTCCACCAGCGACTCGGGCATGAAATGCCCCCGGCGCCCCGCCACCCGGCGCCGCACCTCCCGCGGGTCACCGTCCAGGTGGACGAAACACACCCCCGGCGCCGCCGCCCGCAACACATCCCGATAGGAGCGCTTCAACGCCGAGCAACTCACCACCGCACCGCCCGCCGCATGCCCGGCCAGCCACGCCCCGATCGCCCGCAGCCACGGCATCCGATCACCGTCGTCCAACGGCACGCCCCGCGACATCTTCGCGATGTCCGCCGCGCTGTGAAACTCATCGGCGTCGGCGAACGGCAGCCCCAGCCGCCGGCCCAACGCCACCCCCACCGTCGTCTTCCCCGACCCGCTCACCCCCATGACCACCACCAGCGGCGCCGGACCTCCCCCCGCACCGCCCAGAGGAGCGGCCGACTCACCCCCGGCGGGCCCACCCGCCTCCGGCCCCGGACCACCGGAGGAGACCGAACCCAGGGGAGCGGCGGCGGCATGGCGATCGGCGCGGGTCATCGGCGATCCTCTCCAGCGACGACAAGTTCTCGCACATCATGACCCCGAATCGCCGCATTACTCCCAAACGATCAGTTCTTTCGCCGGGCAGCTCACCCCACCGGGAACACCGCCTCCACCACGGTGCCGCCCCCCTCCCCATCACGAACCGAACACCTGCCCCCCACCTCGGCCGCCCGCTCCCGCATCGTCGACAACCCCGAACCCGACCCCGACACCACCCCGACCCCCACCCCATCGTCGGACACCACCACCCGCAGCTCACCCGCCCGCTCCAGCACCACCCGCACGACCCCCGCCCCCGAATGACGCCGGGCATTGGTCAACGCCTCCTGCACGATCCGGTACACCGCCACCTCCACCACCGGCGGCAACCCCTCCAAACTCCCTGCCACCGTGACCGGCACCTCCGGCGCCAGCATCCGGATCGACCGCTCCAGCCCCACCGCCTCCAGCGCACCCGGCCGCAACCCCTGCACCAACTCCCGCATCTCCCCGTTCACACTCTCCAACCCCACCCGCAGATCAGAAAGCAGCCGATACGCCACATCGGGGGAGTGCCCCAACGACCGCCGCGCCGCCTCCAGCGCGATCGACATCCCCGTCAACCGGCTCCCCAGCCCATCGTGCAGATCCCGATGCAGCCGCCGCCGCTCCTCCTCCCGCGCCACCGCCGCCCGCTCCCACGACCGCCGCAGGTCACCGGCCATCCGCAACGCGTGCGCCGCATCCGCCACGATCGGCACCAAGACCGCCAGCATCCGCCGCTCATACGCCCGCGGAAAACGCCGCGCCCCCGGCGGACCGAGCAGCAACGTCCCGGCCGGCTCCCCATGCCACACCAGAGCAATCCCCCGAGGATCCTCCCCGAGCTCACCCACCACCACCCGCTCCCCGCCCTGAACCCCCGCCCCCCGCACCGCGAGCCCGCCCGCCACCGCCCGCACCGCCGCCTCCAGCGCCTGCGCCGGACCCGCGTACTGGATCTGCCGCCGCAACGCCTCGGCATGCGCCCGCGGATCCCCACTCCTGCCGTACAACAGCCGATCGAGCAGACGCTGCAGACGCCGCTGCACCGGCAGAAACGACAACCCCGCCACGATCGCCGCCGCAACCCCGAACAACTCCCCGTAATCAGCCAGGAAAAGCCCGGCCAGCGCACCGGCCGCCAGATACGCCGCGGCGACGCACCCCACCAGCGCGCCCCCCACCACCGCCCGGCTCACCAGCGTGTCGATCGCGTACAACCGGTACCGCAGCACCGCCACCGCCACCGCGACCGGCACGGCCGCCTCCCCGACGGTGTCCAGCCACAGATAGTCCCAGCCGAGGATCTCGGTGAACTCCAGATCGTCGAACGCCACCACCGGCGCCAGCCAGGCGATCTGCCGCCGCACCTCCGGACCCGCACGCCAGAACCGCAGGCACAGCACCAGCAGGCTCACCCACAGCAACGGCCCGCACACCACCGCCGACACCTGGGCGAACCCCGCCCACGGCCCCGCCGACTCGTGCCACCGCGCGAGCGCCACCCCCAGCAGCAGCACCTGCCACACGATCAGCGCCAGGTAGACCCACCGCCACCGAGGCCGCAGCAACCCCGCGTCCGGATGCGCCAACGGCAGCATCAACGCCGCACACGTGGTGATCGCACTCCGCAAGCACACAAGCCAGTACAAAGACGGCGGAAGCGGCACCGCGCCCCGCCCGAACACCTCATGCCACGAGATCGCCAGCGCCACCCACCCATTGGCCGCCCCCACCAGCAACAACAACCACCCGGCGATCAACCCCGGCCGGCGCAGCACGATCAACATCCCCAGCGGCGTACTGAGCAACGCCTGCACCCGCGCGGTGTCACCCACACCCGGCGGCCGGGGATTCACCGCGACCTCGATCACCACATGCGCGCCCAGCGCCGCCAGACCGAGCACACCCAGCGACACCGCCACCACCCGCGGCACCCAGCCCGCTCTCCACCTCATTGATCCCCCCGAGAGGGGATTGTGAGGCCGGCGCAGACCTGTCAGCAAACTCTGACGCCCAGGTCAGACCCCCAGTGACGATCTTCCCCGCCCGGCACGGCGGCGCTCACGGGCCAGGGGAGGGGAGGGGCCACCGGCTGAGGCACCGCGGGCGGCGAAGTACGCGCTCCCGGCCGCACCGGCGAGCAGGCATCCGCGACCGGCGGGCACCGGGGCACGGCGCGTGACGGTCTGAGCGTCTCCGGGGGACTCGCGCGGGGGATTCGGCGATTTCCAGCGGCTTTGCGGGCCAACGAACCCCTTTCGCCGAACCCTTCCTATACCTAACAGAATCGAGCTTCTGTCCGGTATGGACCGTGAGCACGCATACGCACCCACACGAGCACCCCGCCGGACGGCTCGTCTCGCAACGCACCACGCGTACGCCTGTTCCGCGTCGCGCCCCGGGAACCGGCGTGGACGGCGGACCGCCCGGTGGGCGGTATCGGCGGGCGGGCCGCCCGCGGCGACCTCATCCGGCGACGCCGGGCGTCGCGGACGCGGGGCCATGGCCGCTCGAGGCCCGTGCCGTCGCCCGGAAGGCGCGAGCGCGCCCGGCGGGCCATGGCCGTCCTCAGACGGCGCCGGACGGGGATTGGATGCAATCCCGGGAGCGCCTTGCGGGCCGTACCGGGGCGATGGGTTGCGGTGAGCGGGCATTATGTGTCATCTTAAACACGCATTCCCGACATGTTTAGTTGGTAAAGCGGCATCGGCCCCCCGCCGGTGTATCCAATCTCCTCGTTCCACTGGAGGTCCCGATGGGGCGTGCCGTGCTGGTGTTCCTGCTGCCCGTCATCCTCCTGGCCGGGTGCGCCGACAATCCCGGCGCCTCACCCCCCGCGCCGCCCTCGTCGCGAGCACAGGCGCAAGGCAACGGCGGGGTGACTCCGCCGGCCTCGCTGGAGGCGCTGCGGGCCAAGGTCCAGGGCAAGAAGCTGTCGATCGCCAGCGCCGCCTTCCCCAATCCCACGCTGACCGGCCTGTACAAGGTGCTGGAGCTGCTGAAGAGCGACTTCGGGGTGGAGTCGGAGTTTCGGATGATGGACTCCACCCCGCTCAACGCCGCGCTGATCTCCGGTCAGGTGCAGGTGGGGCATGTGTCGCTGGGCGGGCTGGCGGCGGCCAAGGAGGCGGGCGCCGATCTGGTGGCGGTCGCGGGCAACGACCAGAAGAACGTCTTTCTGGTGGCCGCGCGGGGCGGCGCGGCGTCGCTTTCGGATCTGAAGGGCAAGCCGTTCGCGGTGTCGCAGAACCTGACCTCGATCGTGGGGCAGACGGCGTCGCGGTGCTTCGCCGGGGCGGGGCTGGATGTGACCAAGGATGTGCGGTTGCTGCACCTGGCCAACGTCGGGCAGATCGTGGAGTCGCTGGAGGCGGGCAGGATCGAGGGCGGGATGTCGGCGACGTTCCGGCAGACCGAACTGGAGCTCGCCAAGCCGGGCGCCTACCGGGTGCTGTGCAAGGGCTGGGAGGCCAATCCGCAGCTCAACGACGTGTGGGCGGTGAGCAGGTCGTGGCTTGGCGCCAATTCCGATCTGGCGCTGGCGCTGGCGATCGCGGAGATCAAGGCGGCGCGGTGGACGCACCAGGACAAGGCGGGGTGGGTGGCGCTGGCCCAGGCGAAGATCGATGGGTTGAGCGCGCAGGCGGCCGAGCGTAACTACGCGACGCTGGTCACCGAGCTGGACGACTGGCCGGTCAACGGGGCGCTGGATGAGAAGATGTGCGCCTACACGCTGGCCACCTCCCGGGAGTTCGGGGTGGTCAAGCGGGACTATTCGTGCGCTGATCTGGTGAGTTTCGACTACCAGAAGGCGGCGCTGGACTTCTTGGGCGCCCGGTGAGCCCGGTTCGCCCGCCCTCCCCGGCGGTGTCCCCCACGTCCCCTGTGCCGGTCGCGCCCGCCGTCTCGCCGCGGCGGGGTGCGCCGCGGGCGTGGGCGGGGCTCGCGCCGGGGGTGCGGGACTGGCTGGTGCGGGCCGGCACGCTGGTGGTGCTGCTGACGGTGTGGCAGCAGGTGGCCCAGCGCACTCCCGCGGCGATCCTTCCCACGCCGGCGCGGGTGGCTGGCGCGGCGGTGGAGCTGGCCGGCGGCGGTGAGCTGGGCCGGGCGTGGGGCGAGACGGCGCTGCAGGTGGCGGCGGCGATGGTGGTGGCCGCGGTGGGCGGGGTGGGGCTGGGGGTGCTGCTGGGCTGGTACCGGCCGCTGGACCGGCTGGTCTCCCCTGTGCTGGGCGCGCTGTTCCTGACGCCGCGCATCGCGCTGGTGCCGCTGGTCGCGTTGTGGTTCGGGCTGGAGGACCTGGCCAAGATCGTGCTGATCGTGGCGTTCGGGTTCTTCGAGGTGTTCTTCACCGTGCGCGACGGGGTGCGGGCGCTGGAGGCCTCGCACGTGGAGCTGGCCCGCTCCTACTGCGTGCCGCGGAGCCGGATGCTGTACGCGGTGGTGCTCCCCGCGGCGCGGCCGTATGTGCTGGGCGGGCTGCGGCTGGGATTGCTGCACGCGCTGGTGGGGGTGGTGCTGGCCGGGTTCTTCCTGGAGAGCAGCGGCATCGGCGGGCTGATCTACACGCTGGGGTCGGCGTTTCGCACGGCGGAGCTGATCGCGGCGCTGGCCTCGGTCATGGCCGTGGGCCTGGCGGTGAACGTGGGATTGCGCCGGTTGGAGCTGCGCCTGACCCCGTGGCAGGTGGCCTCGTGAGGGCGGCGGGTGTCGTGGTGGCGCTGGTGGCCTGGCAGGTGGCGGGGCTGGTGTGGCCGCAGGTCACCTCCTCGCCGGTGCGGGTGGCCGGTGAGCTGGCCCGCCTGGCGGTCGAGGGCGACCTGCCGGGTCTGGTGGCCGGCACGGTGGGCACGCTGCTGGCCGGGTGGGCGGCGGCCGCGGTCCTTGGAGTGGCGGCGGGGTATGTGATCGGCCGGTACCGGACGGCGGCCGTGGCGCTGGAGCCGTATCTGGTGGCGCTGTACTCGGCGCCGCTGATCGCGCTGGTGCCGCTGATGGTGGTGTGGTTCGGGATCGGTGAGCGGTTCCTTGTGGCCACCATCGTGCTGGCGGCCGGGGTGATGCTGGTGTTCCCGGCGGCGGCCGGCACCCGGCAGGCGTTGCACGCCTATGGGGAACTGGCCCGCGCCTACGGGGTGGGCGGGCGGCGGTTGCTGACGGCGGTGGTGCTGCCGGGGGCGCTGCCGCACATCGCGGCGGGGCTGCGCATCAGCGTGCAGCGCGCGCTGATGGCCGTGGTGGTGGGCCAGTTCCTGGTGGGTCATCCCGGGATCGGCACGCTGCTGAGCGATGCCCGTGCCCGGCTGGACGCCGATGAGGTGTTCGCCGTGGCGCTGGTGGCGCTGGCGGTGGGGGCCGCGCTCACCGGCCTGGTCGGCTTGGCCGGCCGTCGTCTGTCGGCGGGGCGTGCGGAGGTGGGCGCGTGAGCGCGATCGAGATCGAGGCCGTGACCAAGTCCTACCCCGCCGGGCGCCGGGGTTCGCCGACCCCGGCGCTCGCGGGGGTGGATCTGCGGGTCGAGGCCGGCGGGTTCGTCAGCCTGCTCGGGCCGAGCGGCTGCGGCAAGACCACGCTGCTGAAGGCGATCGACGGGCTGGTGCCGGTCAGCGGCGGGCGGATCGGGGTGGGCGGGGTGGCGGTGAGCGGGCCGGGCCGCGACCGGGCGTTCGTCTTCCAGGATTTCCGCCTGTTGCCGTGGCGGACGGTGCTGGGCAACGTCGCCTTCCCGTTGGAGGGCGTGGTGCGTTCGCGGGCCGAGCGGGAGCGGATCGCCGCCGAGTACGTGGAGATGGTCGGGCTGTCGGAGTTCGCCGGGCACCGGCCGCACGAGCTGTCGGGCGGCATGCAGCAGCGGGTGGGCATCGCCCGCGCCCTGGCCGTGGATCCGCAGGTGCTGCTGATGGACGAGCCGTTCGGCGCGCTGGACGCCCAGACCCGCGAGCTGATGCAGGTGGAGTTGCTGCGGATCTGGCGGCTCACCGGCAAGACGATCGTGTTCGTCACCCACAGCGTGGACGAGGCGCTGTTTCTGTCCCAGCGCGTGGCGGTGTTCACCCCGCGCCCAGGGAGGGTCGCCGCCGAGCTGGAGGTGCCGTTCGCCTACCCGCGCGATGAGCACGCCGTGCGCGGGGACCCGCGTTTCACCGATCTGCGCCAGGAGATCTGGCGCCTGCTCAAAGGGGACACCCATGCCTTCTCCGAGTGACCATCTGCTGATCCGGGGGGTGAGCGCGCTCACCGTCGATGACGATCTGGGCGACCTGCCGGTGGCCGACATCGAGGTGCGCTCCGGGCGCATCGCCGCGATCGGCCCGGATCTCTCCGCGCCCGGGGCGCAGGTGATCGACGCGGCGGGGATGATCGCGGTGCCGGGGTTCGTGGACACCCACTGGCATCTGTGGGGCACGTTGCTGCGCGGCGTGGTGGGCGATGGCCCCGAGGAGGGCTGGTTCGCCCGCAAGGGCCTGCTCGGCCCCTACTTCACCCCGCAGGACACCTATCTGGGGGTGCGGCTGGCCGCGGCCGAGGGGCTGGCGGCGGGGATCACGACCGTGCACGACTGGGCGCACAACGTGCTGGGCCCCGAGCACGCCGACGCCGATGTGGCGGCGCTGGCCGAGCTCGGGGTGCGGGCGCGTTTCTCCTACGGCGCCCCCTCGGCCCACCCGTCCATTCCCGCCGAGCGGATGCGCCGCCTGATGGGCGGCCGCGGCGCGGGCTACGACGAGGCGATGGACTTCTCGGATGTGGCGCGGCTGGCCGCCGGGCACGCCGGGCAGGGGCTGGTGTCGGTGGGGGTGAACGTGCGCGGCCCGGCCCGCTCGGCGCCGCAGGTGTACCGGGCGGAGTTCGCCGCGGCGCGTGAGCTGGGCCTGCCGGTGGCGATGCACTGCGCCGGGACGCGCGGGGAGGTGGAGCGCATCCGCCAGGTGGCCGTGCTGGACGGCGAGGGGCTGCTGGGTGCGGACCTGCTGCTGGCGCACTGCCTGTATCTGGACCAGGAGGATCTGGGCAGGCTGGCGGCGCACGGGGTGGCGGTGACGGTGAGCCCGCTGTCGGAGCTGCGGCTGGCGATGGGGCTGCCGTCGGTGCTGCGGTTGCGGCGGGCGGGGGTGCGGGTGAGCCTGTCGCTGGACACCACCGCCATCGCCGCGAGCGCCGACCCCTTCCAGGCGATGCGTGTCGCGCTGGGCCTGGCCAACACCGCCGCGGGTGACGCCGGGGCGGTGACTCCGCGGGACATTCTGCGGGTTGCCACCTTGGAGGGGGCGCACGCGCTGGGGCTTTCGCAGGTGACCGGGTCGCTGACGGTGGGCAAGCGGGCCGATGTGGTGCTGATCCGCACCGGCGGGCTGGACATGGCGCCGGTGGCCGACCCGGCGGTGGCCGTGGTGCACTCCGCCCAGCCCGCCGACGTGGACACCGTGCTGGTCGACGGGCATGTCCGTAAGCGGCACGGCCGGCTGGTCGGGGTGGCGCAGCAGGAGCTGGTGGCCGCCGCGCAGGCGGCGCTGCGGGCGCTGTGCGGCCGCGCCGGCCTGCCCTGGCGGCCGGGCTGGATCTCCACGCCTTTCGTGGCGGCGGGTGCGGGAGCCGGGGAGGGCGCATGGCCGTCCGCGTGAGCGTCGGCGCCGCCGAGATCGTCGCGCTGCGCGACGGCGAGCACCCGCTTGACCGCGCCTGGCACTTCCCGGGCGTTCCCGCTCAGGCCTGGGAGGGGCAGGACGGGCGGCCGCTGAACTTCGGCGGCTACCTGGTGGAGACCGACGGCAAGGTCGTCCTGGTCGACACCGGCTGGGGTCCCTACCTCGGCCCGCCCGGCGGCCTGGCCCGTCCCGCTGCCCTGCTGGAGGAGCTCGCCGAGGCCGGGTACACCCCGGCCGAGGTGGACCTGGTGGTGTTCACCCACCTGCACCCCGACCACGTCGGCTGGAATCTCGTCCTGGACCCCGGCCAGGATCCGCGGCCGCGTTTCCCCAATGCCCGCTACCTGGTGCCGCGCGCCGACTGGGAGCACTACCGCGACCTTGAGCACAAGCACCCCAACATCGTCCAGCAGGCCCTGCCTCTGGAGGAGCTGGGCGTCCTGCGGCTGATCGAGGACGGCCACCGCGTGACCCCCTCGCTGCGGGCCGTCGCGCTGCCCGGCCACACCCCCGGCCACACCGGGTACGCGCTCGGCGACCGCGAGGCGTTCCTGCTGGGCGACCTGGCCCACCACCCGGTCGTGCTGCGGGAGACGGGGTGGGCGCAGCGCTTCGACTTCGACCCCGAGCAGGCCGTGGCCACCCGTGAACGCACCCTGGCCGAGCTGGAGGACACCGGCACGCTGGTGGCCTTCGGGCACTTCCCCCATCCCGGGCTCGGACACGTGATCAGAAAGGAGGGGCGGCGCGCATGGCTGCCCTGGTAGACGCCGACTGGCTGGCCGCACGGCTGGAGGACCCCGCGACCGTCGTCGTGGAGGTGCAGTACGAACCCGACATCGACGACTACTCCGCCGGGCACATCCCCGGCGCCCGGCACGTGTTCTGGAAGGACCTGTACTGGGACCCGCGTGAGCGGGAATTCCTGACCCCGGCGCAGGCGGCCGCGGTGCTGGGCGGGCTCGGGGCCGGACCGGACTCCACGCTGGTGCTCTACAGCGGCCGCGGCCAGTTCGCCACCTACGGCTACTGGGTGTTCAAGCAGCTGAACGGGCACGCCGACGTGCGCGTCCTCAACGGCGGCCGCGGCGCCTGGACCCGCGCCGGCCACCCGCTGACCACAACCGTGCCCGAAGTGACCCCCGTGCCCTACCCGCCGGCCGGCCGGGACCGCGACGACGCCACCCGCATCTACCGGCAGGAACTGCTCGGCCTGGTCGGCGACCCCGGCACGCTGCTGCTGGACGGCCGCTACCCCGAGGAATACCACGGCGAACGCGTCAAACCCGGCACCGGGCCCGACCACGGCGCCGAACGGCACGGCCACATCCCCGGCGCGGTCAGCCTGCCCTTCAACAGCCTGCTCGACGACACCTTCACCCTGCGCCCGCCCGGCCAACTGGAGGCGCTGTTCCGCGCCGCCGGCGCCGCACCCGACCAGACCGCGCGGGTCGTCGCCTACTGCCGCCTCGGCCACCGCGCCAGCCTGCTGTGGTTCGCGATGCGCGAACTGCTCGGCTGGGACCACGTACGCATCTACGACGGCTCCTGGACCGAGTGGGGGAGCACCGTCGGATCACCCATCGAAAAGGAAGCACGATGAGCCACACCACCCTGCCCGCGCCGGGCCTGTGGGAGATCGACCCCCGGCACACCACCGTCCAGTTCACCGTGCAGCACCTGGTCGTCGCGCGGGTCCGCGGCCGTTTCGACGCCGTCGCCGGGAACATCGCCATCGACGCCGAGCCCGGGCGGTCGCGGCTGGACGTCACCATCGACGCCGCCTCGGTCAGCAGCGGCGTCGCCCGCCGCGACGAGCATCTGCGCTCACCGGACTTCCTCGACGCCGCCGCCCACCCCTCCATCACCTACACCTCCACCGGCCTGGAAGCAGGCCACGACGGCGCCTTCACCGTGCTGGGGGAGCTGACCCTGCGGGGGGTCACCCGCCCCGTCCCCCTGGAGGCCCGTTTCCTCGGCCGTCACGCCGACAACGGCGTCCCGCTGCTGGCGTTCGCCGCCACCACCGCCATCGACCGCGAGGACTTCGGCGTCACCTTCAACCGCGCCCTGGAGGCCGGCGGCCTGGCCATCGGCGCCCAGGTCGACATCGAGATCCTCGCCGAGGCCCTGCCCGAGGGCACCCCCAGGCACGTCGCATGAGCGAGTTGTTCGGCCGGCTGGTCGCGGGACACCCCCGGGACGGCCGCACCGCCGGGCAACTGGCCTACGAACTGCTGCGCCAGGGCATCATCACCGGCGCCCTGGCCCCGGGCCTGCGGCTTCGCCAGGAGGAGCTCGCCGAACGCATCGGCGTCTCCCGCATCCCCGTGCGCACCGCCTTGATGCAACTGGAGAGCGAAGGGCTGGTGTCCTTCCACCCTCACCGCGGCGCGGTCGTGCGCACCCTGACCGTCGAACAGGTGCGCGAGATCTACGCGCTGCGCGCGCTGGTGGAGACCCACGCGTTGCGCGCGTCCATCGCCACGATGACCTCCGCCCGCGCCGCGCGGCTGCGGGAACTGGGGGAGGCGCTGGACGGGCCGCACGAACCGGGCGGGCTGCGGGACGAACGCGTCGCGTTCTACCGCGAGCTGTACGACGCCGAGGGCAACCCGTTCACCATGGGCGTCATCGAGGACCTGCGCGACATCGTCAACCGCTACCTGGCCGGGCGGCACGTCGCCCACGGGCTCCAATATCACCGCGAGCTGGCCCGCCTGGCCGCCCGCGGCGACACCGAGCACGCCGAAGGCGTCCTGCGCGACTACCTGTCGCAGTACTGCCGCCGCGTCCTGGAAACCCTCGCCGACACCACCGACCCCGCCGGGCCCCCGCCGGCCACGGATAGTGACCGGCCGTGACGGTATGCACGGGCGAGGGGACCCTCCCCGAGGGAGGATCCTCGGGGAGGGGCTTCAAGGTGTGGCGCGGGCGGACCGGCCGCGCGTACGGCCCGGCGGTCCGAGGACTCAGGGCACGTATCGGCTGACGACAGGCGCACGGCATCGATCTGGGCTCTCAGGCATGGAACCTGTGGGTGGTGCCGTGGTGCGACGGCCGGGCGGCGCTGGCGGGCACGTATGTCCGGTACCGAGCCGCCGGCGGGTCCTTGCGCCGTCGTGATCTCCGTGAGTGCTGCGGGGCCGGCGACGCTCGAGGCCATGCGCGACCGCGGCGGTTCCGCGGTGTGGCCGCGTGCGGCCCGCGCTGCGGCTCGGTCCGCGCGCGCGGAGCTTGTCACGGTGGCGGCCGAGGCGCGCAGCACGTGGATCTCCACGAGGGTGGGTGTTATCGTGGGCGGTCGCGGGTGGTGTGCAGGCCCCTATCGAGCCCCTCTCACCTGCATTTGATGCATAATCGCACTTATGCATCAAACACGGGACGCCTCCCCTCGCCGCTGAGAACCCCTCGGATCCGGCCGGGGCGCACGGCGTGCAGGACTGGCGTCGCGCCGCTGGACGGATCGCCGGCCGCTCCGTCGTCGGGTGCGCGGTCCCGTACGGCGCCAGGACGCCCGCAGGAACGTGGCGTTCCCGCCGCGCCTACACCGGCCGAGCCCCTCTCGTGTCCCGGCTCGTCTGCCGATCATCGACCGTGCCGGGCCGTGACCGCCGGTGTGGTTTTCGGCTTGCTTCGTCTCGGGACGGGTCGAGGCGTGATCGTCACATGAGCGCTACCCCGGCGTCGGCGCCGACGGTGGCCGGGCTGCCGCGCCTGCCCGGCTTCGGGACTGCGCCGCCGGGGTTCAGGCCGTGGCCGCCACCATTGAGCCCCGGAGTGTCCGTATCCCACGGCCTCCTCCTCTGCGATCTTCTCCTCCTCTCCCCCGGGTGTCGTTCAGGCCCGGGCGGTTCGATGGAGCGTGCCAAACGGGGGTGAGGTCAGGGCTGGTGGGGGCCGGTTCCGGCGGGATGGGGTTTAGGCCTTGTGACGGGTTGGGAACAAAAGCTACGATCTCGGCAACTCTTAGGAAACTTTCCTAAAAGAAAGCGTGGTCCCCGACAACGCGCGCCCAAATCCCCCCAGGCCGAGGACTCCCATGCGCCCGAAACGAAATCCCATCATTCTGCTCGCCACCCTCGTGCTCAGCACGGCGGCCGTGTCCCTCACGCCCGGGGCCGCCGTCGCGGCCTCCCCCACCGCCATCGTCGCCAAGACCTCCTCCTCGACGGTGGCCGCCGCGGCTGCCGCCTGGGCGCCGAACACCGCTTACACCGCCGGTACGATCGTGAGTTACAACGGGCAGGACTACCGGTGCGTGCAGGCCCACACCTCGCTGCCCGGCTGGGAGCCGCCGAACGTGCCGGCGCTGTGGGCCCCGGCGGGCGGTAGCGGAACCGACACCACCGCGCCGTCGGTCCCCGGCAACGTCCGCGTCACCGCCACGACTTCCAACAGCGTCTCGCTGGCGTGGAACGCCTCCACCGACAACGTCGGTGTGACCGGTTATGAGGTCTACCGCGGCACGACGCTGGTGACGACGGCGACCGGCACCAGCTACACCGACTCGGGTCTGACCGCTCAGACGACCTACAGCTACACGATCCGGGCCCGTGACGCCGCGGGCAACCGCTCGGCGGCCAGCGCCGCGGTGTCGGCGACCACCACCGGCGGCAACACCGGCGCCCCCGGCCAGCCCGGCACCGCCTCGGCGACCACGACCGACACCAGCATCGCGCTGAGCTGGGGCGCCTCCACCGGCACCGTGACCGGCTACCGCGTCTACGAGGGCACCACGCAAAAGGCCCAGGTCACCGGCACCAGCACCACCATCAGCGGGCTCGGCACCTGTGAGAGCCACACCTACACCATCAAGGCCTACAACTCCGTGGGCGAGTCGGCGGGCCGTGACGTGTCCGCCACCACCACCGGCTGCGCCAGCGTCCCCGGCAAGCCCGGCACGCCCACCGCCACCGCCGGCGCGACCTCGATCGCCCTGTCCTGGAGCGCCTCGTCCGGCACCGTGACCGGCTACCGCGTCTACGAGGGCACCACGCAGAAGGCCCAGGTCACCGGCACCAGCGCCACGGTCGGCTCGCTGGGCAGCTGCGAGTCCCACACCTACACGGTCAAGGCCTACAACGCCCAGGGCGAGAGCCCGGCCAGCGACGCCGTCACCGCCACCACCACCGGCTGCACCACCGGCGGCCCGCTGCCCAAGCACTTCCTCACCGGCTACTGGCACAACTTCGTCAACCCGGCCGTGGAGCTGAAGCTCAGCGCCGTGCCGAACGACTACGACCTGATCGCCATCGCCTTCGCCGAGGCCACCTCCACCCCCGGCCAGCTGTCCTTCCAGCTCGACCCCGCCCTGGCCACCGCCGTCGGCGGCTACACCGAGGCCGAGTTCAAGGCCGACATCCAGTCCCTGCACGCCCGCGGCAAGAAGGTCATCCTGTCGGTCGGCGGTGAGGCCGGCCGCGTCCAGGTCGGCAGCTCCTCCGCCGCCACCGCGTTCGCCGACAGCGCCTACGCCCTCATGCAGAGCTACGGCTTCGACGGCGTCGACATCGACCTGGAGAACGGCCTCAACGCCACCTACATGGCCGACGCCCTGCGCAAGCTGCGCGCCAAGGCCGGCGCCGACCTGATCATCACGATGGCCCCGCAGACCATCGACATGCAGTCCACCGGGATGACCTACTTCCAGCTCGCGCTGGCCATCAAGGACATCCTCACCGTCGTGCACACCCAGTTCTACAACTCCGGGTCCATGCTCGGCTGTGACCAGTCCCAGGCCTACTCCCAGGGCACCGTCAACTTCATGACCGCCCTGGCCTGCATCCAGCTGGAGAACGGCCTGCGTCCCGACCAGGTCGCCCTCGGCCTGCCGGCCGGACCGGGCGCCGCCGGCGGTGGCGTGGTCTCCCCCGGCCTGGTCAACCAGGCCCTGGACTGCCTGGCCACCAAGACCAACTGTGGCAGCTTCGTCCCGCCGCGCACCTACCCCGGCATCCGCGGCGCCATGACGTGGTCGATCAACTGGGACGCCTCCAACAACTGGAACTTCTCCCGCACGATCAAGCCCCACCTGGCGACCTTGCCGTAACCCCTGACCGCCGGAATCGGCGGACATCTCTTGAGGCCGCACCCCCGACTCCCCGGGGGGTGCGGCCTCGCCACGTTCGACCCGGACCTGAGGCTTCTTCCGCGACCGGCGCCTAGGGCGGAGCGGGCGCCGGGGTCACCGAGGCCGACTCCCACTCCCCCGCGCCGAAGCGGGTCTTCGCGCGCACGCGGACAAGGAGGCCGCGGCAAGAACCGGACGAGCTCTCGGCGGCGGTACGCACGCGAGACGGCGCGCCGGGACAGGCGTCACACCTCATGCCGCCGGCCCGCCCACGGGCGAAAACCTCGTCCACGTCGCCGCTGATCACGCGGCCCCCCACAGCGTCGGCCACTCCCCCGGGCCCCGACAAGATCTCGCCGCCGCCCCTAACAGGAATCGGACTGTCCTGGACAGGCCGCGTCCCTCGGCCGATCAGCCTGCGGGAAGCCGCTCGAAGCGGACGACCTGCCCTGCCGTCGACGGCGAACAGGGCGGCGGTGCCGCTCGTACACCACGACCCAGGCGGTGATCCTTTCTCGTTATGGACGACAGGGTCGTCTAGTGGAGGGTTTTGACGTCTTTTTTGTATGAGTGGTTTTGTAACTACCGACGACCTTTACATTGTAGATTTATGGACAATTCGAGGGAAAGCGCATCCGCTGGACCGTGCGGCGGCGTGCCCGACGTACCGGAACAGTGAGCGCGCCGGCACCTCGCCGACATCCACGGCCGGCTCCCCCTCGGCGCGGCCTCCCCACGTTCCGGCCCCCGCCCCTCCTCCGAACGAGTCGCGCGGCCGCTACCAAAGAGACTCCCCCGGCACGCCCATCGGCCGATGTGCCCGCGCCGCCGGTGGAGCACAGTGGCGGCCATGCCTCACACCGCCATCCGCGCATGGGCGACGATCCCCGCTCTCACCCGCCACGGCACCTGGTTCCCCGGCCGGGTCATCGGCGGCGCGGCTCTGGTTCTCGGTCCTGTGGCCTGGACCGTCGCGCTGCTGCTGCGCTACCTGGCCCTGCGCGCCGGTCCCTTCACCGCCGCCCAGATGGACTGGTTCGACCGTCAGGAGTTCGCCGCCGCCTCGCAGCTGGCCGCCTACCAGGCCAGCCCCGCTCTGGCGCTGGCCGGGCAGGCCTGCTTCGCCGCCGGGGCCCTGCTGCTGTGCCCGGCCTACATCACCCTGGCCCGGCTCATCGCGCCGCGATGCCCGCAGCTGGCCGCCTGGGGCGGCACGCTCACCGTGCTGGGCCTGTTCGCCCGGCTGTACTTCGCCGGCGTCGACCAGACCGCCTTCCAGCTCGCCGACGCCCACGGGGCACAGGCCGCCATGCGGTTCGTCTCCTCCTCCTACGTCGACATCTCCTACGGGCCGTGGTACGTCCCGGTGCTCGCCTCCGCCTGCCAGTACCCCGGCATGCTGGTGCTGGCCATCGGCGCCTACCGCTCGGCGACCTTCGGCCTGGCCCGCGGCCTGCTGCTCCTCATGGCCGGGACGCTGTGGGGCGGCGTGCTCAAGGCCGCCGACCTCGCCGACGTGCTCTGGTACGCCGGCCTGTGCCTGGCGCTGATGCCGCTGGGCGTGCGCGTGCTGCGCGGCACTCTCCCCGGCGCGCCCGCCGACCCTCTCCCCGGCCGGACGATCACGCCTCCGCCGCGCCGGTTGCGCCTGCTGAGCTGGTGAGCGTTCTAGGCTGCACCCGATGACATCCCGATGGACGCGCCCGCGGCCGGGCAGGCTCGCCCTGCCCGCCGCCGCCCTGGGCGCCGCCCTGATTCCGCTCGGCGGGCCGTACGTCCTGTGGGACCTGGCCGCGGTGCCCTTCCCTCTCCAGGCCGCCGTCCTGGCGCCTCTGGCCGTCGCCGCCGCCTGGGCCCTGCCCCGCAGACGCGGGCCGCTGCTGCTGCTGGCGGCCGTCGACGCGGTGATACGCGGGCCGGGATTCCTGCTCGGGGTCACCACCTACGTGGCCGCGACCACCTACCGCCGCCCTCTCCCCCTCGCCGGCCACGCCGCCGCGGCCACGCTCCTGGCGGCCGCCCCCCGTCCCGGCGTCCCGTTCGCCTCCTCCCTGGGCGCCGCCTGCCTGTTCGCCTGGCTGCCCCTGGCCCTCGGCCTGTGGACGGCCGCCCGCAGGCAGGTCGTCGCCGCCCTGCGCGAGCGCGCCGAGCGGACCGACCAGCAGCAGCGGGCCCGCGCCGAGCAGGCCCGCGCGCAGGAACGCGCCCGCATCGCCCGCGACATGCACGACGTGGTGGCCCACCGCATCTCCCTGATGGTGCTGCGCGCCGGCGCCCTTGAGATCAACGCCACCGACGACAGGACCGCGGCCGAGGCCGAACTCATCCGCGCCACGGGCGCCGACGCCCTGGACCAGCTCAGAGCCGTTCTCGGCGTCCTGGGCCAGGAGGACGGCGAGTCGTTCCGCCCCCAGCCCGTGCTCACCGACCTGGACCGGCTGCTCGACCAGTCCCGCTCGGCGGGCGTTCCGGTGGAGCGGCACGAGGAGGGCATCCCGGGTGCGCTGCCGATCCTGGTCCAGCACACCGCCTACCGCGTCATCCAGGAAGCCCTCACCAACATTCACAAACACGCCGGCCCCGTCCCCACCCACGTCCTGCTGCGCCATCTGCCCACGGCGCTGGAGGTCATCGTGCGAAACGCCGCGCCGCGCGAGGCGCCCGCCGTCCCGCCCGCCGTCCCGGGCGGTGGGCCGGGCGGTGGGCCGGGCGGTGGGCCGGGCGGCGGGCCGGGCGGCGGGTTCGGCCTCATCGGGCTGCGCGAGCGCGTCGAACTCCTCGGCGGCCACTTCGCCGCGCGGCCCGACGCCGGCGGCGGCTTTCTGGTCCACGCGAGGCTGCCCACATGATCCGCGTCCTCATCGCCGACGACGAGGCCCTGGTGCGCACCGGCCTGCGCATGATCCTCCAGGCGGCCGGCGACGTCGAGGTGGTCGCCGAGGCCGCGACCGGCGCCGAGGCGGTGGCCGAGGCCACCCGCTTCCGGCCCCAGGTGATCCTCATGGACGTCCGCATGCCCGGCATGGACGGCGTCACCGCGCTGAGCGAGCTCAACCGCTTCCCCGGCCCGCCGAAGGTGATCATGCTCACCACCTTCGACCGCGACGAGTACGTCTACGGCGCCCTGCGTGCCGGGGCCGCCGGATTCCTGCTCAAGGACACCGCTCCCCGCGACCTGATCGCCGCCGTCCGCGCGGTGGCGGCCGGCAGTGCCATCCTCTCCCCCACCGTGACCAGGAGGGTCATCGACGCCTTCGCCGCGCGGGAGGCCGTGGACGTGCGTGCGGCGCGGGCGCGGCTGTCGGTGCTGACCGGGCGGGAGGGCCAGGTCGTCCAGGCCGTGGCGCGCGGGCTGTCCAACGGTGAGATCGCCCGCGAGCTCGCCATGAGCGAGACCACGGTCAAGGCGCACGTCAGTCGTGCGCTGGCCAAGCTGGGGCTGGCCAACCGGGTCCAGATCGCGCTGTTGGTGCGCGACGCCCGCTAGAGCGGTCCTGCTGGGCGTCGCGTCGATCCCTTGCCACGGCAGGGCGGATCTCTCGTGGTAGAGGGTCTTGCTCTTCTGCGACTGTCAGGGTTTCTCGGCCTTCCCCCGGCCTTTACATTGTAGATTCTCTAGGTGATCGGGGTGGCGCGCATCTGCTCGACCAGTGCGGTGGTGTGCTTGGCGTAGCGGAACAGCGGGTGGGCGAGGACCTCGCGCAGGAACGCCACGTTCGTGCGAACGCCCTGTCCCCGGATCGTGCACTCCTCCAGCGCCCGGTCCGCCCGTGCCAGGGCCTCGGCCCGGGTCGGCGCCCACACCGACACCTTCGCCAGCAGCGGGTCGTAGTCGGCGGTGATCCGCGTCCCGGCCACGGCGTGGGTGTCGACCCGGGTGAAGGGGCCGCCGGGCGGGACGAACTCCTCCACCACCCCGGGCGTGGGCAGGAAGCCCCGCGCCGGGTCCTCGGCGTTGAGGCGGCACTCGATCGCCGCGCCGCCCGCCGCGACCTCCTCCTGGCGCAGTGAAAGCCGCCCGCCGGCCGCGACCAGGAGCTGTTCGCGTACCAGGTCGATGCCGGTGACCATCTCGGTGATCGGATGCTCCACCTGCAGCCGGCAGTTCACCTCGATGAAGTAGCAGGCGCCGTGCTCGTCCACGACGTACTCGAAGGTCCCGGCGCCGGTGTACCCGGCGGCGTGGGCGGCCCGCACGCTCAGCTCCCCCAGCCGTTCCACGGCGGCGGCCGGCAGCCCGGGCGGAGGGGTCTCCTCGATGAGCTTCTGGCGGCGCCGCTGCACCGAGCAGTCGCGCGCCCCCAGGTGCAGGACCTGGCCGTGGGCGTCGGCGAGGATCTGCACCTCCACGTGGCGGGCGGCGTCCAGGTACTTCTCGACGTAGACGCGCGCGTCGCCGAACAGGACCACCGCCTCGCGGCGGGTGGCGGCGTAGGCGCGGGCCAGGTCGCCCGGGTCGTGCACCACCGTCATCGCCCGGCCGCCGCCGCCCGCCGCGGCCTTCAGCACCACCGGGTACCCCACCGCGGCGGCCGTGCGGGCGGCCTCGCCCACCCCGGCGGCCGGGCCGTCGCCGCCGGGCAGCAGGGGCAGCCCCGCCTCGGCGGCGAACTCGCGCGCCGACACCTTGTCGCCCAGGCGGGCGATCACGGCGGGCGCGGGGCCGATGAGGGTGATGCCGTGCGCCTGGCAGATCTCGGCGAACTCCGCGCTCTCGGACAGGAAGCCGTAACCGGGGTGGATGGCCTCGGCCCCGCTCTGCCGCGCGGCGGCGATGAGCGCGGCCGCGTTGAGGTAGCTGCGCCGGGGGGCGGCCGGGCCGATCTGGATGGACTCGTCCGCCAGGCGCACCGCCGGGGAGTCGCGGTCCACGGTCGAGTGGGCGACCACCGTGCGGACGCCCATCTCGCGGCACGTCCGAAGCACGCGCAGGGCGATCTCGCCCCGGTTGGCGATCAGAACTGTGGTGAACATCGCGCTCCAGGTTCCAAGCGTCCGGGTGTGCCCGGGTGAACGGTCAGTGGCTGTCGCAGGGCGCCAGGGCCAGCAGCGGGTCCTCGTACTGCACGGGGGCGCCGTCCTCGGCGACGATCTCGCTGACCCGCCCGGCGCGCTCGGCCTGCACGGCGTTCATCAGCTTCATCGCCTCGATGACGCCGACCTGCTGGCCCGCCTCGACCAGGTCGCCGACCTGGACGAACGGGGGCGCCCCCGGTTCGCGGGCGCGGTAGAAGGTGCCGACCATCGGCGCGGTCACCAGAACCGCGCCCTCCCGCCCTCTGTCCCCCTCCTCGGCGGAGTGGCCCGCGGCGGGGGGCTCCTCCCCTGCCGCGGGCGGCTCCGGCGGGCAGGACCATTGGACGTCGACGGCCAGGGTGGCGGTGGAGACGGTGATCCTGCGCAAGGGGGCGCGGCCGGCCGAGCCGAGCCGGGCGGCCTGCCCGACCACCCAGTCCAGGACCTGCGCGCGCTCGTCGGGGACCGGCGGCGGCACGGCGGGAGGGGGTGGCGTGGTGGTGTCGGCTGTCATGGGCGTCCTCCTTCGAGGGTCGGGCGATTACCGGGATGCCGGGGAGCGGGACGGGCAGGCCGGGTGGGTCAGGCGGGCAGCCCGTAGCGGCGGAAACGTGCCTTGCGGGCCCGCACCAGGCGCGCGGGGTCCTCGGGGATGAGGTCGTGCAGGGCGGCGGCGACGGCGCGTCCGACCGCGTGGGCGGTGCGCGCCGGGTCGCGGTGGGCGCCGCCCTCGGGTTCGGGGATCACCGCGTCCAGGATCCGGTGGCGCAGCAGGTCGCGGGCGCCCAGGCGCAGCGCGGCCGCCGCGGCGGGCGCGGCGGAGGGGTCGCGCCACAGGATGGCCGCGCACCCTTCGGGGCTGATCACCGAGTAGACGGCGTTGGACAGGGCCAGCACCCGGTCGGCCACCCCCAGCGCCAGGGCTCCGCCGCTGCCGCCCTCGCCGGTCACCACCGAGACGACCGGCACCGGCAGGCGTGACATCAGGCGCAGGCTCGCGGCGATGGCGTGCGCCTGGCCGCCCGCCTCGGCCTCGACCCCGGCATAGGCGCCGGGGGTGTCGATCAGGGTGACCACCGGCAGGCCGAGCTTGCCGGCCAGCAGCATCGCGCGGGCCGCCTTGCGGAACCCGGCGGGGGTGCCCATGCCGAAGTTGCGTGCCACCAGCTCGCGGGTGTCGTGGCCCTTCTGGTGGCCGACCAGCATGACCGGCACCTGGTCCAGGCGGCCGATCCCGGCCACGATCGCCGGGCAGTCCCCCGAGGCGCGGTCGCCGCGCAGCTCGCGGAAGTCCTCCAGCAGGTGGGCGGCGTAGTCCAGGGTGGTGGGACGGCCGGGGTCGCGGGCCAGCGCGACGGCGGCCCAGGCGTCCGGCTGCCGCCCGCCGGGCGGGTCGCCGGGGTCGGTCACCAGCGGCGGGGCCGTGGCCCAGGCTTGCGGGACGGGGCGGCCCCGGCGGGCCCAGGAGGCCGCCGCCAGCAGCCGGGCCACGGCGGCGCGCAGCTCGGCGCGGCGCACGACGCCGTCCACCAGGCCGCCGGCCAGCAGGGTCTCTGCGGTCTGGAAGCCCTCCGGCAGCGTCTGGCCGAGGGTGCCGGCGATCACGCGGGGGCCGGCGAAGCCCATGTGCGCCCCGGCCTCGGCGAGGATGACGTCGGCCAGGGTGGCGTAGGAGGCGGCCACTCCCCCGTAGGTGGGGTCGGTGACCACCGAGACCGTCAGCAGCCCGGCCTCGTCCAGCTCGCCCAGCGCCTGGCTGGTCTTGGCCATCTGCATCAGCGCCAGCGCGCCCTCCTGCATGCGGGCGCCGCCGGAGGCGGTGACCAGCACCAGCGGGATGCCCGCGGACAGGGCGTGCTCGGCGGCGGCGGTCACGCGCTCCCCGACCGCGCAGCCCAGGCTGCCGCCCATGAACGCGAAGTCCATGACGGCCACG
Organism: Sphaerisporangium krabiense; assembly: GCF_014200435.1. Lineage (NCBI taxonomy): Bacteria > Bacillati > Actinomycetota > Actinomycetes > Streptosporangiales > Streptosporangiaceae > Sphaerisporangium > Sphaerisporangium krabiense. The sequence goes on along the minus strand of NZ_JACHBR010000003.1, from coordinate 100,087 downwards.
ACGGCGTGGTGCCCGCCGATGGCGGCCCGGCCGCACAGCACGGCCTCCTCCAGGCCGGTGGCGCCGCGCGCCTGCTCCAGGCGAAGGGGGTAAGGGCGGGTGTCGGTGAAGCCCAGCGGGTCCTCCAGCGTGGGCGCGGCGGGCAGGGGGGTGAAGGATCCGGGGTCCACCAGGTGGTCCAGGCGCTCGGCGGCGCCGAGCCGGTCGTGGTGGGCGCAGGCGGGGCAGACCCGCAGGTCCCGCCGGAAGTGCTCGCCGTACAGGGGGGCGGCGCATCCGGGGCACCGCACCCACAGCGGCGGCTCCTCCCCCGGCGGCCCGGCGGCCTCCGTCGCGGATGAAAGGACGGCCTTGGGTGCGGCCGCCGCCGGAGCGTGCCTCGGAGGGGGTGGCGGAGAGGGGGACGTCGGAGCCGCCGTCGGCAGGGACGTCGAAGCGGACACCGGCGCGGACGGCGGGGACGGGCGTCGTGAGGCCGGCTCAGCGGCGGAGGTGGCGGTCACGCGGCCCACCCCCGTACCTGCGGCCGTCGCCTCGCCGTCCCGATCGCCGTCCCGATCGCCGTCACGGCCTCGGGCATCCCCTCGGCCACGACCCCGCTCACCGACCTGGCCCCGGCCCCGGACAGGGACCCGATCGCGGCCTCGGTCCCGGAGATGGCCTCGGTGCGGCCGCCGGCCCTGCGGGGGGTCGCGCCGGTGGGGCCGGGTGTGGGGGCGGTCGCAGGCGTGGTCATGGGTGTGATGCCCGCGTGTGGTCGCATGACTGTCCTCCCGTACTGCCGCGGGGCGCGCCGGGCGAGCGGCGGGCCTCCTTCCGCACACCATCGCGCGGGACGCTGGTCGGCCGCTTGGGGGGTGATGGAGCCGCCCTGGTCCGGGACGGCGGACCACCGCACACCAAGGCGGTCGCTGGGTGGGAGCGGGGCGCCCGGACGATGCCGGGCGGCGTGTCTCTGAGGCCGCGCGGAGGGTTCCCGGCGGGCCCTCCCACCGGCTCGGGCAGTTTATACCGGAATTATGTCCTAATTCATATCAAAACAGACAGCACCGGAGTCGTGTTTCAGCGCCGGGAACCGGCGCACGATCACCGGATAATCCCGGGCGAGGTCAAGAATAGAGGGGCAGACCAGGACTTTTTCGCAGTTTTTATGCTCATGAGCCATCTTTCCGGAAGTTCCGATAAGCGAGTTCATCTAAATTCGAGAGGTCCACCAGACGCCGGGCCTCCCCGGCGCCGCGGCCGGCACGACGCCGAGGATCATGCGGAGATCACATGGAATTCCGGGTGCTGGGTTCGCTGCAAGTCCTCGACGACGGCGCCGATCTGACGCCGAGCGCGGCCAAGGTGCGCGCGGTGCTGGCGATGCTGGTCCTGCGGCACAACCAGATCGTGTCCACCCGTGAGCTCATCGACGAGCTGTGGGGCGAGCGTCCCCCCGCGACCGCGCTGCCCACCCTGCACACCTACGTCTACAAGCTGCGCAAGATGCTCGGCGCCGGCGGCCCGGCCTCGGTGGTCACCCAGCCCTACGGCTACCTGCTGGCCACCACGCCCGAGACCATCGACGTGTTCCGCTTCGACCGGCTGGTGGCCGAGGGGTGGAACGGCCTGGAGCGGGGCGACCCCCGGCACGCCACCGACACCCTCTCCCAGGCGCTGGCGCTGTGGCGGGGGCCGGCGCTGGCCAACCTGGCCGCGGGCGAGCTGCTGTCGGCGCAGATCACCCGCCTGGAGGAGAGCAGGCTGCGGGCCCTGCAACTGCGCCTGTCGGCCGATCTGCGCCTGGGCAGGCACCGGGAGCTGATCAGCGAGCTGAAGGAGCTGATCGCGACCTACCCCCTCAACGAGGACTTCTACGCCAAGCTCATGACCGCGCTCTACCAGGTGGGACGGCGCGGCGAGGCCCTTGAGGTGTTCCAGAACCTGCGGCAGGTGCTGGTCGGGCAGCTCGGCCTGGAGCCCTCCCCCGCGCTGTGCCGGCTGCAGCAGCGCCTGCTGTCGGCCGATCCCGGCCTTGATCAGCCGGGGCTGGACCAGCCGGGCCTGATGGACCGGCCGCCCTCCGCCGAGGCGCCCGCGCCGCCGCCCGCGCGTCCCGCGGAGGTGAAACCGGCGCAGCTTCCTCCTGACATCGGCGACTTCGTGGGGCGTGGCCCGGTGGTGGAGCGGATCGCGGCGGCGCTGGCCGAGGCGGGGACGGCGGTGCGGGTCATCTGCGTCGGCGGCATGCCGGGGGCGGGCAAGACGGCGCTGGCCGTGCACGCCGCCCACCGGGTGCGCGCCGCCTTCCCCTCCGGCCAGTTGTTCGCCGGGCTCGGCGGGGCCGTCCCGGCCGAGCCCGGGGAGGTGCTGGCGGGATTCCTGCGGGCGGCGGGGGTGGCGCCGGGGGACGTGCCCGCCGACCGGGACGAGCGCAGCAAGCTGTTTCGCAGCTGGTGCAGCGACCGGCAGGTGCTGATCGTGCTGGACGACGCCGCCGGGGCCGCGCAGATCCAGCCGCTGCTGCCCGGTTCGCCGGGGTGCGCGGTGATCGTGACCAGCCGGTTCGGCCTGCACGGGTTCGCCGGGGCGTGCGTGGTGGAGCTGGACGCGCTCACCCAGGAGGAGGGCCTGGAGCTGCTCGGCAAGATCGTGGGGCCGGCGCGGCTGAGCGCCGAGCGGCACGCGGCCGAGCGGATCGTGCGATTGTGCGGGCGGCTGCCGCTCGCGCTGCGCTGCGCGGGGGCGCGGCTGGCCGCCGGGCAGGGCCTGACGCTGGGGGGGTTCGCCGACCGTCTTGAGGATCCCCGCACGCGGCTGGCCGATCTGTCGGTGGCCGACCTGGACGTGCGCACCGCCTTCCGCGGCACCTACGACCGGCTCGGCGGCCCCGAACGCAGCCTGTTCCGCCTGCTCGGCCTGCTGCAGACGCCCGGCATCACCACGCGGCAGACCAGCGCGCTGCTGGGCTGCGAGCCCGACCACGCCGAGCGGCTGCTGGCCCGGCTGGCCGACTGCCGCCTGCTGTCGGCCCGGCCGGGGCAGGGCGAGGTGCGCTACGGCGTCCACGAGCTGGTGCGGCTGTACGCGCGCGAGTGCCTGGAGCGTGAGCTGGACGCCTTCGGCGCCCCCGAGGGCGAGCGTGCCGTCTCCGAGCCCGCGCGGGCCGGGCAGGGGCCGGGCACCGCGGAGGAAGCTTCGGGCGGATCGGCGCGGGCCGCGGCCGTCCCCGGCACCCGCGCCGCCGAGCCGGCCGGCGGGCAGCCCGCCGAACGCCCCCGCGAGCACGCCGAGCGGACCGGGCCGGTCCTGGTGCCGCGCGCCCCGTGCGGCAACGGCGCCCCCGCCCACGTCCTCGGCCCGTGACCGGCGGGCGGACCGGCGGACCAGGCGGGCTCTAGGCCGGCATCAGCGGCGTTCCAGAGGCTCCGGAAACCATTGCGGTCGAAGGATGAAAGGAGACGTCTGGTGCATCGGACGCTAATCGTGGCACGGATGGAGCCCTCCGAGACGGAGGCGGTCGCCAAGATCTTCGCCGACTCGGACTCCAGCGACCTGCCCCACCTGATCGGGGTCTCCCGGCGCACGCTCTTCCGCTTCCACGAGCTCTACTTCCACCTCGTCGAAGCCGACCAGGACATCACCCCCAACCTGTACAAGGCGCGCAGCCACCCGCTGTACGGGGAGATCAACCAGCGGCTGAGCGAGCACATCCGGCCCTACGACCCCGGCTGGCGCGAGCCCAAGGACGCCATGGCCGAGCCGTTCTACACCTGGGAGGCCGAGCGCCGTGACTGACATCCGCCTCACCAAGGTCGCCGCCGACCAGGTCGCGCCCAACCGCCGCCGCGGCGGCGACATCCGGGTCATGCTCTCCCCCAAGACCGCCGGGGCCACCTCCGGCTTCATGGGCGTGGCCCACCTGCGCCCCGGCGAGCACTTCATCGAGCACTACCACCCCTACTCCGAGGAGTTCCTGTACCTGGTGCACGGCAGGGTGTCGGTCCTCATCGAACGCGACCAACTGATCGTGCTGTCACCCGGCGAGGGCCTGATGGTGCCCAAGGGCGCGCGGCACCGGGTCGCCAACGACGGCGCCGAGGACGCGAGCCTGGTGTTCCACCTGTCGCCGCTGGCCCCGCGCCCCGAACTCGGCCACGTGGACACCGAGGACAACCCCCACACCGGCGCCCACCCCGAGGTGGGGACCGCGCACCCGACCGGCCCCGGCGCGCCGGCCCCGGTACAGGCGGCGGGCGAGGCCCCGGCAGGGAGCCGGCGGTGAACCAGCCCGGCGCCACCACCGCCCGGCGCCGCACCCGCGCCCGGCCCGCGACGCGGCGGCCGCGCCGCCCGGTCCGGGACCGCCGGGTCGTCATCACCGGGATCGGCGTCACCGCGCCCGGCGGCATCGGCACCCGCGCGTTCTGGGACCTGCTCACCTCCGGGCGCACCGCCACCCGCGCCATCACCCTGTTCGACGCCACCGGGTTCCGCTCCCGCATCGCCGCCGAGTGCGACTTCGACCCCGCCGCCTGCGGCCTGTCGCCGCAGGAGATCCGCCGCATGGACCGCGCCGCCCAGCTCGGCGTGGTCAGCGCACGCGAGGCCCTGGCCGACAGCGGCCTGACCTGCCAGGACGTGCCGCCCGAACGGCTCGGCGCGACCGTCGGCAGCGCCGTCGGCTGCACCATGGGCCTGGAGGAGGAGTACGTCGTCCTCAGCGACGGCGGCCGCCGATGGCTGGTCGACCCCGCCTACGGGGTCCCCCAGCTGTACGGCTACATGGTCCCCAGCACCATCGCCACCGAGGTCGCCTGGGCCGGGGGCGCCGAAGGCCCGGTCGCGCTGATCTCCACCGGCTGCACCGCCGGCCTGGACTCGGTCGGCCACGGCTACCAGCTCGTCAAGGAGGGCAGCGCCGACGCCGTGCTGGCCGGAGCCGCCGACGCGCCGATCTCGCCCATCACCGTGGCCTGCTTCGACGCCATCAAGGCCACCACGCCCGACAACGACCGGCCCGCCACCGCCTCGCGCCCCTTCGACCGGGACCGCAACGGCTTCGTCCTCGGCGAGGGCGCCGCCATGTTCGTCCTGGAGGAGCGCACCGCGGCCCTGCGGCGCGGCGCCAACGTCTACGCCGAGATCGTCGGGTTCGCCGGCCGCAGCAACGCCTACCACATGACCGGCCTCAAACCCGACGGCCGCGAGATGGCCGAGGCGATCCGCACCGCCATGCGCCAGGCACGGCTGCGCCCCGACCAGGTCGACTACATCAACGCCCACGGCTCGGGGACCCGCCAGAACGACCGCCACGAGACCGCCGCGTTCAAGGACGCGCTCGGCGAACGGGCCTACCAGGTGCCGGTCAGCTCGATCAAATCCATGATCGGGCACTCGCTCGGCGCGATCGGCTCCATCGAGGTGGCCGCCTGCGCGCTGGCCATCACCCACCACGTCGTCCCGCCCACCGCCAACCTGCGCACCGCCGACCCCGAGTGCGACCTGGACTACGTGCCGCTCACCGCGCGCGAGCACAAGGTCGAGGTGGTGCTCAGCGTGGGCAGCGGATTCGGCGGATTCCAGACCGCGATGCTGCTGGCCCGCCACCGCGACGGGCTCGCCGGCACGAGAGGCGGCCCCGATGACTGACACCTCCCCGCGGCGCGCCCGCCGCCGCGACACGCGGCCGGTGTTCACCGGCATCGGCGTCGCCGCGCCCAACGGCCTCGGCACCGCCGCCTACTGGGCCGCCACGCTGGACGGCAAGAGCGGCCTCGGCCGCATCACCCGCTTCGACGCCGAGCACTACCCGGTCCGCGTGGCCGGCGAGGTCTCGGAGTTCGACGACACCGAGCACGTCCCGAGCCGCCTGGCCGTCCAGACCGACCACTGGAGCCACCTGGGCCTGACCGCCGCCGACTGGGCGCTGCGCGACGCCGGCCTGGACCCCTCCGCCCTGCCGGAGTACGAGATGGCCGTGGTCACCGCCAGCTCCTCGGGCGGCACCGAGTTCGGCCAGCGCGAGATCGAGAAACTGTGGTCCCAAGGACCCGGATACGTCGGCGTCTACCAGTCCATCGCCTGGTTCTACGCCGCCACCACCGGCCAGATCTCCATCCGGTACGGCATGCGCGGCCCCTGCGGCGTGATCTGCGCCGAACAGGCCGGCGGCCTGGACGTGCTCGCCCAGGGCAGGCGCCTGCTGCGCCAGCAGGCCCGCGTCGTGGTCACCGGCGGCACCGACGCCTCCCTGTGCCCCTACGGGCTGGTCGCCCAGATCTCCACCGGCCTGCTCAGCACCCGCGACGACCCCGAACGCGCCTACCTGCCCTTCGACGCCGACGCCTGCGGCTACGTGCCCGGCGAGGGCGGCGCGATGCTCATCATGGAGGACGCCGCCACCGCGCGCGAGCGCGGCGCGCGCCCCTACGGCGCGCTGGCGGGCCACGGCGCCACCTTCGACCCGCGCCCCGGGCCCGGCCACCCGCCCGTCTCCAACCTGCGCCGCGCGATCACCCTGGCCCTGCAGGACGCCGGGGTCGAACCCGGCGAGGTGGACGTCGTCTTCGCCGACGCCCTCGGCGTCCCCGAACGCGACCGGCTGGAGGCCCAGGCCATCTCCGCGGTCTTCGGCCCGCACGGCGTGCCGGTGACCGCCCCCAAGACCATGACCGGACGCCTGTACGCCGGCGGGGCCCCGCTGGACGTGGCCACCGCGCTGCTGGCCGTCCGCGACGGCGTCATCCCGCCCACCGTCGGCGTGCGCGCCGCCGCGCCGTCCTACGAGCTGGACCTGGTGCGCAGCACGGCCCGCGACGGCCCGGTCCGCAACGCCCTGGTGCTGGCCACCGGGCACGGCGGCTTCAACGCGGCGCTGCTGCTCACCGCCCCCGACCCGTCCTGACCGGCCCGTCCTCACCGGCCCGCCACGCCCGGCGGCCCGCCGCCCTTCGGCGGCGCCGCCGCACGCCGCCACGCCGCGCGGCGGCCACACCCGACCCGACCTCACCCACTCGACTCACCCAGGAGGACCAACCATGCCCGCGTTCACCCTCGACGACATGAGGACCATCATGGGCGGCTGCGCCGGCGTCCCGGAGAGCATCGACCTCGGCGACGACATCGGCGAGATCTCCTTCGCCGAACTCGGCTACGACTCCCTGGCCGTGCTGGAGATGGCCGCCCGCATCCAGCAGCGGCTCGGCGTCCGCATCCCCGACGACGCCGTCGAGGAGATGCGCACCCCGCAGGCGGCCGTCGACTACGTCAACCGCCGCCTCGCGGCCTGACATCGGAGGGACCACATGGCAGGACACACCGACAACGAGATCATCATCTCCGGGCCGATGAACCTGGTCTGGAACATGACCAACGACGTGGAATCCTGGCCCACGCTGTTCAGCGAGTACGCCGCCACCGAGATCCTCGAACGCCGCGGCCCGACCGTCCGCTTCCGCCTCACCATGCACCCCGACGCCGAGGGCAACCAGTGGAGCTGGGTCTCAGAACGCACCCCCGACCCCGCCACCAGGACCGTGCGCGCCCACCGCGTCGAACCCGGCTGGTTCAAGTACATGAACCTGTTCTGGGAGTACACCGAGGTGCCCGACGCGGTGCGCATGCGCTGGGTCCAGGACTTCGAGATGAAACCCGACGCCCCGCTCAGCGACAAGCAGATGACCAAACGGCTCAACGACAACACCGTGATCCAGATGAACCGGATCCGCCAGCTCGTCGAAGAGGCCGCCGCCGCCTCCCCCGCCCGCCTCTGAGACCTCCCGGTCACGGCTCCCAAGCCCCCGCCGCACCACCCATCCACACCACGTCCGACGGAAAGAAGAGAGTGGGCATGAACGCCAAGGACTCAAGGACCCAGCAGGACGAGCGGCGCGACGGCCGCGCCCGGGCCGGCGCGACCCGCGCCAGGGCCGGGGCACGCCCGGCGGGCGAGGACAGCGTGTACCGGGTCATGGTCAAGCTGCGCATCCACCCCGGCATGGAACGGGACTTCGAGCGGACCTGGCGCGAGATCGCCGCCACCATCTCCCGCCAGCCCGCCAACCTCGGCCAGTCGCTGGCCAAGAGCCCCGACGAGGACGGCGTCTACTACATCGTCAGCGACTGGGAGAACGAGGAGAGGTTCCGCGAGTTCGAGCACAGCCCCGAGCACGCCGCCAACCGCATGCGCCTGGACCCCTTCCGCGACCCCGCAGGCACCTCCATGACCCCGATGCTGGTCGCCTCCCGCCTGGGCGCCCAGCCCGCCCCCGGCCGCGTACGCGTCGCGCTGTACCTCAACGAGCCCGAATCCGACCGGGGCTCGGTCGAGAACGCCTACCACCAGATCAGCACCACCCTGGCCGGCCGCCCGGGCCTGCGCGGCAACGAACTGCTGCGCTCCCTGCGCGACCCGCGCCGCTACGCCGTGCTCAGCGAATGGGACGACGTGCCCACCTACCGCGAATGGGAGCGCAGCCCCGAGCACCTGCCCACCACCTCGCCGCTGGCCCGCTACCACGACAAGGGCCTGGGCATCTTCGGCTCCTACGAGGTCGTGGCCGCCTACTGACCGGCCACCGGGCCGCCCGCCCGGGTGACACACCCCATCCGGGCGGGCGCCCGCCACACCGGCCGCGCCTACCGGGCCGGTGCCATCGGCGCGCCCGCGCCCCACCACGACACCACCCACCACCCCGCCCACGACCATGGAGGAATCCCATGCCCTACGCGGCGCTCACCTTCCGCGTCCGACCCGGACACGAGGACGAACTGGCCGAGGTCTTCACCAGCGGGCCCGCCCTGGAGTCGCCCGTCATCACCGACGAGCACGGCCGCGAGACCGCCCGCCTGCTCGGCACCGGCGTCTTCGTCAAGGACGACGTGCTGGTCCGCTTCATCCACTACGAGGGCGACTTCTCCGGCATCGCCCGCCACCTGGCCTCCCAGCGGCACGTCCACGTCATCGAGGACCGCATCGTGCCCTACCTCGCCGACGCCCGCGACACCGCCACCGCCGACGGCTTCGCCGCGTTCTTCCGCGCCGCCTCGATGCGCTGCCTCACCCAGTCCTCGGCCGACACCCAACCCGCCCGGACCTGACACCGGCCACCGACCCGCCGCGACACCGGCGGAACGGCGGAGCGGCCACCTGCCGCTCCGCCGCACCCGGGCCCGCACGCCGAACCCGGCGCCCGCGCCCCGCCGCGAAGGGAGTGACCACGACATGGCCCGCCACCCCACCCACCCCCGCCGCACCCCCGCCCCCCAGACCACCACGGGACCCCGGTCCGGCGCCCCCGGCGACAGGGCGGGACAGGACGGGGTCGCGCTGCTGGAGGCGGTCGAACGGGAGGCCGCCGGCCTGGCCGCGCAGAGCCGCCGCCTGGTGGAGGCCCTGGCCGCCCGCGCGGGCCTGCGCGCCGCCGAATTCCGCTGCCTGTGCGCCCTCACCCGCCACGGCCCCCTGACCACCCGCCGCCTGGCCGCCCTGTCCGGCCTCACCAGCGCGGCGGCCGAACACGCCGTGGACCGGCTGGAACGGCACGGCTGCGCCGTGCGCGCCGGCGCCCCCGGCCACGTCCTGGTCCACCCCTGCCACCCCGCCTGCCGCGCCCGCGCCGAGCCCGCCCTGCGCGAACTGCGCGAGGCCTGGCACCCCCTCACCCGCCACGGGGCCGACGACCTGGCCCTGATCGCCGCCCTCCTGGCCGACGGCCGCAGGTTGTCCGGTCTGGTGAGTGTCATGCGCGCCCAGTCCCCCGCCTTTACAACGTAGATCACAAGGGGGGCGGGAGGCCGGGCGGCCGGGGTCTGCCCTAAGATCGGCGGCGTGGACGTGCCCGCCGTACGCGGCCCCGGCGCCGAGGCGATCGCGCGCGAGGGCGACCCCTACCACGCCTACCTGGCCTCCCTCAGCGGCGCGGAGTCCCGCCGCACCATGCGCGGCTGCCTGGACCGCGTCGCCCGCCTCATCACCGGCGACGAGGCCGCCACCGGCGCGGGCCAGCCCTGGCACCTGCTGCGGTACGAGCACACCGTGCGCGTCCGGGCGATCCTCGCCGAGCAGGGCTGGTCCCCCGCCTACGTCAACAAGCACCTGGTCGCGCTGCGCCGCGTCATGCGCGAGGCCTGGCGCCTGGGGCAGATGACCGCCGAGGACTACCACCGCGCCGCCGACCTGCCGACCCTGCGCCACACGCGCCTGCCGGCCGGGCAGCACGTCCCCGCCGAGGTCGCCGGCGCCGTCCTGGCCGCCTGCGACGGGGACGACTCCCCCGCCGGGGTCCGCGACGGCGCCCTGCTGGCGGTGCTGTACTCCACCGGCTGCCGCCGCGCCGAGATCGCCGCGCTCGGGCTGGACGACTACGACCCCGCCGCCCGCTCCCTGCGCGTGCGCGGCAAGCGCGACAAGGAGCGCCTGGTCTATCTGACCCGCGAGGCCGTGGCGCGCCTGGAGGCCTGGCTCGCGGTGCGCGGGACGGCGCCGGGCGCACTGTTCCCGCCGGTCAACAAGGCCGGGCGGCTGCGCGCCCCCGGCGGGCGGCCCGCCCCGATGAGCGGGCAGGCCATCGCCGGCATCCTGGCCAGGCGGCTGGCCGCCGCCGGGGCTGCCAAGCGCACCCCCCACGACTTCCGCCGCACCTTCATCGGCGAGCTGCTGGACGCCGGGGTGGACCTGGCCACCGCGCAGGCGCTGGTCGGGCACGCCTCCCCCGTCACCACCGCCCGCTACGACCGCCGCCCGGAGAACCGCCGCAGAGAGGCGGTCGACCGCCTGACGATGCCCACCGCCCGCCCCCTCAGACCCGGCGGCCCCTGACGGTCTCCCGCCCCGGGCGCGCCCTCAGGCCGGGGCCGCGGCGCGGCGGCGCGTCCACTCGGCCGCGCGCAGCCGGTACAGGACGTGCGGGCGCAGCGGGCTGCCGGGCGGGACCGCGGGGTGCTCGAAGTCCTCGGCCGGGTCGCGGGTCATGCCAAGGCGCCGCATCACCGCCTGGGAGCGCACGTTGGACACCGCGGTCATCGAGATCACCTCCGTCAGGCCCGCGGGGCCGAAGCCGTGGTCCAGCGCCGCGCCGGCCGCCTCGGTGGCGTACCCGCGGCCCCAGCACTCGGGGCGCAGCCGCCAGCCGACCTCGACGGCCGGGGTGAACGGCGCCGGGAAGGTCTGCCAGACCAGGCCGGTGAACCCGGCGAACTCGCCGCTCTCGCGCACCTCGACCACCCACAGGCCGAACCCGTGCTCCTCCAGGCGCGCCCGCGCCCGCTCGGCCAGCGCGTCGCTCTGGTCGCGGGTCAGCGTGGCGGGAAAGTGCTCCATCACCCGGGGGTCGGCGTTCATCACGGCGAAGGGGGCCAGGTCCTCCTCGCGCCACTGGCGAAGGATCAGGCGCGGCGTCTGCGGCATGTCCCCATCTTCCCGAAAATCTCGGTGCGCACGGCAATCGCACGTGGACGAGGGGCTTTGCCATTCGGGCCCCGGGCGCGCACCCCGTACGCACCCCGGGATCGCCGTTCCGGGTGGCGGTGATGGAGGGACGACCTCCACGGGTGGGCTACAGTCGGTAGTAGCCGATGTGGTTTGTGTCCCCCGGGCCGCAATTACCGCCTTCACGGAATACCGTTCGGCTGGAGCCGTGTTGTGCCTCTCGCCGAGGAGGCGACCGCCACATCGGCCACAACGTAGAGCCCCGCGGGCGCGCCCGCGGGGCTCTACGTTTTCCCGCCACGCCGTCGCCGCGCTCCCTTCCCCGCGGCGGGTCCTCCGCCGTCTCACCACGCGACGTCACAGTTTGTGCACACCCGTAACACCCCGTAACGCATCATTGCCCTGGCGAGCCGTATGGTGGTCATTGCCGTCCGCACACCGGGAGAGTACGTGCTGTACCACATCATGAAGATCGCCAGCCGCCCCTTCCTTCGGCTGCTGTGGCGCCCCGAGGTCACCGGGGCGGAGCACGTCCCCGCCTCCGGCGCGGCGCTCCTGGCCTCCAACCACCTGTCCATCCTGGACTCGGTGTTCCTCCCGGCGATGCTGCCGCGCCAGGTCACCTTCGTCGCCAAGTCGGAGTACTTCACCGGCAACCGCCTGATGGCGATGTTCATGCGCGGCACCGGACAGGTCGCCATCGACCGCGAGAGCGCCGCCGCCGCGCAGGCCATGCTGGACACCGCGCTGCGGGTGCTCGACAGCGGCGAGCTGTTCGGCATCTACCCCGAGGGCACCCGCTCCCCCGACGGGCGGCTGTACCGGGGGAAGATCGGCGTGGCGTGGCTGGCGCTGACCGCCGGGGTGCCGGTCATCCCGGTGGCCATGGTCAACACCGACCGCGTCCTGCCGCCGGGGGCCGCGGTGCCGCGCATCGCGCGCATCGGCGTGCGCATCGGCAAGCCGCTCACCTTCACCGGCGACCCGGGCCGCGCGCAGGACCGCCGGGCGGTCACCGACGAGGTGATGCGGGCCATCCAGCGGCTGTCGGGCCAGCAGTACGTCCCCGCCTACGCCCGCAGGGAGGCGCCGCGGCGCGCCGCCTGAACGCCACGCGACCACGTGCCCCCTCACGTGGGAAGATCCGCCGGTGAGGCGGTGACCAGCCTCGATTCCCGGCGAGGGCCGGGCGGCCCGCGCTAAGCTCGGCAGGACGTCGAGACATCGGGGGTAACGTGCGGCGCGGCCGTATCATCGCGATCACGTCCGTCGCGGCCGTCGTGGTCGCGGGCGCCGCCGCCGGAGGCGCCTACTACGTCCTGCACACCAGAGGCAGCGCGCAGGAGACCGCGCGCCACTTCGCCGCCGCCTGGGAGCGCGGCGACCTGGCCGCCATGAAGGCCGACCTGGCCGCGCCGGTGAGCGGCTTCGAGGCCCGGTACGCCGAGGTGGCGAAGAACCTCGGGGTGTCGCGCACCGGCGTGCGCGTCGGCCGGGTCGCCCCGTCCGGGGACGACCGCGCGACCGCCGCCTACACCGCCACCCTGGCGCTGAAGGACGCCGGCCGGTGGACCTACACCGGCGCGCTGGACCTGGTGGTGAAGGACCGGCGGTGGAAGGTCGCCTGGACGCCCGCCGCGGTGCACCCCGCGCTCACCGCCGCCACCCACCTGGACCTGAAGACCACCTGGCCCGAGCGCGCGGCGATCGAGGACTCCTCCGGCGCCCGCGTCGACGGGCCGGACGCGGGCGGCTCGGTGCAGCAGCTCGTCGGCTACCTGGACAAGGCCACCGCCAAGGACGTCGCCAAGCTCGGGGCGCCCTACCGGCCAGGCGACGCGATCGGCAGGTCGGGGCTGCAGCAGACCTTCCAGGATCAGCTCGCCGGGACGCCCGCCACGCAGGTCGTGGTCACCGACGGCGCCAAGAAGGCCCTGCGGACGCTGACCACGATCGAGGGCTCCCCGGGGCGGCCGGTGCGCACCAGCCTGGACCCCCGGGTACAGCGGGCCGCGGTCGCCGCGGTGCGCGACCTGCCCAAACCCGCCTCGCTGGTGGCGATCCGCCCCTCCAGCGGCGAGATCCTGGCCGTGGTGAACAACCGCGGGGGCTTCAACCGCGCGCTCGACGGCCGCTACCCTCCCGGGTCGACGTTCAAGACCGTCACCGCGGCCGGGCTGATCGCCGCGGGCGTCACGCCGCGGCAGAAGGTCACCTGCCCCAAGAAGGTCAACGTCGGCGGGCTGGAGATCCGCAACTCCGACCACGAGGCGTTCGGCTCGCTGTCCTTCCTGGACTCCTACGCCCACTCCTGCAACACCACCTTCGCGCCGCTGGCGGCCCGCCACCTGGGCGAGGGCGGGCTGGAGCGCATCGCCGGCCGCCTGGGCTTCAACCAGCCGCTGAACATCGGCGTCCCGGCGGCCCGGGGCAGCATGCCCGCGCCGACCGGCCTCGCCGACCTGGCGGCCGAGTCCTTCGGCCAGGGGCGCATCACCGCCAGCCCGCTGGTGATGGCCACCGTGGCCGCCGCGGTGGCCGACGGCTCCTGGCGGCCGCCCACGCTGGTGCCCGCGCTGCCGCAGAAGGCCGCGCCGCAGCCGCTGCCGCCGGGCGTGGCCGGGCGACTACGCGACATGATGGCCGCGGTGGTCACCAAGGGGACGGCCAAGCGTGCGGGGCTGCCCGCGGGCACCGTCGGCAAGACCGGCACCGCCGAGTTCGGCACCGGGCCCAAGCTGGACTCCCACGCGTGGTTCATCGGGTTCCGCGGCGAGGTGGCCTTCGCCGTGGTGGTGGAGGCCGGAGGGATGGGCGGGGAGGTCGCCGCGCCGGTGGCGGCACGCTTCCTGCGCGGCCTGGGCCACTGACCGGGGCGCCCGGCCGGCGCCGGGCGTCACATCGGCAGGGCCGCCGCCTCGTTGCGGAACACCATGATCAGCAACGTCGCGATGAGCGTGGCGATCAGGATCCAGCTCACCAGGATGATGATCGTCGACCTGCTCGGGCCTCTTCGCCGGCGGCCGGCGCGGGCGGCGCGCTTGCGGTCACCGGCCTCCTTGCGCACGACGCGCTCGTTGAACGACTCCAGGCGGGCGGCCAGCCGGGGGTCGTCATCGGTGAGATGACTCTCGATCTGGGCGAGCAAGCGCTCCTCGTCCTGCGACCAGGCCATGCCGAACCTCCGGCGACGCAAGCGGTGTGAGCACGATCCTCCCCATCATGAAGATCCTTAGCCGTCCCGTGGCCCGCTTTTTGCCCGGCGTTTCACCGAGTTGCGATCTCGCTCGAATGCCTGTTCTAATCAAGGGCATGCGCTGGGACAACTTGCGCCTGACCGATCCGCCGGAGCCGGCGGCGGCCGCCGTGCCGCTGATCCCCCGCGGCGCGGTGGCGACCACCTTCGACACCCCCGAGTTCCGCGGCATGACCTTCTACGAGGTCCAGGCCCGCTCGATCATCAACCGCGTCCCGGCCGCCAGCCACGTCCCCTTCCAGTGGACGATCAACCCCTACCGCGGCTGCACCCACGCCTGCGTCTACTGCTTCGCCCGCCGCAGCCACGAGTACCTCGAGCTGGACTCCGGGCGCGACTTCGACTCCAAGGTCGTGGTGAAGGTGAACGCGGCCGAGCTGGCCCGCCGCGAGCTGGCCGCGCCGCGCTGGGGCGGCCATCCGATCGCCATGGGCACCAACGTCGACTGCTACCAGCGCGCCGAGGGCCGCTACCGCCTGATGCCCGGCATCCTGGCCGCGCTGCGCGACTTCCGCAATCCCTTCTCCGTCCTCACCAAGGGCGCGCTGATCCTGCGCGACCTGGAGCTGCTGGCCGAGGCCGCCGAGGTCACCGACGTCGGCACCGCGGTGTCGGTGGGCTTCACCGACGAGGATCTGTGGCGCGCGGTCGAGCCGGGCACGCCCCGCCCGTCCCGCCGCCTGGAGGTCTGCGCCACGCTGTCGGCCCGCGGGCTGCGCTGCTCGGTGCTGATGGCGCCGATCCTGCCCTACCTGTCGGACTCCCCCGCGGCGCTGGCCCGCGCGGTGCGCGCCATCGCCGCGGCCGGGGCCACGCAGGTCACCCCGATCGTGCTGCACCTGCGCCCGGGGGCGCGCGAGTGGTTCATGGCCTGGCTCGCCCGCGAGCACCCCGGCCTGGTGCCGCGCTACCAGGAGTTGTACGGCCGGGGCGCCTATGCTCCCAAGGCCTACCAGCAGCGCGTCGTCCATCAGGTCCGTGAGCTGGCCGAGGCGTGCGGGCTCGGCCGCCGGTCGCCGTCCTCCCCGCGCGGGGCCCCGCCCGAGCGGCGCGGGCCGGCCGCCTCCGCCGGGCCGGAGCAGCTGACCCTGCTCTGACGGCCCGAACGGAATCCACATATGGGTGGTTCACTCCGGTGATGGGTATTTAACGCGGCGATGCTGCCTATATGGCGCATTGTCAGCCAATAGCGACTCAGCCATACGGGGGAAACCATGGCCGGTACGCGGAAGAAGTCCACCAAGGCCACCGGAAAGGCCAAGAAGGCGTCCATCAAGGCCACGCGCGAGACCAGACAGGACAAACGCGAGGACGAGGACAAGCGCGAGGTCAGGGCCGACGAGACCCGCTGACCCTCCCGGGCGCCGCCCCGGCCGCCACCCGAGGCCGGGACCGCGCGCCCGCCCCCACCCCCCGGCTCGCGCCCGCCGGGGCTCGGGCGAAGCCGTCGCGTGACCGCGCCCGCCCGGCCGGTCGCCCGGGGGTATTACTCTCTGACCTGGAATGACAGGTATTGCGAAGTACGCGGCTTTCATTGACGGCGAACGGACGCGTTCACGTCTCGACGCGCGCGCCCCGGGTGCCTGATCATGGATACCCCCGTCCCCCCGAACGCGAGGATCGATGTCGGCATACGCGCGCTTCCCCACGATCTTCGGCGATGAGATCGTCTTCGCCGCAGAGGACGATCTGTGGATGGTCCCCGCCACCGGCGGGCGGGCCTTCCGCCTGACCGCCGGGGTCGCCGAGGCCGCCTATCCCCGCTTCTCCCCCGACGGCTCCCAGATCGCCTACGTCGGCCGCGAGGAAGGCCCGGAAGAGGTCTACGTCATGCCCGCGGAGGGCGGCGCGGCCACCCGGCTGACCTACGACGACGCCGTGTGCACCGTCGCCGGCTGGGACGCGGGCGGCGCCGTGCTGTACGCCAGCGACGAGGGCCAGCCCATCGGCCGCCGCCGATGGCTGCACCGCATCCGCCCCGGCGGCCGCGCCGAACGCCTGCCCTACGGCCCGGCCAACACCATCTCCCACGGCCCCGGCGGCGGCGTGGTCATCGGCCGCAACACCGCCGACCCGGCGCGCTGGAAGCGCTACCGCGGCGGCACCGCCGGCGACCTGTGGGTGGACGCCGGCGGCGACGGTGAGTTCGCCCGGCTCATCACCCTGGCCGGGAACCTGGCCTCCCCCTGCTGGATCGGCGGGCGCGTCTACTTCCTGTCCGACCACGAGGGCGTGGGCAACGTCTACTCCTGCACCCCCGGCGGCCGGGACCTGCGCCGCCACACCGACCACGCCGACTACTACGCCCGCAACCTCACCGGCGACGGCCGGCGCCTGGTCTACCACGCCGGCGCCGAGCTGTACGTTCTGGACGCGGCCGAGGGCGAGACGCGCCGCGTGGAGGTCCGCCTGGGCAGCCCGCGCACCCAGCGCAACCGCCGGTTCGTCCCCGCCGCCCACTACCTCGACAGCGCCACCCTCTCCCCCGATGGCAGCGGCCTGGCCGTCACCACGCGCGGCAAGGCCTACTCCTTCGGCGGCTGGGAGGGCCCGGTCCGCCAGCACGGCGAGCCCGACGGCGTCCGCTACCGCCTGCTGACCTGGCTGCGCGACGCCGAGCGGCTGGTCGCCGTCGCCAGCGACGAGGGCGACCGCGAGGTGCTGGTCGTGCTCGGCGCCGACGGCGCCACCCCCGCCCGGCGGCTGGACCACCTGGACACCGGCCGCGCCATCTCCCTGGCCGTCTGCCCCGGCGCCGACCGCGTCGCCATCGCCAACCACCGCAACGAGCTGCTGATCGTCGACCTGCCCGCCGACGGCGAGGCCGTCATGACCGTCGCCGACCGCAGCGGCTTCGGCCGCATCGAGGACCCGGTGTGGTCCCGCGACGGCGACTGGCTGGCCTACACCCGCCCGGAGTCCGCGCAGACCACCGCGATCCGGCTGTACGAGACGGCGACCGGCGAGTCGCGGGCGGCGACCCGGCCGGTGCTGCGCGACCGCAGGCCCGCCTTCGACCCCGAGGGCCGCTACCTGTACTTCATCGGCGAACGGGTCTTCAACCCCGTCTTCGACGAGCTGCAGTTCGACCTGGGCTTCCCCCTGGGCACCCGCCCGTACGCGGTGGCCCTGCGCGCCGACGTCGGCTCGCCGTTCGTCCCCGAGCCGAAGCCTTTGACCGGCGAGGCGGGCGCCTCGGGCAAGGACGACCCCAAGGACGATGCGGGCGACGACCCCGGCGAGGACACCGCACCCGACGGCGACACCGGTGACGGCGCCGACGGCGACCAGGGCGAGGAGGACACCGGCGGGCTGACCATCGACTTCGAGGGCATCGACCGCCGCGTCGTCGCCTTCCCCGTCCCCGAGGGCCGCTACGAGCGCGTGGCCGCCACCAAGGACAAGGTCCTGTTCACCTCCTCCCCCGTCCAGGGCAGCCGCGGCGACGACTACGCCGACCCGCCCTCGGCCACCCTGCAGGCCTACGACCTGACCCGGCAGAAGCTGGAGACGCTGGTCTCGGGCGTCACCGACTTCCAGATCGGCCCCGACGGCGCGACCCTGCTGTACCGCTCGCGGCGGCGCCTGCGCGTGGTCAAGGCCGGCGAGACCCCGCCCGAGGACGACTCGGCGACCCGCTCCGGCGGGTGGATCGACCTGGACCGGGTCAAGGTGTCGGTGAACCCCGCCGCCGAGTGGCGGCAGATGTTCCGCGAGGCCTGGCGGCTGCAGCGCGAGCACTTCTGGGACCAGGACATGGCCGGGGTCGACTGGGACGCCGTCTACGACCGCTACCTGCCCCTGGTCGACCGGGTCGGCACCCGCGGCGAGTTCTCCGACCTGCTGTGGGAGGTCCAGGGCGAGCTCGGCACCTCCCACGCTTACGAGAGCGGCGGGGAGTACCGCCCCCGGCCCCACTACTCCCAGGGCAAGCTCGGCGTCGACTGGTCCTACGCCGACGGCGTGCACACCGTCGCCCGCGTGCTGCGCGGCGACCCCTGGGATCCGGACTCCACCTCGCCGCTCAACCGCCCCGGCCTGGACGTACGGCCGGGCGACGCGGTGGTGGCGATCAACGGCCGTCCCGTCGAGGGCCCCGACGGCCCGGCGCGGCTGCTGGTCAACCAGGCCGACCAGGAGGTCGAGCTGACCATCAGGCGCGGCGACGACAAGCCCCGCACGATCGTCGTCAAGGCCGCCTCCGACGAGCAGCCCGCCCGCTACCGCGACTGGGTGGAGTCCAACCGGCGGCGCACCCACGAGCGCACCGGCGGCAGGATCGGCTACCTCCACATCCCCGACATGGGCGTGGGCGGCTACGCCGAGTTCCACCGGGGCTTCCTGGCCGAGTACGACCGCGAGGGCCTGGTGGTGGACGTCCGCTTCAACGGCGGCGGCTTCGTCTCCGGCCTGCTGATGCAGAAACTCGCCCGGCGGCGGCTGGGCTACGACTTCCCGCGCTGGAGCGTCCCCGAGCCCTACCCCGCCGAGTCGCCGCGCGGCCCGCTGGTGGCCATCACCAACGAGTTCGCCGGCTCCGACGGCGACATCTTCAGCCACACCTTCAAGCTGCTGCGCCTCGGCCCGCTGATCGGCAAGCGCACCTGGGGCGGGGTGATCGGCATCTGGCCGCGCCACCGGCTGGCCGACGGCACGGTCACCACCCAGCCGGAGTTCTCCTTCGCCTTCGACGACGTCGGCTGGCGGGTGGAGAACTACGGCACCGACCCCGACATCGAGGTCGACATCACCCCGCAGGACTACGCGCGCGGCGTGGACACCCAGCTCGAACGCGCCATCGACGTCGCGCTGGAGCAACTGGCCGAGAACCCGCCCCACACCCCACGCCCCGCCGACCGCCCCCACCTCGGCGCCCCACCCCTGCCCCCCCGCGCCTGACCACCCGGCCCGAACGCCCACGGCCCGCCGAGCCGTGGCCGTCCCTGAGTGGTCAACCGGCCGGGGTGGCGGGCTCGCGGGCGGCGTAGGCGTGCAGCCGGGCGGCGAGGGCGGCCACCTCCCGCCGTAGCGCGTCCGGCGCCAGCACCGTGAACGGCACGCCCAGGCTCGCCAGCATCCTGGCCATGCCGTCCAGCCGGTCGGCGCGGGAGGTCACCAGCACCCCGTCCTCGGTCTCGGCCAGCGTGGCCACCGAGCGCGGCAGCAGCCGCCCGGCCTCGGCCAGGGTCGTCTCCAGCACCACGCGCACCTCGTGCCGGTAGGGCACCGAGGACAGCGCGTCCATGACCCGTGCCACCGGGTCGAAGTCCCCCGGGTCGGGGAAGACCGTCTCCAGCGGCTCGGCGGCGGCCACCCGGTCCAGCCGGAAGGTGCGCACCTCGCCCTTGAGGTGGTCGAACCCGGTGACGTACCACCGGCCCGCGTGGAAGACCAGGCCGTAGGGGTCCAGCTCGCGCTCGCTGGCCTCGCCGCGCCAGGAGCGGTAGGCCAGCCGCACCCGCCTGCGCCGCCGGGCCGCCCCGGCCAGGGTGAGCAGCGTGCCCGCGGCCGGGCGCGGCGCCGTCGCGGCCCTTCCGGTGACGTCGACGGCGCCCGCCACCGCCTCCACCCGTTCGCGCAGCGCGGCCGGCAGCACTCTGCTGATCTTGGCGAGGGCGCTCCCGGTCGCGCTCTCGCCCACCGCCAGGCCGGTGCGCCGGCCCGCCATCAGCCCCAGCACCACGGCGGCGGCCTCGTCCTCGGACAACATCAGCGGCGGCAGCTTGTACCCCGGGAGCAGGCGGTACCCGCCGTACCGGCCGCGCTCGCCCTCCACCGGCACGCCGAGCTCGACCAGCCGCAGCACGTACCGGCGCACCGTGCGCTCGTCCACCTCCAGGCGGCGGGCCAGCTCGGCGCCGGTCAGCCCGGGACTGGCCTGCAGCAACTCCAGCAAGGTCAGCACCCGCGTCACCGGATGGGGCATATCCGAGAACTCCTGTCGTCATCCGGACGGGTTTCGCCCGGATTCGAGCCTACGGTGAAGCCGTCACCCCGACATTCACCGGCAAGGGAGAAATGGACATGAGCACCTTCGTACTGGTCCCCGGGTTCTGGCTCGGCGCGTGGGCCTGGCGGGAGGTCACCGAGCGGCTGCGGGCGGACGGGCACACGGCGTACCCGCTCACCCTCACCGGCCTGGCCGACCGCGAACACCTGGGCGGCCCGGAAACCCGCCTGGACACCCACATCGACGACATCGTCACCACGATCCTCCACGAGGACCTGCGCGAGGTCGTGCTGGTCGCGCACAGCGGCGCCGGAGGCCCGGTCACCGGCGCCGCCGACCGCGTCCCCGACCGGATCGCCAAGGTCGTCTACCTCGACAGCGGCCCGCTGCCCGACGGCCTGTGCCAGCTCGACTTCTACGAGCCCGAGGGCAGGGACTTCGTCCGCTCCCGCCTGTCCGACGGCTGGCGGTACGGCCCGCCGACCTGGCAGGAGCAGACGGCCCTCGGCGCCAGCACGGCAGGCATCCCCGAGGACGCCAAACCCGGCATCGCCGCCCGCATGACACCCCAGCCGTACGGCACCCTCACCCAGCCACTGCGCCTGGCAGGCGCGGGCGCCGACCTGCCGAAGGCCCTGGTGAGCTGCTCGTTCCCCCTGGACCAGGTCAAGGCGATGATCGCCGCCGCCCACCCGTTCTTCGCCGCCCTGTCAGGCCCGGAATGGGAACTCCACGCATTGCCCACCGGCCACTGGCCGATGTTCTCCCGCCCGTCCGACACCGCACACCTGCTCGGCTCCCTGTGATGCGAACAGGTCATTGAACCCGAACCACGTCCTTTACGTTGTAGATCACACGGCTGGTCACCCGCCCGCGGCCGACGACTCGCGGGTGAGCGGGACGGTGGCGTCCCAGGGGAAGCCGGTTTTGAACGTGGCGCGGGCCAGGGCCTTCTGGCCGTCGGCGTTGGGGTGGAAATAGTCCCATCTGCTGATGTGGTCGAGCGTGAAGGGGTAGTCGAAGACCGCGCCGCCGTCGCTGCGGCACCCCGGCGTGTAGGCGGCGCAGGCCGCGGCCATCTCGGCGTTGTAGTCGCGCACCCGGTCGCGGACCCGCTCCCTGCGGGCGCGGTCCTTCTTGGCGTCGGAGGAGGCGCGGGCCAGCATCGAGGGGCAGATGTGGCCGAGCGCCCAGAACGAGCGGGCCACCACGTTGTCCTTGCCCAGCCGCCACAGCCGCTTGACGTCGGGGATGCTGGCGGCGAAGACCTTGGCACCCGTGGTGGCCAGCACGGCGAAGGCCCGGTCGACGCGGGCCCGGTACACCGGCACCGGGGTCATCTTCTCCTCGTCGTCCACGCAGGCGTCCTGGGCGCCGATCAGGATCGTGACGTACCCGGCCTTGGCCGCCACCGCCTTCTGCGCCTGCGCGACCAGGTCGGCGCTGGCGGACCCGGGCACCGCGAAGTTCAGGCCGTGCCCCTTGATCTCCGGGTTTAGCGCCAGCAGGCGCAGGTAGTGGCTGTTGACACCGGTGTCGTCGCCGGCCGACCAGGAACGCGAGGTGCACGAGACGTACCAGCCACAGGCGTTGAAGCCGGCGCTGATCGAGTCCCCGAGCGCCGCCATCACCACAGGCGCCGGATCGGCCGCCGCCGCGGCCGCCGTCAGCGGCGTCCACACCACCGCCGCGGCCACAACGAACGCGATCTTCGCGACCATGATCACCTCTATCCGTCACGATCGAGCGGGGCAGGAGAGCGGACACCAACGTAGGGATCATCGGCGGCGCTCTCTATGACCTGCGGGCGAGGCGTTGCTAGCGTTGACCGAGTTCCTATCCCTGCTTGACATGGCCCCCGACCTGTGTAGACGGCGTTGACGGCGGACCGGGCGGGCGGCACGGGTACGCCCATATCGGCACCCGATGTCGAACGCGTTCAGTTTCCGAATAAGGTGGGCAGAGTGAGTGTCGCGCTCGGGATAACCCGCCCCCCGCTGGTTCGTACCGTCCCCGTCCACCACCCCGAAGACCTGATCGCGCGACTGCCGCAGGCCCCGCCGTACGCCTGGGTCCACCAGGGCGAAGGGCTGGTGGCCTGGGGCGAGGCCGCCCGGGTCGCCGTCCCGCCCGGCGCGGGACGCTTCGACTGGGCGCGCCGCTGGCTGGCCACGGTGTTCGGCGAGGCCCACATCGACGACGACGTCCACCTGCCCGGCTCGGGACCGGTCGCCTTCGGGTCCTTCACCTTCGACCCCGACGCCGCCGGGTCGGTGCTGGTGGTGCCGCGCGTCCTGCTCGGCCGCAGGAACGGCCGGGCATGGCTGACCACCGTCGGCGAGGCCCCCATCGACCTCATGGCGCCCGCCGTGCCCCCCGGCCGGGTGGTGTACGGCGACGGCACGCTGACCGCGCCGGAGTGGCAGGACGCGGTGGCCCGCGCGGTGAAGGAGATCCGGTCCGGGCGGCTGGAGAAGGTCGTGCTGGCGCGCGACCTGGTGGCCACCGCCGAGCGCGACATCGACCCGCGCGTGCTGCTGGACCGCCTGGCCCGCGCCTACCCCGACTGCTACACCTTCTCCTGCGCCGGGCTGGTCGGCGCCACCCCCGAGCTGCTGGTCCGGCACACCGGCGAGTCGATCGAGTCGCTGGTGCTGGCCGGCACCACCTACCGGGGCGCCACCCCGGCCGGTGACCGCGCCCAGGGGGCGGCGCTGTTCGCCTCGGCCAAGGACCGCCACGAGCACGCCTGCGCGGTCGCCTCGGTGCGCGAGGCGCTGACCCCGTTGTGCGCGACGCTGTCGGTGCCCGACGAGCCTGAGCTGCTGGTGCTGCCCAACGTCCAGCACCTGGCCAGCCGGGTGCGCGGCCGGCTGGCCGCCGGCGCCTCGGTGCTGGACGTCGTGGCCGCCATGCACCCGACCGCGGCCGTCGGCGGCACGCCGACCGCGGTCGCGCTCGAGGTGATCCGCGAGCTGGAGGGCATGGACCGCGGCGGGTACGCCGGCCCGGTGGGCTGGATCGACGCCCGCGGCGACGGCGAGTGGGGCATCGCCCTGCGCTGCGCCCAGATCGAGGGCCGCCGCGCCCGCCTGTTCGCCGGCTGCGGCATCATGGGCGGCTCCGACCCCGAGTCCGAACTCACCGAAGCCCGGGCCAAACTCCGCGTCATGCGCCACGCCTTGGAGGGCTGACCGTCCGGCGCGCTTCCCTGGACGAAGAAGAGGCCCGGCGAGATCGCTCACCGGGCCGGGGGGAGACCTGCCTCTCAGCTCAGCTTGCGCACGATACGGAGGATCTCGTCCAGCTTCCCACTGTGATCGTCGAGCTTCTTGGTGTGCCCGTCCACCGTGGCCGTGAGCACGTCCAGCTTCTCGGTATGGCCGTCCACCGTGGCCGTGAGCACATCCAGCTTTTTGGTGTGCCCGTCCACCGTAGCCGTGAGCACATCCAGCTTCTCGGTATGGCCGTCCACCGTAGCCGTGAGCACATCCAGCTTCTCGGTATGGGCATCGACCGTGGCCGTGAGCACGTCCAGCTTTTTGGTGTGCCCGTCCACCGTGGCCGTGAGCACGTCCAGCTTCTCGGTGTGCTCATCGAACTTCTTGGAGTGCTCCTCCAGCACTCGGGTGTGCCCGTGGACGGTGGTCGCGACGTGCTCCAGGATCTTGTCCTGGTGCTCGAAGAGTGACGTGTGGACCTCCTGCTGCGCACGGATGCCCTTGATGTCGGTGACGACGAACGTGTAGAACTCGCGCGCCGTCTCCGCGGTGCGCTTCGCCTCGCCGGCCACGTAGGTCATGGCCACGGTCTGGTTGTGCATCTCGTCGAGCTTGCCCTCGATCCGGGTAACGCGCTGTTCAAGATCTGTGGTTGACATCCTCATCTCCTTCCGCGACGAACACTACCGATGGATCATGACCCTTCGCTTACGATCGGCGACTCTACGTGAGAATTTTTCACCGTGCGAGGGGAGGGCGGGTCACGACCCGTATGCCGGGGTTCGGCGCGTGACGCGTGAGCGGAACCGGCTCACCGCAGGGCGGCGATGGCCTTGTCCGTGGTGTCGTAGAAGGAGAAGAGGCGGTCCAGGCCCATGATCTGGAAGATGTGGGCGATGTCGGAGTCCATGGCGGCCAGGCCCAGCGCGGCGCCGGCCTGCTGGGCGCGCTGGTGGGCGGCGATCAGGATCGAGATGCCGGTGGAGTCGCAGAAGGTCAGCGCCGACAGGTCGATCACCAGCGCGTCGCCGGCGGCGAGCGTCAGCTCGTCCAGGACCGCCCGCAGGCGGCGGGTGGTGTGGTGATCGAGGTCACCGGCCACGACCAGCACCTGCACGTGAGGCGAGTGCGGCTGGAGGGTGACGGTCAGAGCGTGGTCATGCGGCACCAAGGCTCCTGAGAGGCTGCGATCGTCTGGCGGGCGGGACGGACAGGGCGAGCACCGCGGTGTCGTCCGAGACGCCCTCGCCCAGGGACCCGATCAGTTTATGCACCTCGGCGAGAAGGTCGTCGGCGTCGGCGGGCGCGGCGGGGGCCAGGTAGGCGGCGAGGCCCTCCTCGTCCAGCCTGGACCCGGCCTCGGTGCGGGCCTCGGTGAGGCCGTCGGTGTACAGCAGCATCGCGTCTCCGGCGCGAAGGCGCGTGCTCACCTGGACGAACCGCGGCTCGCGCAGGATGCCGATGAGCTGCCCGCCCTCGGTGCGCAGCGCCTCGACGCCGCCGTCGGCGCGCACGACCAGGGCGGGAGGGTGTCCCCCGCCGGCGAGGGTGACGGCGAAGCCGTCCGTGGCCGGTTCCAGGACCCCGAAGACGGCGGTGCAGTACGGCGACGGCGCGCCGCCGGCGTGCTCCTGCTGCAGCACCGCGTCCAGGTTGGCCAGGACCCGGCACGGGTCGGGGTCGTAGACGGCGGCGGCGCGCAGCGTGTACCGGACCAGGGAGGTCAGGACGGCGGCGTCGGCGCCCTTGCCGCAGACGTCCCCGAGGAAGAATCCCCAGCGGTTGCCGTCGAGGGGGAACAGGTCGTAGAAGTCCCCGCCGACCTCGTCGGCGGAGTAGGGGTGGTAGGCCGCGGCCGCGGACAGGCCCGGCACCTGGGGCAGCGCCGGGGGCAGCAGCGTGCGCTGCAGGATGCGGGCCAGGCGTTCGGCGTCGGCGCGCATCTGGCGTTCGGCGGCGACCACGCGGGCGGCGGCCAGCCGCAGTTCCAGCTCGTTGGCCACCAGGGCGGCCAGGTCCCGCAGCGCGTCGAGCTCCTCGGCGCCGGGCTGCCGGGGGTGGACGTCCATGACGTTGACGCTGCCCAGGCGGTGGCCGTCGGGGGTGTCGATCGGGGCCGCCGCGTAGAAGCGGGCGCCGGGCACGCCGCCGACCATCGGGTCGGCCTCGGCGCGCGGGTCGGCTCCGGTGTCCGGGATGACCAGGACGCCGTCGTGGCCGGCGGCCGCGGCGGACAGGCTCACGGCGCGCCTGACCGGGCGGGTCTGCGCCGGGGTTCCGTGGGCGGCGCAGCAGCGGACCCACTCGTCGTCGACGAGGGTGACGGTGGCCATGGGGGCGCGGAACACGCGCGCGGCGAGCGAGGCCACCCGCTCCAGGGCGTCGTCGCCGGGGGCGTCGGGGATCGCGTAGCGGCGCGCGGCCGGCGGCCGGCGGGCTTCCTCGGCGGTGCTGACGTCAGGCTCCCTTCCACCATGCTCCTTGAGGCGGACACAGGGCCTAGAGCGATTTGCCCTATTCTACGTAACCGTCGAGCCGGTCCTCGCACGACCGGCCCAGGCCGGCGGGACCAGGCCGATCAGGCCGATCAGGTCCTGGGCCGCATGGGGAGGCGGCGAGGTTCGCGAACGCTGCTGCGGCCGGGGTGATAAGACGGGCGCGGGGGGCAGGGCTCGGCGTGAGCGAAAGGGTGTCAGGTGACGCACTGTGACGACGCCGAGGACCGGCCGGTGACGATGGACGGGGCCGGGATCTTCACCGTCGAGGACGAGGTCGGCCGCGATCTGGCGGTGGTGGACTGGAGGGCGACCCCGCTGGGGCCGCCGGAGGCGTGGCCGCAGAGCCTGCGGACGGCGGTGAGCATCGTGCTGTCGTCCCGGTTCTCCATGTGGATGGCATGGGGGCCGCAGTTGACGTTCTTCTGCAACACCGCCTACCGCCGCGACACCTTGGGCCGCAAGTACCCGTGGGCGCTGGGCCGCCCGGCCGCCGAGGTATGGGCGGAGATCTGGGACGACATCGGCCCGCGGATCGAGACCGTGCTGGCCACGGGGACGGCGACCTGGGACGAGGCGCTGCTGCTGTTCGTGGAGCGGGCCGGCTTCCCGGAGGAGAGCTACCACACCTTCTCCTACAGTCCGCTCCGCGACGACGCGGGCGCGGTGGTCGGCATGCTGTGCGTCGTCAGCGAGGACACCGAGCGGGTGATCGGCGAGCGGCGGATGGCGACGCTGCGGGATCTCGGCTCCGATCCCAGCGTGGTCCGCACCGAGCAGGAGATGCTGGCCTTCGCCTGCCGGCAGCTCGGCGGCAACCTGCGGGACCTTCCGTTCACCCTCACCTACCTGTTCGACGAGGGCGGCGGCGCGAGGCTGGCGGGGGCGACCGGGATCGGCGCCGGGCATCCGGCCGCCCCCGAGACCCTGCCGCTCGGCGAGCCGGGCGGGGTGTGGCCAGCGGCGGCGCTGGCCCGGGGCGAGTCGGTGCTCGTGCCGCTCGACGGTCCTTCGTTCGCCGGTCTGCCCTCCGGTGACTGGCAGGAGCCGCCCACGCAGGCGCTGGTGGTGCCGCTCCTGCGGCAGGGCGGCGCGCCGTACGGCTTCCTGGTGGCCGCGCTCAACCGCTACCGGCCTCTCGACGACTCCTACCGAGGCTTTGTGGAGCTGGCCGCCGGGCATGTCGCGGCGGGGGTCGCCAGCGCCCGCGGCTACGAGGCCCAGCAGCGGCGCGCCGAGGAGCTGGCCGAGCTGGACCGCGCCAAGACCGTCTTCTTCTCCAACATCAGCCACGAGTTCCGCACCCCCCTCACCCTGATCATGGGGCCGGTGCGTGACCTGCGGAACACGCTGGCCGGCGCCGGGGAACAGGTGCGCCAGGACCTGGAGCTGGTCCACCGCAACGGCCTGCGCCTGGGCAAGCTCGTCAACACCCTGCTCGACTTCTCCCGTATCGAGGCCGGGCGCATGCAGGCGCGCTACGAGCCGGTGGACCTGGCGGCGGTGACCGCCGAGCTGGCCAGCGTCTTCCGCTCCGCGATCGACAAGGCCGGCCTGGCCTTCGCGGTGGACTGCCCTCCGCTGGCCGAGCCGGTGTACGTCGACAGGGGCATGTGGGAGAAGGTGGTGCTCAACCTGCTGAGCAACGCGCTGAAGTTCACCTTCGAGGGCTCGGTCGGCGTCACGGTGCGCGGGGAGGGCGCCCACGCGGTGGTGACGATCACCGACACCGGCATCGGCATCCCCTCCCAGGAGCTGCCGCGGCTGTTCGAGCGGTTCCACCGCATCGAGAGCGCCCGGTCGCGCTCCAACGAGGGCAGCGGCATCGGCCTGGCCCTCGTCCAGGAGCTGGTCGGCCTGCACGGCGGCACGATCACCGCCGACAGCGTCGAGGGCGTGGGCACGACCTTCACCATCCGGCTGCCGCTCGGGTCCGCCCACCTGCCCGCCGACAGCCTGGTCTCCCCCGGCGCGGCGGAGGCGGCCTCGGGCACCGCCGGTCCGTTCGTCGAAGAGGCGTTGCGCTGGCTCCCCGGGGACGGATCGACCGCCGAGGACTCCACGGCCCCCGGTGTCTCCCCCGGCGGCCTCCCGGCGGCCGCCGATGACGGCGCGCCGGTCCGGGTGCTGATCGCCGACGACAACGCCGACATGCGCGAGTACCTGTCCCGCCTTCTCAAGGGCGCCGGGTACCTGGTCGGCGCGGTCGGCGACGGGCTGCTGGCCTTGGACGTCGTGCGCGCGGAGATGCCCGATCTCGTGGTGAGCGACGTGATGATGCCCCGCCTCGACGGCCTGGCCCTGGTCGCGGCGCTGCGCTCCGATCCGCGCACCGCCGGGGTGCCGGTGCTGCTGCTGTCGGCCCGCGCCGGGCAGGAGGCCGCCATCGAGGGCCTGGAGGCGGGCGCGGACGACTACCTGGTCAAGCCGTTCTCCGCCGCCGAGCTGCTGGCGCGGGTCCGTGCCACGGTGGAGCTGTCCCGGATGCGCAACCACCACACCCGGTGGCGCAACGCGATGATCGACTCCCTGCAGGAGGCGTTCTTCGTCGCCGACGAGCACGGCGCGGTGATCGAGATCAACGCGGCGTTCACCGACATCCTCGGCTACGGACCCGAAGGGCTGCCCTACACTCCCCAGCACCCCTGGTGGCCGGACCAGGACGACGACCCGCAGGCCCACGCGATCACCGCCGAGGCGTTCGCGCGGATGGTCGGCGAGGGCAAGGGGAGCTGCGTCGTCCCGGTCGCCCACCGGGACGGGCACCGGATCTGGGTCGCGGTCACCTACAACGACGTCGTCGACCCCGACACCGGCCGGCGCCGCGTCGTGGGCACCCTGCGGGACGTCACCTCCGAGCGCTACCTGGTGCAGCGCGAGAGCGCGCTGGCCGCGATCAGCGTGCGCGTCTCGCAGGCGGACGACCTGGACGACGCCCTGCGCGGGGGGCTGGAGGCGCTGCGGGAGGTCTGGCAGGCCCGCCAGATCTCGGCGGCGGTGTGGAAGGACGACGCCCCGCCGCGGCTTTACTGCGCGCCGCCCGGCGACGGCTGGCAGGACCTGCCGGAGCAGGTGCGCGAGCGGCTGACGGCCCTGCGCGAGCAGGCGCCGCTGCGTCCCCTCGCCGCGGAGGCGGGCGGGGCCGGCATCACCCTGGAGCACCCCGAGGGCACGCTCGCCATCTGGGTGGACCTGGGCAGGAACCGGCCCTTCACCGGGGAGGACCAGACCCTGCTGGCGCTGCTGACCGGGCACCTGGGCCAGGGCCTGCACCGGGTACACCAGCTCGACCAGCAGCGCGCGGCCGCCGTGGCGCTCCAGCGCGCCATCCTGGGCCCGTCCCGGCTGCCCGACGGCTTCGCCGTGCGCTACGAGCCGGCCGGCCGCCCGCTGGAGGTGGGCGGCGACTGGTACGACATCGTGCCGCTGGACGGCCCGCGCGTCGGGATCGTGGTCGGCGACTGCGTGGGGCACGGGCTGGAGGCCGCGGCCGTGATGGGGCAGTTGCGCAGCGCCTGCCGCGCCCTGCTGCTGCAGGACGCCGATCCCGCGCAGGTGTTCACCGCCCTGGACCGGTTCGCCGCCCTGGTGCCCGGCGCCCGGTGCACCACCGTCTTCTGCGGCATCCTGGACACCGCCACCGGCGACCTGGTCTATTCCAGCGCCGGGCATCCGCCGGGCATCCTCGCCCACGCCGACGGGACCACCCTGCTCCTGGAGGGCGGCCGCTCGACCCCGCTGGCCGTGCGGCCGGGCCATCCGCGGCCGGAGGCCCGGTGCACCATGCCGCCCCGGTCCACCCTGCTGCTGTACACCGACGGCCTGGTGGAGCGGCGCCGGCGTCCGCTGACCACCGGCATCGGCCAGGCGGGCCTCGCCCTGCAGGCCGGCCGGTCCACCCCCATCGAGGACCTGGCCGCCGACGTGATGAGCATTCTGGCGCCGGAGGGCGGCTTCAACGACGACGTCGCCCTGCTGCTGTACCGTCAGCCCGCCCCGCTGGAGGTGGCGTTCCCCGCCGAGTCCGCGCAGCTGGCCCCGGTGCGCACCGCGTTGCGGGACTGGCTCGCCCGCTGCCAGCTCACCCCGTCGATGATCCAGAACGTGCTGGTCGCGGCCGGGGAGGCCTGCGCCAACGCGATCGAGCACGGGCACCGCCACGCCCCCGGCCGCACGATCCTGCTGCGGGCGGTCGCCACCGTCGACGACCTGCATCTGACGGTCGCCGACTCCGGCCGCTGGAGGCCTCCACGGCCGGAGGCCGACTCCCATCGCGGCCGGGGCGTCGCCCTGATGCGCGCCCTGATGCAGGAGGTCACCATCCACCCCGGCGCCGCCGGGACCATCGTCGACATGCATGCGAGGATCTCCTGATGACCACCCCCCTGACCGTGGTCGCCTCGGAGCGGCCCGACGGCACCCCGGTCCTCGCCGTCACCGGTGAGATCGACATGAGCAACGCCGGTGTCCTGGACGACGCGCTGACGACCTCGACCGGCGACGGCGCGCTGCTGGTCGACCTGAGCGGGGTGGAGTATCTCGACAGCGCGGGCCTGACGGTCCTGTTCGCCCACGCCGCGCGGATCCGGGTCCTCGCCAACCCGGTGATCACGCCGGTCCTGACGATCTCCGGTCTCACCGAGGTGACCACGGTCGAGTGAACCGCCCGGCGATCACGGCGGACCGTGCGGGCTCGTCGCCCTGACCGGTGCGGGGAGGTTTTTGTCCGGACATCTTGATGTCCGCTACCCTGGTCAGTCAGCGATCGGACACGAGGCCGGGAGAAGGCATGGGCACGCCACTCGACATCGATCTCGATCGCTCCAGCCCCGTGCCGCTGTACTTCCAGGTCGCCGAGCAGATCGCCGAGGCCATCCGGCGGGGCGACCTCGCCCCGGGGGCGCGGCTCGACAACGAGATCCTGCTCGCCGACCGCCTCGGGCTGTCACGCCCGACGATCCGCCAGGCCATCCAGTACCTCGTGGACAAGGGCCTGCTGGTGCGCAAGCGCGGCGTCGGCACGCAGGTGGTGCACGGCCAGGTCAAGCGCTCGGTGGAGCTGACCAGCCTGTACGACGACCTGCGCCGCGCCGGGCAGGACCCGACCACCCGGGTGCTGTCCCTGGCGCCGGTCGGCGCCGACGAGCAGATCGCCGCGATCCTCGGCGTCCCGGCGGGCGCCGAGGTGCTGCGCCTGGAGCGGGTGCGCTACGCCGGCGGCGAGCCGCTGGCCCTGCTGCACAACTGGCTGCCCGCCGCGGCCGGGCTGACCTCCGAGGCGCTGGCGCGGCGCGGCCTGTACGAGCTGCTGCGGGCGGCCGGGGTGCGCATGCGGGTGGCCAACCAGCGCATCGGCGCGCGGGCGGCCACCCCCGCCGAGGCGCGCCTGCTGGACGAGCGCAGGGGCGCCCCGCTGCTGACCATGGTGCGCACCACCTACGACGACCAGGGCAGGGCCGTGGAGCACGGCTCGCACGTCTACCGCGGCTCGCACTACTCGCTGGAGGTCACGCTCATCGAGCGCTGATCCGCCGGCCCGGCCCCGGTGGCGGCCACGCGGCCCGCGCGGCGCTTGATCAGCAGCGTCGTGCCGAGGCCGAACAGCAGGGCGACGACCAGCGCCACCCAGGAGAAGCCCTTGAGCCACCGGTCGGCCGCCACGCCGAGGTAGTAGATGACGGCGGTTGTGCCGCCCGCCCAGGCGATGCCGCCGAGCACGTTGGCGACCAGGAACCGCCAGTACGGCATGTGCAGCGCGCCCGCCAGCGGGCCGGCCAGGATGCGCAGCAGGGCGATGAAACGCCCGAAGAACACCGCCCACATTCCCCACCGGTCGAACGTCTGCTGGGCCTTGGCGATGTGGGCGGGCCCGAAGTGCTTGGGGAACCGCCGGGCGAGGCGGTCGAAGAGCGGCTGCCCGCCTCGGCGGCCGATGGCGTAGCCGATGGAGTCGCCGACGATGGCGCCCGCGCTGGCGCACACCCCGACCCACAGCGGGCTGACGACGTGCTGCGCGGACAGCAGCGCGGCGCTGACGAGGACGACCTCGCCGGGCAGGGGGATGCCCAGGCTCTCCACGCCGATCACACCGCCGACGATCACGTAGATCCAGATGGCCGGAATCGCCTGGAGCCACTCCTCGACATGCATGGCTCACACCCTATGCCGTGCGATGGGCGTTCCCTCCCCCGCGCGGCCCCCTATGCGGGTTCCATACGGTGTCCTGCCGATACTGAAGGAAAGCCGCCGGACGGCGGACTTGGGCGGTATGGCGGAAAGGGGATCGCGGATGGCCGACTGGCGCCGGTCGCGCCTGATCGCGAGGGTCTACGACTTCTGGATCACCCATGAACGGCTGGGCGCGCCCGGGGGACGGCTGCTGTGGGGCGCCGACATGCGGCGCTTCTACCGTGACCTGCGAAGCGCGGCGCGGCCCGGCGCGGGCGAGCGGGTGCTGGACGTGCCCTGCGGCGGAGGCACCGCCTTCACGGCGCTCCCGCCGGACGCGGGCGGCTATGTGGCGGTGGACGTGTCCGCGCTGATGCTGCGCCGGGCCCGTGACCGGGCGCGGCGCCGTGGCCTGCGCCTGGCCGGCCTGCTCCAGGCGGACGTGACCCGGCTGCCGCTGGCGGACGGCGCGTTCGACCGGTGCCTCAGCTCGCTGGGGCTGCACTGCTTCGCCGACCCGGCCGCGGCGCTGGCCGAGATGGCCCGGGTGCTGCGCCCGGGCGGGGCGTTGCGGGGCACGGCGGTCGTGTGCGGGACCGGGTGGCGGCGGGACGCGTTGATCGGCGTGCTGCGCCGCGCGGGCGCGTTCGGCGCCGTGTTCACGGCCGGGGACCTGGCCCGGATGCTGGGGGCGGCGGGGTTCCGGGACGCCGAGGTGCGCCTGGACGGCGCGATCGCCCGCTTCTCGGCCCGCCGGGCCTGACCGCGTCCGCCGTGCCGATCCCGTGCCGATCCCGTGCCGGTCCCGTGCGGGTCCCGTGCCCGGCGCGGTGACGGGGCGGCGTCAGGCCAGGGCGCGGACGGCGTGGTGGGCGGCGTCGCGCATCGCGGCGTGGACGCGGGCGTTGTCCTCGCGGCCGGTGCGGGCCTCCACCAGGCGCAGGCCCTCGCCGCGGACGGCCTTCGGCAGGTCGCCGATCGTGGCCAGGGAGGTGTAGGGGATGCCGGTGGCGGCGGCGACGGCCGACAGGTCCACGCCGTGGGGGGTGCCGAAGACGCGTTCGAAGGAGTCGGGCAGGGCGGCCTGCGGCAGCAGGGAGAAGATGCCGCCGCCGTCGTTGTTGACCACGACCAGGCACAGGTCCGGGCGAGGCTCGCGCGGGCCGAGGATGAGCCCGTTCTGGTCGTGCAGCAGGGTCAGATCGCCGAGCAGGGCGTAGGAGGGCCCGTTGTGCGCCAGGGCCGCGCCGACGGCGGTGGACACCAGCCCGTCGATGCCCGAGGCGCCGCGGTTGGCCAGCAGCCGCAGGCCCCGGCGCGGGCGCATGGCCTGGTCCAGGTCCCTGATCGGCATGGAGGAGCCGGTGAACAGCAGCGCGTTGTTGGGCAGCAGCTCGGCCAGGTCCCTGGCCAGGCGCGGCTCGCTGAGCCCGCTGTCGTCGAGCACCTCGTCCACGGCGCGGCGGGCGGCGGCCTCGGCCGTGCGCCAGGAGCGCAGCCAGCCGTCGTCGCCCGAGGCGGCGGCGATCTCGACGGCGGCGGCGACCTGGGTGGCCGAGCGGGTCGGGTCGGGCCAGCGCGTCAGGTCGGGGCTGACGACGATGTGCTCGTGGACGCGCTTGAGCCACGACATCAGGGGCCGCGACAGGCTCGGACGGCCGAGGGTGACCACGACGTCGGGGCTGTGGGCGTCGGCGAACTCCGGGACGCCGAGCAGGAAGTGGTAGGCCGAGATGGCGTGGTCGCCGTAGCGGGCGCCGCCGCTGGGCTCCGACAGCACCGGCCAGCCCGCCATCCCCGCTGCGGCGACGTGGCGGCGCACGTTGACGGCGCCGTCGCCGACCACCAGCACTCCGCGCCGGGTCGGGGGGACGTGCAGCCCGGCCGAGGGGGGCGCCACCCGGGCCCGCACCCAGGGGCCGTCGCCGCCCTCCAGAGGCTCGCACCAGGTGGTGTCGCCGTCGGGGATCAGCGGCTCGCGGAAGGCCAGGTTGAGGTGGACGGGGCCGGGGTCGCCGGGGCCGAGGGCGCGCTGGTAGGCGCGGCAGGCCAGCGAGCGCCAGTAGGCGACCTGGCCGGGACGCTCCTCGGGCACGCCGACCTCGGCGAACCAGCGGACCGACGGCCCGTACAGCTTGAGCTGGTCGATGGTCTGGCTGGCGCCGGTGCCGCGCAGTTCGGGCGGGCGGTCCGCGGTCAGCAGCAGGAGCGGGACGCCCGACTCGCTCGCCTCGATCACCGCGGGGTGGAAGTTGGCGGCGGCGCTGCCGGAGGTGCAGACGAGGGCGACCGGCCGCTCGGACCTGCGGGCCAGGCCGAGGGCGAGGAAGGAGGCCGACCGCTCGTCGATGCGCACGTGCAGCCGCAGCCGCGGGTCGCCGTGTGCGGCGATGGCGAGCGGCGCCGACCGGGAGCCCGGGGCCAGCACGAGGTCGGTCAGCCCGCAGCGCACCAGCTCGTCGACCAGTACGCCGCTCAGCGCCGTGGCGGGGTTCACCGGGCCTCCCCCGGGCGGGCACGGCGACGCCTGACCGCGTGCGGGGCGAGGTGGGGGGCCCTCATGTACGCGCGGAGGGGCGGCCGCAGGAGCGGGGACGGCACGGGGCCGGCACGGCGACGCGGACCGGACGAATACCCACCGGACGAACACGGACCCGAGGAACGCGGACTAGATGAACGCGGACTAGATGAACGCGGACCGAGTGATCGCGGGCCGGGCCGACACCGAACGGACCGATACCGACCAGATGATCGCGGACCGGCCGGACGCGGGCGGGATGGACGCTGAGGGGATGCTGGTGCTCGCCGGGCCGGTTCCAGTCGACGGTGCCCACTGTCAGTCTCGCTCCTCACTCGGCCCGGCACGGCCACGAGGCGCCCCGCGCGGGGGACGCCTCCCATCGGGACTAACCTTACGACCGTGGGTGAGCGTCCGGTGCACGCGGTACTCGGCACTCCCGGCCCGCTGGTTCTGGAGAAGGTCCGTGAGGCGCTCCTCGGCGGCGGCCCGGCCGTGCTGCCGCTCGATCCTTCCCTGCCGGGCCCCGCGCTGCGGGCGACGCTGGCGGCCCTGCGCCCCACGCACCTGGTCACCGCCGGCGGCGTCGAGGCCCTGCCCGGCGGGGTGCCGGCGGACGGCGCGGTCGCGGCGATCATCGCGACCAGCGGGTCCACGGGCACGCCCAAGGGGGTGGAGCTGCCCGCCGCCGCGCTGGTCGCCTCGGCGACCGCCTCGCTGGAGCGGATCGGCGCGCGCCCGGGCGAGCGCTGGCTGTGCTGCCTTCCCCCCTCGCACGTCTCCGGCCTGCAGGTGCTGGTCCGGGCGCTGCTCGGCGGCACGGAGCCGGTGGTCCACGAGCGGTTCTCCCCCGGCGCGGTGGCCGCCGCGGGCGCCGACCACGTCTCTCTGGTCCCCACCCAGCTCCGCCGCGTGCTCGACGCCGGGGTGCCCTTGGCGGGGCTGCGCACGGTGCTGCTCGGCGGCGCCGCGCCCCCGCCCGGCCTGCTGGAGGCGGCCCGCGACGCGGGGGTGCGCGTGGTGACGACGTACGGCATGAGCGAGACGTGCGGGGGCTGCGTCTACGACGGCGTGCCGCTGAACGGCGTACGGGTGGCGGCCGGCCCCGGCGGGCGGATCCGCCTCGGCGGGCCGGTGCTGTTCGCCGGGTACCGGCTGCGGCCCGACCTGACGGCGGCGGCCATGGACGGCGGCTGGTACGTGACCTCCGACCTGGGCACGGTCGAGGGGGGCAGGCTGCGGGTGCTGGGCCGCGCGGACGACGTGATCAACACCGGGGGGCGCAAGGTCGTCGCCGGGACGGTGGCCGGGGTGCTGGGCGGGCATCCGGGCGTGCGGGAGGCCGTCGTGCTGGGCCGGCCGCACCCGGAGTGGGGACAGGAGGTGGTCGCGGTCGTCGTGCCCGCCGATCCCGCCGCTCCCCCGGCGCTGGCGGAGCTGCGCGCGCACGTGAAGACGCGCCTGCCGGGGTACGCGGCGCCGCGCGCGGTGCGGCTGGTGGACCGGTTGCCGCTGCTCCCGAACGGCAAACATGACCTTGTCGCGATAAGAGAAGAGATTTCCCGGTTTGTTGGCACAGGCGATCTTTCTTGACCACAATGTCCCGTCAAGGGAACCGGAAGCAGCCTCCGGCGCGTCTTAAAGGACAGCTGGACCCAGGAAGGACGCCTTGATGAAGCCAACCCGCAAGATGTGGATCTCCGCCGCGGTGACCGGTGTGGTCCTCGCCGGGGGAATCTCCGTCGCGGCCGCCGCCGCGTCCGGCCGGGTGGAACAGGCCGACAAGGCCGGGTCGAAGACCTCCGAGACCTACGGCCCGGGCGAGGCTCCCGGCCAGATCCCCGGCCCCGAGATCCCCCAGAACGCCGAGCCGACCCGCTCGCCGGAGACGTTCGTGGTCACCGACCCCGACGTCAACGGCGACCCGCGCAAGGTGGCGGAGTTCTGGACCGAGAAGCGCCTCGAGGACGCCGAGCCGCTGCCGATCCCGGTCCTGACCCCGGAGAAGACCCCCACCAAGAAGCCCACCGGCTGACGCCGGGGCCGCGAGCCGGGGAAGGCGGGCGCCAGGACGGCGGCCCGCCTTCTTTCATGCCGCGCCGGTTCCGCGCCGGGAACGGGCCGCGCGGACGGGCCGGAACCGCCCCCGAGGGGGATCCCGGGGCCGCCTCGCGGCGGGCGGTGTCGAAGGCCCGATCCGGGGCAGAGGGCATGCCACCAGGGACGATGAAGCCGAGGAACAGGAGTTGATCAGGCACGGTCTTGCGGGCGGCGGGAACAAACCACGGCCTCCGGCGTTATTGATACTGGTGCGCCGAACGCGAACGCCGCGCCATCCCATCGACTGAAACCGACGACTCCGTGACGGAGGAGGTGTGCTCATGCCCAGAACCACCGCGGCGGCCCCGGCCGAGAGCGAGGCGCCCGCGACGGCCCTCGCCCGGATCCTCGACCAAGGACGAGCGCAGGGTCACCTTTCCCTCGCGGATCTCCGCGAGGCGTTCTCGTCGGCGGGGGTCGGCCCGGCCAAGGGCCGTTCCATCCTGCGCGAGCTCACCGAGGCCGGCGTGAGCCTGGCGACCGAGAACGAACCCGCCACGCAGGCGGGCGCCCCGGCCGGGAAGACCCGTAAGAGCACCACAGTGAAGACCACGGCGAAGAGCGCAATGACCAGCACCACCACCTCCAAGCCCGCGCACACCGGCGTCCGGGCGGCCGGCGCCGCGACCACCGCGGAGACCGCCGAGGCCCGCCCCCGGCGCGGCCGGGCCGCACACAAGACCGCCGCCCCGCCCGCCCCGGCGCGGCCCGCCTCCAAGGACGAGCCCGGCCCGGAGGACTCCTGGGAGGAGCCCGACGAGGCCGAGCTGCAGGGCGAGACCCTCGACCTGGACGACCAGTCCTCGGTCATGGGCGACTCGGTGCATACCTACCTCAAGTCCATCGGCCGCCGCACGCTGCTGACCGCGGCCGAGGAGGTCGAGCTGGCCAAGCGCATCGAGGCGGGCCTGTACGCCGAGCACAAGCTGGAGACCGGCTCGCCCGGCGAGCAGGAGCGCACCGAGCTGGAGTGGGTCGTCGAGGACGGCCGCCGCGCCAAGGACCACATGCTGGAGGCCAACCTCCGCCTGGTGGTCTCGGTCGCCAAGAAGTACACCGACCGCGGCATGGCCCTGCTGGACGTCGTGCAGGAGGGCAACCTCGGCCTGATCCGCGCGGTGGAGAAGTTCGACTACTCCAAGGGGTACAAGTTCTCCACCTACGCCATGTGGTGGATCCGCCAGGCCATCCAGCGCGGCTTCGCCGACTCGGCGCGCACGATCCGCCTGCCGGTCCACGTGCTGGAGCTGCTGTCCAAGCTGTCGCGCGTCGAGCGCGACATGCACCAGCGGCTGGGCCGCGAGCCGACCCCTGAGGAGCTGGCGGTCGAGCTGGACAAGACCCCCGACCAGATCGAGGAGCTCCTGCGCACCAGCCGCCAGCCGATCAGCCTGAACGCGACGATCGGCGAGGACGGCGAGACCACGATCGGCGACCTGATCGAGGACGTCGACGCGCCCGAGGCCTCCGAGGTCGTGGACCGTCAGCTCCTCGGCGCCGAGCTGCGCGGCGTGCTGGACAACCTGACCCCGCGCGAGGCCAAGATCATGGCGCTGCGCTTCGGGCTGATCGACGGCAAGCCGCACACGCTGGACGAGATCGGCAAGCACCTGGGCCTGACCCGGGAGCGGATCCGCCAGTTGGAGAAGGAGTCCCTCTCCAAGCTCCGCCACCCGAGCAACACCCGGCCCCTGCTCGACTGGGCGAGCTGACCACCCGCGCGCCGTTCGTCCCGGCTGGCTCGGTCCACCCGAGCCGGCCGGTCCGTTTTCCGGCGCCGTTCTCTAGTGCGTGGGGGCGGTGCCGGCGCCGGAGGGGTAGGCGCGCGGGGCGCGGACGATGCCGGTGAGGCGGTTCTCCTCGCGCAGGGTGCGCAGACGGTCGACCTCGGCGGTCCACCTGGCGCCCTCGGGCGTGGCGACCCCCTTGCGGCGGCGGATGCGGTCGTCGTAGGCGCGCACGCCCAGAGTCGCCCGGCGGGCCGCCTCCGCGGTGCGCAGCGCGTCGGTCAGCGCGCGGTCGAAGGCCAGGCCCGCGGCGCGCAGCTCGGCGGTGCCCGCGCCCTCGGCCTGCGCCCGGCGCAGCTCGCTCTCGGCCTCGCGCGCCTTGTGGAGCACCTGGGCGAAGCCCTTCCCGACCTCCTGGTCGGCGTGGTGCCTGACCTCCGCCTCCCGGCTCACCCTCGGACGGAAAAACGCCATCGCCCTGCCCTTTCTCGGCCTTTCGCCGGTGATCCGGCGCTTGTCGCACGCCCTAGCGTACGCCGCTCCGGGAGCGCCCGGGTTCGCGGACCGGCGTGGCGCCCTTTACAAAGTAAGCCAAATTGTGGATCATGGCGGCATGCCGGCGAAACGACCTCCCGTTCCCCTGTCCCGCGAGCGCATCATCGAGGCGGCGCTCCACATCGCCGACGGCCAGGGCCTGCGGCGGCTGACCATGCGCCGTCTCGGCGACGCGCTGCAGGTGGAGGCGATGGCCATCTACCACCACCTCCCGCGCGGCAAGGAAGCGCTGATGGACGCGCTGGCCGAGCACGTCACCACCGTCGCCGTCGAGCCGTCCGGCGCGGCGAGCTGGCAGGAGGTGGCGCGCGCGTGGGCCCGCGCCGCCAGGACGGCGCTGCTCGACCACCCCGGCGTGCTGGCCCTGGCGCTGACCAAGCCGCCCCGGGGCACCGCGCTGATGGCGATCCGCGACCAGACCGAGCAGCTCGCCGAGGCGGGCCTGGACGACGCGGCGCGCGCCGTCCGCACCCTGCGGGCCTTCGTGATGGGCAGCGTCGCGGTGGAGATCCAGCGCTCCGGCTGGGCCGCGGGCCCGGACGGCGACGAGGAGGACGCCCTCCCCCTCCCGGAGCCCGGTCCGGCCGCCCTTTCGGGGCCCGGGGGCGCCGAGCCGGCCGAGGAGGCCGTGGACGCCTTCGAGCGGGGCCTGGAGGCCGTGCTCAGAGGGCTCGCCCCGGCGTAACCATTCGTTTATCCGTTCGGCGGCGAGTCGTATTGAGACCGTTATCTTGGCTGGGGCACGCTTGTGCCGCAGGTCACACCGCATGAGACCAGCCCTGTCGGCCCCCTTGACCCCCCTAATCGAAGGATCTAAACCGTCCTAATGGGCTATGTCGCCCGCGTGTGACCCGCAGCACACTTACTCTGTAAGTGTGTGCCAGCACACACATCGACAGCAAAGCGTTCGGCCCCGTCCGACGGGGGCGGGGGAATCGGGGCGGGCGAAAGCCCCCACGCCGAGAACCCCGGCCGGACACCAGACCGAGAGAGAGATCCGGAGGCACGCCGATGTGCCCGCATGAGCCGTCCTGTCCGACCACCACCGCGCCGGACCGCGAAGCCGCCCGCACGATCGCGGCACACCCTGAGCAGGGGTGGAGCCTGTTGTGCAACGGCATCGTGCTTTTCGAGGACACCGGGGAGCTCCTGCCCGACGGTGCGATCATCGCGCCGCACCGCCCCACCGACCTCGCGATCAGCGCGGCCTGACACCCTCACGCGTAACGGGGGCCGAGCCACCGCGCGACCACCTCGCCCACCCGGGCGGGGTTTTTCTTGAACTCGTGCGCCTCTCCCGGCAGCACGACCAGTTCGGCGGCGTCCGCGACGTCGGGGACGCCGAAGGGATCGCGGTCGCCGTTCACCACGAGTACGTCCACGCCCGCCTCGCGCAGCTCGCCGGCCCGTGAGCGGTCGGGCCTGCCCGGCGGGCGCAGCGGGAAGGCCAGCGCCACCACGGCCTCGGCCCCGGCGGCGCGCGCGGTCCTGCACGCCACCCGCGCCCCGTTGCTCCGCCCTCCCTGCACGAGGGCCAGGCCGGGGAACCGGCGCCGCAGCTCGGCCACCAGCGCCGTCCACGCCGCGTCCTGGCGGACGGCCGACCCCGGAGCCCGGGCCCCGGCCACCCGGAACGGCTGAAGCACCCGTGCCACCGTCCCGCCGACGCCGGTGACCGCGTCGCGCACCGCCAGCAGGTCGGGCGACTCCACTCCCCCGGCGGACCCGTGGGTGAGCACGAACAGGAACCGCGGATCGGGGACCTCGTCCACCTCCACGATCGCCGGGCCGCTCGGCGTCACGATGCGCATGGCGCACACCGTACCTGCGGAGGACTCCGCTACTTCTCACGGGGGATGCCCTCGGCCGGACGTCCATGACAGATTATGACGGTGCCGGATAATCCACGCGATGAGCTGCGGGCGACCGTCGAGGCCAGACGCGATCTCGGGCCCGACTACGAGAACGCGCTGATCGAGTCGTTCCTCGACAAGCTGGACACCACGATCGACGCCCGGGTGCGCGCGGCGGTGGCCACCCAGAACGGGCACCCGGACGGCTACGCCCCGCCCCTCGGCGGCCCGCAGCCCGCGCCGGGCAAGCACCACGCCCAGCGGGTCGACCCCTCGCTCCCGATCGCGCTCGGATCGCTGGGCATCGGCGTCCCGCTCACGGCGATCGCCGCGGCCGGCGCCGGGCCCGGGGGGCTGTTCCTGGCCTGGACGGGCATCGTGCTCGTCAACGTCGCCGCCGCCTTCGGCCGCCGCAAGGGCCGATGACCACCGATCCCACGCCGGCCCGGATCGGCCAGGGGGTGGAGTTGCATCACCACCAAGGTCAGCGTGACGCCGCCCGCGACCTGTTCGCCCAGATCTGGGAGGACA
The DNA here is from genome assembly GCF_014200435.1 of Sphaerisporangium krabiense. Taxonomy (NCBI): domain Bacteria; kingdom Bacillati; phylum Actinomycetota; class Actinomycetes; order Streptosporangiales; family Streptosporangiaceae; genus Sphaerisporangium; species Sphaerisporangium krabiense. The sequence continues at coordinate 58,300 of NZ_JACHBR010000003.1, read as the reverse complement.
TCGGCGGCGAGCAGGGCGATCCGCTGCACGTCTGCGTCCTCGCCCACTCGATGGCCGATGTGCAGGACGACGTGCGGCAGGAGCTGACGTGGGATCTGCGGGCGCTCGCCGCCGCCGACCGGGTCACCGACGAGGGGATCGCGCAGGCCGGGGTGACGATCTCGGTGGCGGGCCTGTATCCGTCGTTGCACCTGAACCTGAGCGAGTGCCATCGCAAGCTGGGCGATCTCGATCGCGCCCGTGAGCACCTCCAGCGGGCCCGGGCCGGGATCGGCGCGCTCGGCGACGACGAGTACGGGCGGCTCATCAAGGGCGGCCTGGAGCGGGTGGCCGAGCAGTTGGGCGAGAGCGTCTGACCGCGCCCGCCCGGAGAGACGCCGCAGGAGAGTGAATCACCGGCGGGAGCGCCGCCATCGCGTCCCGGGTGCGATGGCGGCGCCCTCACCGCGGTCAAGCCCGGCGACGCCGTCTCACGAGCGCCGGTCCTCGTCCTCGTCCTCGCCCGCGTCCGGAGCCCGCGTGTCGTCCGGGGCGTCGCCGGCGAAGGCCGCGTCGTCGCGGGCCCGGCGCAGGCGCACCTGGGAGGCGACCTCCTCGTCGGGGTGGCCGAGGCCGTACTCCCACACCGTGGCGGCGTCGGCGTCCCTGCCGCGCAGCGGGAGCACGCGGGCCAGCAGCTCGATCGCCAGCGCCGTGCCGTCGGGGTCGCCGCCCTCCTCGGCGGCGGAGGCGAACTCGCCGCACGCCAGGTCCAGGTGGGCCATGCCGAGCATCACGCGCAGCCGGCCCTGCTCGGCGGCGTCGGGGACCTGCAGGGCCTCGAGGACCACGTCGGCGGCCTCCCCCGGCGCGCCGTCCTCCAGCAGCCGCCCGGCCAGGAGCTGGGCCGCCCGGGAGGCCGTCACGGGGTCGCCGGTGGCCAGCGCCGCCCGCAGCGCGGTCTCGGCCGCCGCGTCGTCGCCCTGGCCCTCGGCGATGCGGGCCAGCGCCATGTGGGCCGCGGGCAGGTAGGCCGGCGTGCCGAGGCCGATCACCGCCTGCCAGGCGGCGCGGGCCTGGTCGCCGAGGTCCTCCTCCTCGAACCCGCGGGCCAGCAGGCAGGCCGCCTGGGCGGCGTACTCCGGGTGGCCGGTGGCCAGGGCCGTGCGGGCGGCGGCCCTGGACCCGGCGACGTCGCCGCGCCGCTCCAGGACCACGGCCAGGCCGACGGCCGCCTGGGCGCGGTCGGCCTCACCGTCGTCGGCGGCCAGCTCGGCGAAGATCTCCGCCGCCGCGTCCAGCTCGCCGCTCTCGGCGAGCCGTCGCGCGTCGTCGATCCGCCGGCCGGAGTCCACCTCGTGCGCCGCCATCAAGACCTCTTCTCCGCGTGGGGGGAGTGGGGGAACCGCGGGTCTCGCGACGCGGAAGGCGCCGTCGCGCGCGACATATTATGCCGATCGGGACGGCCTCCGGGGCGGCGTACGTCAGTCCTCGTAGGCCTCCAGCGGGGGGCAGGAGCACACCAGGTTGCGGTCGCCGTAGGCCTGGTCGATGCGGCGGACCGGCGACCAGTACTTGCCCTCGCGCAGCGCCGGGACGGGGTAGGCCGCCTCGGTGCGGGTGTAGGGGTGCTGCCAGTCGTCGGCCACCAGGCAGTCGGCGGTGTGCGGGGCGTTCCGCAGGGGGTTGTCGGCGCGGTCGTAGGCGCCGGAGGCGACCTTGGCGATCTCGCCCCTGATCGCGATCATGGCGTCGACGAAGCGGTCCAGCTCGGCCAGGTCCTCGCTCTCGGTGGGCTCGATCATCAGGGTGCCCGCCACCGGGAAGGACATGGTGGGCGCGTGGAAGCCGTAGTCGATCAGCCGCTTGGCGACGTCGTCGACGGTGACGCCGGTCTCCTTGGTGATCTGGCGCAGGTCCACGATGCACTCGTGCGCCACCAGGCCCTCGCGGCCGGTGTAGAGCACCGGGTAGTGGGGGGCGAGCCGGCGCGCGAGGTAGTTGGCCGACAGGATGGCCTGCTCGGTGGCCGCCGTGAGGCCCTCACCGCCCATCATGCGCACATACGCCCACGAGATGGGCAGGATGCCCGCCGAGCCGTAGGGCGCCGCCGAGACCGGCCCGACGGGCCCGCCGTCCCGCAGCGGGTGGCCGGGCAGGTAGGCCGCCAGGTGGGCGCGCACCGCGACCGGGCCGACGCCCGGGCCGCCGCCGCCGTGCGGGATGCAGAAGGTCTTGTGCAGGTTCAGGTGGGAGACGTCGGCGCCGAACGCGCCGGGCTTGGCCAGCCCGACCAGGGCGTTGAGGTTGGCCCCGTCGACGTAGACCTGGCCGCCGGCCTCGTGGACGCGCGCGCAGATCGCGGTGATCGTCTCCTCGTACACCCCGTGCGTGGAGGGGTAGGTCACCATGATCGCGGCGAGCCGGTCCCGATGCTTGCCGATCTTGGCGTCGAGGTCGGCGAGGTCCACGTTGCCCTGGTCGTCGCAGGCCACCACGACCACCCGCATGCCGGCCATGACGGCGCTGGCGGCGTTGGTGCCGTGCGCCGAGGACGGGATGAGGCACACGTCGCGCTCCAGGTCGCCGTTGGCGCGGTGGTAGGCGCGGATGGCCAGCAGCCCGGCGAACTCGCCCTGGGAGCCGGCGTTCGGCTGCAGCGAGACCGCGTCGTAGCCGGTGACCTCGGCCAGCCAGCGCTCCAGGTCGGCGATGAGCGCGAGGTAGCCCTCGGCCTGCTCGGCGGGCGCGTAGGGGTGCAGGCCGGCCAGCTCGGGCCAGGTGATCGGCTCCATCTCGGTGGTGGCGTTGAGCTTCATCGTGCACGAGCCGAGCGGGATCATCGACCGGTCGAGCGCGATGTCCTTGTCCTGGAGCCTGCGCAGGTAGCGCAGCAGCGCGGTCTCGGAGCGGTGCGCGCGGAACACCGGGTGGGCCAGGTACTCGGTGGAGCGCAGCAGCTCGCCGGGCAGGGCGTCGGAGGCGGAGGTGTCCACGTCCTCCAGCACGACGCCCTCGAGGCCGAAGGACTCCCAGACCGCGGCCAGGTGGCCGCCGGTGGTGGTCTCGTCGCAGGCGACGCCCACGTGGTCGGCGTCCACGTGGCGCAGGTTGATCCCGCGGGCGCGGGCGGCGGCCACGACCTCTCCGGCCCGGCCGGGCACCCGGGCCAGGACCGTGTCGAAGAACGCCTCGTGCACGACCTCGACGCCCGCGCCGCGCAGCCCGGCGGCCAGGACGGCGGCGTGCCGGTGGACGCGCTGGGCGATGCGCCTGAGCCCCTCGGGGCCGTGGTAGACGGCGTACGTGCCGGCGATGACGGCGAGCAGGACCTGGGCGGTGCAGATGTTGCTGGTGGCCTTCTCGCGGCGGATGTGCTGCTCGCGGGTCTGCAGGGCCAGGCGGTAGGCGGCCCGGCCGTCGGCGTCCTGGGACACCCCGACCAGGCGCCCGGGCATCTGCCGCTGCAGGCCCTCGCGGACCGACATGTAGGCGGCGTGCGGGCCGCCGAAGCCGAGGGGGACGCCGAAGCGCTGGGAGGAGCCCACGGCGATGTCGGCGCCGAGGAAGCCGGGCGACTCCACCAGGGTGAGGGCCAGCAGGTCGGCGGCGGCGACCACCAGCGCGCCGCGGGCGTGCGCCTCCTCGGCCAGGGCGCGGAAGTCCTTCAGCCGGCCGCTCGCGCCCGGATACTGGACCAGGACGCCGAACAGCTCGCCGCCGGGCAGGCCCTCGGACAGGTCGGCCTCGGCCAGCTCGATGCCGAGGGGCTCGGCGCGGGTGGCGAGCACGGCCTTGGTCTGCGGGAGCGCGTCGGCGTCCACGACGAACACCGGGCTCTTGGCGCGGCCCGCGCGGCGGGCCAGCGTCATCGCCTCGGCGGCGGCGGTGGCCTCGTCCAGCAGGGAGGCGCCGGCGACGTCCAGGCCGGTGAGGTCGGCGATCACGGTCTGGAAGTTCAGCAGGGCCTCCAGGCGGCCCTGGGAGATCTCCGGCTGGTAGGGGGTGTAGGCGGTGTACCAGCCGGGGTTCTCCAGCAGGTTGCGCCGGATGACCGCCGGGGTGATCGTGTCGTGGTAGCCCAGGCCGATCATGGAGGTGAGCAGGCGGTTGCGCCCGGCCAGGGCGCGCAGCTCGGCGATGGCCTCGGTCTCGCTCGCCGCCGGGGGCAGGCGCAGCGGGCCCTCGGCGCGGATCATGCCGGGGACCGCGACGGCGACCAGGTCGGCGACCGAGGCGTAACCGACGGCCTGCAGCATGCGGGCCTGTTCGGCGTCGGAGGGGCCGATGTGCCGCGTGGCGAAGGGCGGCGCGGACAGGTCGCGAAGCGGTGACCGATCGGTCATGGAGGCCCTCCTGAAGGGTTGAGACCGGGCGCGTGGCGCGCGTGTGCCGTCTCCCCCTCTGTCAGCGCGGCGCGTGCCGCGACCTGAGAGCTTCACCCCCCGCGGGGGGCTTGCACCGTCGGTGAGGCACGCCTGGCGGGCATGCCTGCTTTCCAGAGTCGCCTCACCCGCGCGGTACGTGTGCCTGAGAGATTCCGGGGAGGTTGCTCCTTCGGCGCCCGGGCCAGCGGGCGGGCGCCGCGGCCGCGGCGCCTGCTCGTGCCCTCGGGACTCTCCCGCGCGGGGTCGTAAGCCTTGCACCAACTGTACCCGCCCGTCACGGGCGGAAGGCTACCCCAGTACCGCCCCGCCACGCGGGCGCGCGCCGGCGCCGGGTTCGCCGCGTGCGGCCCCACACCGCCGTCCCGCGAACCCGGGGACCGTCCTGCCGATTCCCGCCGCTCCCCCACCGGGGGGCGGGAGCCGGTCAGCCCGTCCTGCGGGCCTTCCTGCGCCGAGCCAGCTCGTCACCCGGGTGGTCCTCCGTGGTGGCGGCCGGCTCCACGCGTTCCCCCGGCAGCTCCGCCAGGGTGCCCTCGACCTCGCGCCAGACGCCGCCGAGGGCGATGCCGAACACGCCCTGGCCGCCTTCCAGAAGGTCGATGACCTCGTCGGCCGAGGTGCACTCGTACACGCTCACGCCGTCGCTCATCAGCGTGATCTGCGCCAGGTCGTTGACCCCGCGCTCGCGCAGGTGCTGGACCGCGGTGCGGATCTGCTGGAGCGACACCCCGGTGTCGAGCAGGCGCTTGACCACCTTGAGCACCAGGATGTCGCGGAAGCTGTAGAGCCGCTGCGAGCCCGAGCCATGCGCCGGCCGCACCGACGGCTCGACGAGCTGGGTCCTCGCCCAGTAGTCGAGCTGCCGGTAGGTGATGCCGGCCGCCGAGCAGGCCGTCGGGCCGCGGTATCCCACGTCGGCGGGCAGCGACGCCGGCCGCTCGTCGAACAGCAGGCCCTGCTCTCCCGCGCGCTCCCGAGCCGACCGGCGCTGGGCCGGATCGTGCTGGTCGGCCGTCTTTCCCTCGCCGCTGCTGACCGCCACTGCGGACCTCCGGCTTTCTCTCATCCCACGGTCTGATCTGGGGGTTCGTGAATTACAACCGTGGTTTCCCTTGCACCGTAGGACCGGTGCGATGCTCAGTCAACGATCCCGCCCGGCGCGTCGTGAAGCGTAAATGCCCGATATGGCGCACTGGGCTACCCCGCACGGCCGAAGTCCTCCGGGGTGATCGTGTCCAGGAACTCGCGGAACTTCTCGACCTCGTCCTCCTGGTCGTCGGGAATGATGACACCGGCCTCGCGCACCACGTCCTCACTGGCGAAGATGCTCGTGCCGGTGCGCAGCGCGAGCGCGATCGAGTCCGAGGGGCGCGCGCTCACCTCGACCCCGTTGGAGAACACCAGGTCGGCGAAGAAGATCCCGTCGCGCAGCGCCACGATGTTGACCGCCTGCAACCGCACGCCGAGGGCTTCGATCACGTCCTTGAACAAGTCGTGGGTGAGCGGCCGCGGAGGTGGCTCCTCGGCCTGTGCCAACGCGATGGCCGTGGCCTCGGTCATGCCAATCCAGATCGGCAGATATCGCTCACCCTTCGCCTCCTTCAGAAGGACGATGGGTTGGTTGGTGGGCATCTCCACGCGGACCCCCACGACCTCCATCTGCAACACACGCGGCTCCGTCCCATTGGGTCACCGGCCCGCTCCGGGCCTGCTCCCTTACGGCTCTCAGCTCGCGGCGTGACCATCGCCGCAAAATTCAACGTAACATCCTCCCACCCCGAAATGTCCGGGCGGCTCCGTCACCGGCCGAGAATGCCCCGCAGACCGGTCCTCACCAGGGCGGTGCGCAGTTCCTGGAGCAGCCCGGAGATCTCGCGGGCGGTCTCCTCGGCCTGGCCGGCGGCGCCCGGGGCGCGGCGGCGCATGAGGGGCGCGACGGCCTGCTCGACGAGCCCGGCCTCGCGCTCGGCGGCGGCCCGCAGCGTCCGCAGGTGGCGGGGGTGCAGGCCGAAGCCGGCGAGCGCGCCGCAGGCCCTGGCGACGGTGAGGGCCTCGGCGTCGTACCAGCGGGCGACGGGCGTGATCAGCCCGTAGTCCTCCAGCTCGGCGAGGGTCTCCTCGTCCAGGCCCGCGGCCTCCAGCAGGTCGGGGCGGGTCAGCCGGACCTCGGGCGCGGGAGGGTCGCCGACGGGGCGGGGGCCGCCCAGCGGCGCGTCCTGCGGGCCGGCGGTCATCAGATGGTCCTTGATGACGCGCAGCGGCAGGTAGCGGTCGCGCTGGGCGGTGAGGATGTAGCGCAGGCGCTCGACGTCGGCGTGGGTGAACTTGCGGTACCCCGAGGGCGAGCGCTGGGGCTCGATGAGCCCCTCGCCCTCCAGGAAGCGGATCTTGGAGACGGTGACGTCGGGGAAGTCCGCCCGGAGGATCTCCAGGACCTCCCCGATGCTCATGAACGCCCGGGCGGCCTGCGCGCTCATCACCGTCCCACCTCACCCACGCGTGAGGAACACCAGCCGGAACTTGCCGATCTGGACTTCGTCACCGCCGGTCAGAGGGTGCTCCTCGATGCGCTCCCGGTTGACGTAGGTGCCGTTGAGGCTGCCGACGTCGCGGGCGGTGAAGTAGTCGCCGCGCCGGTAGAACTCGGCGTGGCGGCGCGACACCGTCACGTCGTCGAGGAAGATGTCGCTCTCGGGGTGGCGGCCCGCGGTGGTGAGGTCGCTGTCGAGCAGGAAGCGGCTCCCGGCGTTCGGCCCGCGCATCACGACCAGCAGCGCCGTGCCCGGCGGCAGCTGGTCGACGGCCGCGCGATCGGGTAGGAGCGTCTGCCCGGTCGTCTCCGAGTCCATCGCCTCGATCCCGCTGAGGGAGATCGTGGAGGTGGTGTCCCCCAGCGGCGTGCTCTCGGGACGGCTCAGCGGCGACCCGCAGCGTGAGCAGAAACGGGCGTCCTCAGGGTTGGCATTGCCGCACTGCGTGCAGTAGACGCTCGGCATCGATCGGCTCGGCCTCCTACCGCGAAGTCGCGGCGACGGTGCTCATGGCGGCGTGCCTCGGGTCTTCGCTTCTCATGGGTCAGACTGCGAATGCCGCAACATACGCTGATGAGTCACAAAGGTCAAGATGAGGGCATGCTCGCGGGTTCGGACATACTAGCGGGGCTCGCTCGGGCTCTCGCTCCGGGGGGCCGGCGGTGCTCCTGACCGGCGCTCGCCGTGCGCGCCGCGCCCACGATGTTCCGCTTCGCCCCTTTCTCGCTCCTGCCCGGCTCGCCACGCCGGTCCAAAGCTACCGCCCGCGCAGCCCTGTGGTCCATGCGGCGCGCCGTTCGAATGTGACCGGAATCGATGGTTTCGCGGTGGATCGCACCCCGGCCGCGGGGGTCAGGTGCCGACCGCGTGCTCGACCACGCGGGCCCAGCGCTCCAGGAGGGCCTGGGCGACGTCCAGGTCGTCCCCCTCGGCCCACAGGTGGGTGACGGCCTCGGAGGGGTCGGGCAGGATGAGCGCCCAGCCGCCGTCCTCCTCGATCACCCGCACGCCGTCGGTGGTGTCCAGGCGGTGGCCGTCGGCGGCCTCGACGACCGAGCGCATGACGGCCCCCTTGGCCGCCCACGGGGTCGGGACGGTGCGCTTGAGCATCTTGGCCTGGGGGATGCGCGCGTCGATCTGGCTGAGGGAGAGCCGCGTGCGCGCCACGAGGCCGAGCAGGCGCAGGAACGCGGCCAGGCCGTCCACGGTGGGGGCGAACTCCGGGACGATGAACCCGCCGCGCCCGTCCGCGGCGAAGATCAGCTCGGGGTCGGCGGCGGCGGAGGTGAGGGCGTCCAGGGCCGTGGAGGTCCACTGCACCTGGGCGCCGTGGAAGCGGCACACCTGCTCGGCGACGCGCGTGGTGGTCACCGGCAGCGCCACCCGGCCGCCGCGCCGCTCGGCCGCCACCAGGTCCAGCACGACGAGCTGGGCGCGCTCCTCGCTGATGAGCTGGCCCATCTCGTCCACCAGGGAGATGCGCTCGCCGACCGGGTCGAAGCGGACCCCGAAGGCGGCCCGCGAGGACCCGACGAGCTCGGCCAGCCGCTGCAGGTCCCTGCGCCGCTCGGCCAGGGTTTCGGTCGGCGAGAACTCGTCCAGGCGGTTGTTGACGGTCAGGACGTCCACCCCGACCCGGCCGAGCAGGCTGGGCAGCACCAGGGCCGAGGTGCCGCCGGCGCAGTCGACCACGACCTTCATCTCGGCGTCCCTGACGCCCGACATGTCCACCCAGCGCAGCAGTTCGCGGGTGTAGTCCTCCACGGCCCTGGCGGGGAAGCTCAGCTCGGCGATCTCGCCGGGGAAGGCGCGCCGGAACTCCTGGCGGGAGAAGACCCGCTCCAGCTTGCGCTGGGCGTTCTGCGACAGGTCGGCGCCGTTCTCGTCCATGAAGACGATGTCGACGCTCTGCGGGTCGCCCGGGGTGGTGCGCAGGGCGATGCCGCCCGAGGCGCTCTCGTTGGAGGTGTGGAAGCGCGCGACGGGCAGGGGCGCGGCCTCCAGGTCCAGCACGTTGATCGCGCCGGCGTTGAGCGCGCTGATCACGGCGCGCTTGAACGCGCGGGCGGCGCGGGAGGCGTCGCGCGAGGTGATGACCGAGGCGCCCTTCTTCAGGGTGGTGGCGTAGGCGCTGGCGAGGCGCACGCACAGCTCCGGGGTGATCTCGACGTTGACCAGGCCGGAGACCCCGCGCGGGCCGAACAGGCTGCGCTGGCCGCGCGACTCCCAGATCACGCTGGTGTTGACGACCGCGCCCGCCTCGATGGTCTTGAACGGGTAGATCTTCACCCCGGAGGAGACGTACGCCTCGGCCTCGATCACGCACTCGTCGCCGACGACGGCGTTCTCCTCGATGCGGGCGCCGGTCATGATGTCGGTGTTCTTGCCGACGACGCAGCCGCGCAGGTGGGCGCTCGGGCCGATGTAGACGTTGTCGTGGACGACGGCGCGGTGCAGGAACGCCCCCTCCTTGACCACCACGTTGTCGCCGAGGACGGTGTACTCGCGCAGCTCGGCGCCGGCCTCCACCTTGGCGTACCCGCCGATGTACAGCGGGCCCTTGAGGATGGCGTCGGGGTCCACCGAGGCGCCCTCGGCCACCCACACGCCCGGCGACATCTCGAAGCCGTCGGCGTCCAGCCGCACCCGCCCGGACAGGGCGTCGGCCTGGGCCTTGAGGTAGCTCTCGTGGGTGCCGACGTCCTCCCAGTAGCCGCCCGCGACGTAGCCGTACAGCGGCGCCCCGCGGGCCAGGAGCTTGGGGAAGACGTCGCCCGACCAGTCGACCGGCGTGCCGGGGGCGACCTCGTCCAGGACCTCGGGCTCCATGATGTAGACGCCGGTGTTGACGGTGTCGGAGAAGACCTGGCCCCAGGTGGGCTTCTCCAGGAAGCGCTGCACCCGGCCCTGCTCGTCCACGATGATGATGCCGAACTCCAGCGGGTTCGGGACCCGCTTGAGCCCGATGGTCACCAGGGCGCCGTTGCGCTCGTGGAACCGGATCATGTCGGTGAGGTCGATGTCGGTCAGCGCGTCCCCGGAGATCACCAGGAAGCGCTCGTCGCGCAGCTTGTCGGCGGCGTTCTTGACGCTGCCCGCGGTGCCGAGCGGGATCTCCTCGGTGGCGTAGTGCAAACTCATGCCGAGCTCGTCGCCGTCGCCGAAGAAGTTGCGGACGAGCGCGGCCAGGAACTGCACGGTCACGACGGTCTCGGTGAACCCGTGCCGCTTGAGCAGGCGCAGCACGTGCTCCATGATCGGCCGGTTCACCACGGGGAGCAGGGGTTTGGGCTGGTTGGCGGTCATCGGCCGCAGCCGAGTCCCCTCTCCGCCCGCCATCACCACGGCCTTCACGAATCACCCTCCGGAGGTAGCGTCACGGTGGGCACGCGGCCGCGCGCACGCGGATGATCGCGGTGAGATGCCGCGCAGGCGGGCCGCCCGGTGCGATCATGCCCGGCCCGCCGCCTCGATGAGCCGGCGTCCCTGAACCACGTACAGCGCCCCCGCCCACCAATACAGACCTGTTCCCCAGATGGCGAAGGCCCATCCCATGATCCGGGCGGCGTCGGCGTACCAGCCGGCGTGGGAGGCCAGGAACAGCAGCGGGAAGGCGTACAGCAGGCCGGCCGTCGCCGCCTTGCCGAGGAAGTGGACCGGCAGGGCCGACCCCAGGTTGTGCCGGCGCAGGACGGGCACGCCGAGCAGCAGCACCAGGTCCCTGCCGACCAGGAGCGCGGTGAGCCACCAGGGGATGACCTCGCGCACGGTCAGGCCGATCAGCGTGGCCAGGATGTAGAGCCGGTCGGCCAGCGGGTCCAGCAGCCTGCCGAGCCTGCTGGTCTGGTTGAAGGCGCGGGCCAGCTTGCCGTCGAGCCAGTCCGACAGGCCCGCCGCCATGAGCAGCGCCAGGGCCCACCCGTCGGCCTTAGGCCCGAGCACGAGCCACAGGAACACCGGCACGCCGAGCAGCCGCAGCATGCTCAGCGCGTTCGGAACCGTCCAGACGCGGTCCTCGGCCGATCTCACCGGTCGCTCCCCTCCCGCCGAACCTGCTGCCGACCCTACCCGGGGCCGGGCGCGCAGTGGCGGGGCGGCTCCTCCTCCCCAGGGGCGAGGCGGGACACCCGACAAGATCGGCCGAACGGGGGAAGCGAGCACCCCCCGGGGTTCTCTAGGGTCGGAGGCATGGCCGATGACGTCGAGGACGCCAATGACACCGCCCTGTTCTTCCGGCAGTTCGTGCGCTCGCCCGCCACGACGGGCGCGGTGGCGCCGAGTTCCCTGCGCCTGGCGCGCGTGGTGTCGGCGCCCGTGCCGGAGCGCGGCGACCCGGTGATCGTCGAGCTCGGGCCCGGCACGGGCGTGTTCACCGGCGAGATCCAGCGCCGCCTGGCGGGCCGCGGTCACCACCTGGCCGTCGAGATCAACCCGCTGCTGGCCACGCGGCTGGCCCGGCGCCACCCGGGCGCGACGGTCGTGGTCGCCGACGCCGCCGACCTGCCCCGGCTGCTGGCCGAGCACGGCCTCGACCACGCCGACGCGGTGGTCAGCGGGCTGCCGTGGGCGGCCTTCCCCGGCGCGCTGCAGGACCGGCTGCTCGGGGCGATCAGCGATGTGCTGGTGAAGGGCGGGGCGTTCACGACCTTCGCCTACGTGCACGCCCGCGCGCTGCCGCCGGCCCTGCGGTTCCGCCGCCGGCTGCTGGAGACGTTCGAGGAGGTCGTGGCGGGGCGCACGGTGTGGGCGAACCTGCCGCCCGCGTTCGTCTACCACGCCAGGCGGCCGCGCGCCTGACCCTCGCCCGCGGGCCGGGCGCCGTTCTAGCATGTCGCCCCCGACGGGTCGCAGGGGAACGGAGAGATCGCCGTGGACTTCACGCTTCCGGACGGCGCCGAGGCGGTAAGGCAGGGCGTCGCGGCCGTGTGCGCGCGCTACGACATGGATTACTGGCAGCGGTGCGAGGCCGAGAAACGCTGGCCGGAGGAGGTCTGGGCGGACCTGGCGGAAGGCGGCTGGCTGGGCCTGGCGGTGCCGGAGGAGTACGGGGGCGGCGGGCAGGGCCTGCTGGAGCTGGCCGTGGCCACCGAGACGCTGGCGGCCTCGGGGGCGGCGGGCGGGTCGGCGTTCACCTACGTGCTGACCCCCGGGTTCGGCGCGCTGACCGTCGCGCGCCACGGCTCGGCCGCGCAGCGCGCCGCGCTGCTGCCGGGCATGGCGAGCGGCGAGGTCGAGACGTGCTTCGCGCTCACCGAGCCCGACGCCGGGTCCAACTCGCTGGCGATCTCGACGTTCGCGCGGCGCGACGGCGGCGAGTTCGTGATCAACGGGCAGAAGGTCTGGATCACCGGGGTCCAGCGGGCCGCCTGGATGCTGCTGGTGGCGAGGACCGTCCCGGCGGCCGAGGCCAGGCCGCGCACCCACGGGCTGACGGTGTTCCTGGTGAACGTGCCCGACGCGGTGGCGCGGGGACGGCTGACCTACCGGCCGATCCCGAAGATGGGCGCCAACACCACCCCGTCGAACATGGTCTTCCTCGACGACCTGCGGGTGCCGGAGCGGGACGTGCTCGGCGAGGTGGACCAGGGGGCGGCCGTGCTGTGGGACATCCTCAACCCCGAGCGGATCCTGCTCGGGGCGAGCGCGCTCGGCGGGGCGGAGGTGGCGCTGCGGGTCGCGGTCTCCTACGCCAAGGAGCGGGAGGTCTTCGGCCGCCCGATCGGCGCCAACCAGGCGATCGCCTTCCCTCTGGCGCGGGTGAAGGCCCAGATCGAGCTGGCGCGGCTGATGCTCCACAAGGCGGCCTGGCTGTTCGACCGGGGGCGGCCCTGCGCGACCGAGGCCAACATCGCCAAGCTCGCCGCCTCCCAGGCGGCCTGGGAGGCGGCCGACCACGCCTTCCAGACCCACGGCGGCATGGCCTTCTCGCTGGAGTACCCGGTGGCGCGGCTGCTCGCGGACGCCAGGATCGGCAAGGTGGCGCCGGTCACCGAGGAGCTGCTGCTCAACTACCTCGCCACCCAGGTTCTGGGGCTGCCGCGCGGCTTCTGATCGGGCCGGGGGACGCCGCCCCGCCGCGGTCAGGCGAGGGCGGCCTCCACCAGCGCGTTCACCAGGCGGTTGTCGTCGCCGCGCTCGGGGTGCCACTGGACGCCGACGCAGAACCGGTGGCCCTGCAGCTCCACGCCCTCGACGATCTGGTCGTCGGCCCAGGCGACGGCCATCAGCCCGGCGCCGAGCCGCCGCACGGCCTGGTGGTGGGGGGTGGAGACCTCGATGTGGTCGCCGATCGCCTTGCCGACCTTGCTGGACACGCTGACCTGGATGGCGTGCGGCGCCGTCTGGCCGTGCCGGTCGTGGTGGACGGCCTCGGGCAGCCACCGGATCAGCGAGCCGCCGAGGGCGACGTTCAGCACGTGCATGCCGCGCGCCACGCCGAGGACCGGGACGTCGGCCTCGATGGCGGCCTTGGCCAGGGCCGTCTCGAACCGGTCGCGGCGCGGCTGCGGCTCGTCCACCCGCTCGTCCCACTGCTCGCCGTAGAGCGCGGGATCCACCTCCACGCCGCCGGCGAGGATCAGCCCTTGCAGGCCGCGCACGTAGCCGTCGACGGCCCCCAGGCTCAGCGGGGGGATCAGCACGGGCGCGCCTCCCGCCTTGTCCACCGCCTTCGCGTACGCGGGGGGCGAGATCGCGGCCTCGCGGACCCAGGTGCCCCAGCGGGCGGCGTCGAAGTATGTGGTGATACCGATGAGCGGTCGGGGCATGCGTTCTCCAGGGGCTCGCGCACGGTCGTGCCGCACCCTGCGGCGGCACCCAGCCCAGTAGCGGTGGCAGACCCCATCATGGCGCAGAACTTTTCCGGTATGTCGCGTATCCCGGGTATCAGTCCCGTCTCACCGGCCTCACTGGTCCCACCCGTCACACAAGGCCCGCCCCCCCGCCGCCCCTCCGCGGCGCCCGGCACGGCGCCGCGGCGGGCGGAGAGGCGGATCGGAAACGGATTCACGATTTCTCACGACCGCGACGCGCGAGCGCGTGAATGGCGACGGCGAAGCCGAAGGGGCCTCTCGTTTTCCCGGGTGTTTTCCGCCGTCCCGATCCGCCATTACGGAGAATCAATGCCCAATTACGAACGGTTCGCTTTCCCGTCACCTTGTGGTGAAACGGTTGTGACGCTCATGACGGAATGGAAGACTCCATTTCGAGCGATCGGCCGAGCCGGGGCCGCCGGACGCTCACCGACCCGGACCCGTCAGGAGGTGGCACGACAAGACCGGAGCGCGTTTCCGGTCTATTAGGGTGGCGTCGATAAATGTCGTTGAATCCGCGTCTCGTCAAGGAAAGCTTCTCTGAGATCGAGCCCGTCATGGGCAAGGCCGCCGCGTACTTCTACGGACGGCTGTTCGCCGAGAGTCCCCATCTGCGGGGGCTCTTCCCGCCCGCCATGGACATCCAGCGGGACCGCCTGTTCGGGGCGCTCACCCGCGTCGTCTGGAGCCTGGACAGCCCCGACGGCCTGCGTTGCTATCTCGGGCAACTCGGCAGGGACCATCGCAAGTACGGCGTGCTGGCCGAGCACTACACCGCGGTGGGCAACGCCCTGCTGGCCACGATCCGGCGCTTCGCCGGAGACGGCTTCACCCCCGAGGTCGAGGCCGCCTGGGCCGCCGCCTACACCGCCGCGGCCAACATGATGATCGAGGCCGCCGAGGCCGACGCCGGGACCTCCCCCGCCTGGTGGACGGCCGAGGTCGTCGACCACGAGACCCGCGCCCCGGGCGTGGCCGTCCTCACGCTGCGCCCCGGCGCGCCGTTCCCCTTCACCCCGGGCCAGTACGTCAACGTGCAGACCAGCCGCTGGCCGAGGGTCTGGCGCACCTACTCCATCGCCAACGCCCCCCGCCACGACAACACCCTCCGCCTGCACGTGCGCGCCGTCCCCGGCGGCTGGGTCAGCACCACCCTGGTCTCACGCACCCGCGTCGGCGACGCCGTCCTGCTCGGGCCGCCCGTCGGCACGATGGCGCCGCCGGGCGCCGGCAACTCCCGCAGCCTGCTCTGCGTGGCGGGCGGCACCGGCCTCGCCCCGCTCAAGGCCGTCGTCGAGCACGTCATCGCCTCCGGCCGGCGCCCCAACATCCACCTGCTCTTCGGCGCCCGCACCGCCGCCGAGCTGTACGACCTCGGCGACCTCATCCGCATGGAGGCCGAGTACCCCTGGCTGCGGGTCGTGCCCGTGGTGTCGGCCGAGCCCGGCTACGACGGCATGCGCGGCACGCTCCCCGACGCCGTGCGCCGCTTCCACTCCTGGACCGAGCACGAGGTGTACGTGTGCGGCCCGCCCGCCATGGTCTGCGAGACCGTGCGGCAGCTCGAGGACGACGGCGTGCCGCCCTCGCGCATCCACCGGGATCCGGTCCGCGATCCATGAGCGCCGCCTGGCCCCGGCGCGGCCCCTGGCGGCGGGCAACCACTTATCGGAGGACGATCCGGGCGATCTGCCTACCAAATCGCCGGGAGCCCGGCGGGAGCCCCGGCGACGTGACACGATGATGCCGATCCGCGCGCAGCGGCCGACATGTCGGCCGGGCCGCGCCGCGCCGTGACGGGGGACGGCGGCGACGCCACGCGGCCCCGGCACCGCGAAAGGAAGGGCCATCATGCAGGGCACGCCCGCCGCCGACCCCAGGCGGACCTCTCCCCCCGCCTCCCCGGTCCCCCTCGCCACGCCGGCCGCCCGCTGACTCCCATGGCCAAGCCGGTCACGCTCGTGACGTTCGTGCTGCCCAGCGTGCTCGGCCACTGGGGCAGCGGGGCGACCGAGGTGCGGGTGTTCGCCGTGGCGGACTCCGACCAGGGTCACCCGACCCTCGGCGCCGCCCTGCACACCCTGCGCCGCACCCACCCCATGCTGGAGAAACGCCTGTGCGACGAGCACGGCGGCATCCGCCGCCACATCAGCATGTTCGTCTGCGGTGAGAACGCCCGGCGCCTCGGGGGGCTGGCCTGCGCTTTGCCCCCCGGGGCCGAGGTGTACGTGCTGCCGGCGCTGTGATCAGGGGGCGACGCGGCCCGAGGCGTTGAAGGCCGCGTGGGTGAGGGGCATCAGCCCCGCCCAGAGCGCCTCCATCTTCTCGGCGACCATCTCGATCTCGCGCTGCGGGAACGAGGGCACCGTGGCCCGCTCGTCCTTGGTGCGCAGCGACAGGAAGTGCATCAGCGACCGGGCGTTGCAGGTGGCGTACATGGAGGAGAACAGCCCGACCGGCAGCACCGCGCGGGCCACCTCGCGGGCGACGCCGGCCTTCAGCATCTCCTGGTAGGCCTCATAGGAGTGGCGGTAGGAGTCCTCCATGGCCTCGGTCACGAGCTTGTACTGCTCGTCGTCCCCCGCCACGAAGTCGTACCGCCCGGGCTTGCCCTGCTGCACGAGCTTCCGCTCCCGCCCCGGCACGTAGAAAACCGGCTGAAGCTCCCGATATCTACCACTTTCCTCGTTGTAGGACCAGCCGACGCGGTGGCGGTGGAACTCGCGGAAGACGAGGATCGGGGCGCTGATGAAGAAGGTCATCGAGTTGTGCTCGAAGGGGCTGCCGTGGCGGTCCCGCATCAGGAAGTTGATCAGGCCCTTGGAGCGCTCGGGATCCTGGTGGAGGGCCTCCAGGGACTGCTCCCCCGCGGTGGAGACCCGGGCGGCCCACACCACGTCGGAGTCTGCGGCGCTGTGCCGGACCAGCTCCACGGTCACGTCGCTCACGAATTCCACGCCAACGGCTCCCCTCGTCCGCCCGTCGATGGCCGCGGCCATCGTACTTGAGCCCGGCCGGGCGCGTTCAGAGGCGGTAGACGCGGCGGGCGTTGTCCGACCCGATCATGTGCGCGACGCGGGCGGCGCCGGCGGCGTCCCACTCCCCCCGCTCCAGCCGGGCGGCGAGCGCCCGCGCGAGGGCGCGGCGGAAGTGCAGGGCGCCGAGGTGGCAGCTCTCGGCGAGGCCGCGGCCGTGCGAGCCGAACAGCATCTTGTGGTACGGCACCAGGTCCAGCAGCTCGCCGACCGCTGAGGCCGGGGACGCGGCGGGGCCGGGCGGGGCGAGGTCGAGGTAGACGTGGGGGAAGACCGCCGCCAGGTGGGCGGCGCCGCGGTGGTAGGGGTGGCAGTTCAGCAGGATCAGCGGCACCCCGGCCGGGTGCAGCGCCTCGGCCAGGCCCGCCGCGAGCGCCGGGTCGCGCCCGCCGTACCCGCGGTCGCGCCCCTGGTCCCCGGGGGCGCCGTAGCCGGTGTGGATCTGCAGCGGGAGGCCGTGCTCGCGGGCGACGGCCGCCGCGGTCCAGAGCAGGTGGCGCAGCAGGACGGGGTCGTCGAGGGGCTCCTTGGGGGCGGCGAGCCGCCGGCCCGCGGCGGCGACGACCGCGGCGCGGGCGGGGCGGGCCGGGTCGAAGGCGAGGCCGCGGCGGCCGGGGACGGCGGACTTCAGCGCGACGGCGCCGCCGGCGAGGGCGGCGAGGCGCTCCTCGAGGGCGCGGGCGTATCCGGCGGCGGCCGGGTCCTCGCGGGCGACCTCCTCCTCGACGGTCTCCAGGCTGAGGATCTCGTCGGCGGCGGCCCCGCCGAGCCGTCCCATCTCGGCGGCGCTCAGGGTCTCGTCCGGGGCCTCGGCGGGGTCCACCAGGAAGGCCACGACCCCGGCCGCCCGCAGGAGCCGCCTGTTGACCTCCTCGGCGCCGAGCTCGGCGCGGCGGGCGAGGTAGACGGCGGGCGGGGCGTGCGGCTCCAGGCCGAGCACGGGGGCGCACCAGCGGCGGACCGCGGTGCCGGCGGGGGTGTCGAAGTGGGTGGTGCCCGGGGCCGGCGGCGTGCCGGCCCCGGCGATGAGCCTCTCGTACGCCGCGCGGGACAGCGCGCCGCCGCGCACGCCGTGACAGTGGTGGTCCACCAGAGGGGCCAGCAGGGCCCGCCTGACCGGGCCGGGAAGGGTGGACGGCACCGCGCCCGCCATGCCCGCCGGTTCCATCGGCCCCTCCCCCGTGCTCGGCGTCACGGGCGCCCGCCCGCCGCGCGAGGACTCTACGGCCGGGCGGGGCCGCCGGGCGCGCCTTCGTCCCCGGCTTTACTCAACTCCGGGACAGCCGGAGCACGTTGGCGATGATCCTCGCGCCGGCGCCGCCCTCGACGGTGAGGATCGACTCGGGGTGGAACTGGACGGCGAAGCGCCGGGCGGCGGTGTCCTCCAGGGCCATGACGGCGCCGTCGGGGGTCTCGGCGGTGACGGTGAACCCCTTGACGCCGGGGCGCTTGGCGTGCAGGGAGTGGTAGCGGGCGGCGGTGAACTCCTCCGGCAGCCCCTCCAGCAGGGCGCTGTCGCCCGTGCGGGCGACGCGGCCGCGCTTGCCGTGCTCGGGGTGGCCGAGCAGGGACAGCTCGCCGCCGGCGTGCTCGACCATGGCCTGCAACCCGAGGCAGACGCCGAAGACGGGCAGCTCGCGAGCGTAGAGGGCGTCCAGCAGGGCCGAGGTGCCGAAGTCGGTCGGCCAGCCGGGCCCGGGCGAGAGCACGACCAGGCCGGGGCCGATCTCGTCGAGCACGGTGAGCGGGAAGCCGTGGCGCAGGGTGACGACGTCGGCGCCGTGGCGGCGGAAGTAGTCGGCCAGGGTGTTGACGAAGGAGTCCTCGTGGTCGACGAGCAGCACCTTGACGCCCTCGCCCGGACGTTCCTGGACGGGGACCGGGGCGGGCTCGCGCAGGGTGTCGCCCACGGCGGCGAGCGCGCCGAGCAGGGCGCTGGCCTTCAGCTCGGTCTCGCGCTCCTCGGCGGCGGGGTCGGAGTCGAACAGCAGGGTGGCGCCGGCCCTGACGACGGCCACGCCGTCGCGGACCTGGGCGGTGCGCAGGGTGAGGCCGGTGTTCATGGACCCGTCGAAGCCGAGGTAGCCGACGGCGCCGCCGTACCAGCGGCGGGCGGTGGCCTCGTGGTCCTCGATGAACTGCATCGCCCAGGTCTTGGGGGCGCCGGTGACGGTGACGGCCCACATGTGGGTGAGGAAGGCGTCCAGGGCGTCGAAGCCGGGGCGCAGCCGGCCCTCGATGTGGTCGACGGTGTGGATGAGGCGGGAGTACAGCTCGATCTGGCGGCGGCCGATCACCTGCACCGAGCCGGGGACGCAGATCCGCGACTTGTCGTTGCGGTCGACGTCGGTGCACATGGTGAGCTCGGACTCCTCCTTGACCGAGCTGAGCAGCGTGCGGATGGCCTCGGCGTCCTCGACGGGGTCGGCGCCGCGCGCGATGGTGCCGGAGATGGGGCAGGTCTCGACGCGGTCGCCCTGGACGCGGACGTACATCTCGGGCGAGGCGCCGACCAGGTGCTCGCCCTCGCCCAGGTTGAACAGGAACTCGTAGGGGGCGGGGTTGCTCAGGCGCAAGTGGCGGTAGAAGCCCGCGGGGTCGGCGCAGGGGGCGTGGAAGACCTGGCCGGGCACGACCTCGAACAGGTCGCCGCGGCGGAACTTCTGCTTGGCGGCCTCGACGACGACGGCGTACTCGCCGGGGACGGGGTCGGCGGGCAGTTCGGCGGGCGGGACGGGCAGCGGCACGGAGTCGCCGTCGCGGGCGAGGCCGCGGGTGGAGACGCCGTCGACGGTGAACTCGTAGCGGTACTCGCGGCTGGTCTCGCGCTTGCGGTCGATGACGATGACGCGGTCGGGCAGGTGGAGGACCAGGTCGCGCTGGTCGGGGGCGCGTTCCAGCGACCGGCGGATGGGCTCGAACTGGAAGGCCAGGTCGTAGCCGAAGGCGCCGTACAGGCCGAGGTGCTCGTCCTGCCCGGCGAAGGCGGCGATGACCTCGCGGATGGCGGTGAACACCGTGGGCCTGCGGCTGCGCATCTCTTCGGGGAGGATGTCGGAGCTCTCGGCGATGTGGACCTCGACGTGGTCGGGGCCCGGCTCGGCGGTGGGCTTGCCGGCGGCCAGCAGGCAGGAGGTCACCGCGGGCATGACGACCCGGCCGCGGGCGTTGAGCGCGCGGGCGGAGATGGCGCGCCCGCGGGCGACGATCTCCAGCACGGGGTCGGCGTAGGCGAGGTGCCACCGGCTGTAGCGGCCGGGGTACTCCATGCCGGAGGAGAGCACGCCGCCGCGTCGCTCGCCGAGCGAGGAGACGACGTCCTCGAGCACCGACTCCGGAACGTCGGCGGTCGTCACCTCGACCTCGATGCCCCCGGCGGTGGTATATGCGCTCGTTTCCACCCTTGCCCCGCCCTTCTCGATCTTCGATTGGCCCCGGGCGGGCATGAAGAAGGCCGCCTCCCGGGGCGGCCTGTCCGTGGGTATGCGAAACACGCGCCGCCTATGCGGGGCGCCACCACTGAACGGAAGAGCTGTTTCGCATGGTCCGAATGCTAGCGGCACCGGCGGGCCGCGCGCCACTCGTTCCGTGCGGCACGCCGGGGCTGGCTCGCGCGCGGGAGTGACCTGCGTCACAGCGTCTCTCGCACAATAGCACTAGCATGTTACCAGCGAGTAACGCACACCTCACATCGACCGGGGGTATGAATCCGCCACAACGAGGAGCGCTCATGACTCGGTTCCCGCACAGGGTGGTCGTGCACAAGGACCTGCCGGTTCCCATGCCGGACGGCGTCGTGCTGCTGGCCGACCGCTACATCCCGATCGGCGTGAGCGCTCCCCCGGCCATCCTCATCCGCTCCCCGTACGGCCGGCGCGGCCTGTTCGGGTACGCCTACGGCCGGGCCTTCGCCCGCCACGGCTTCCAGGTGATCCTGCAGAGCTGCCGGGGCGGGTTCGGCTCCGGCGGCGAGCTCACGCCGCTGGACGAGCAGGACGACGGGCTGGCCACCGTCGAGTGGATGCGCGCCCAGCCCTGGTACGGCGGCAGCTTCGCCATGCACGGGCCGAGCTACCTCGGGTACGCCCAGTGGGCCATCGCCCCCCACGCCGGCCCCGACCTCAAGGCCATGGCCACCCAGGTGACCGCCTCCCAGTTCCGCGACGCCGCCTATGTGGGCGGCTCGTTCGCCCTCGAGGCCACGCTGAGCTGGAGCACGCTGACCGCGCTGATGTCCGGCCCGCTGGCCGGGGCCGCCGTCCTGTTCGCCCCGCGCCGCACCCAGCGTGCGGTGATGTCGGGCCGGCCCGTCGGCGAGTTCGACCTGCTGGCCGCCGGGCGCACGCTGCCCTTCTTCCAGGAGGTGCTCACCCACCACGCCGACCCCGCCGTGCCGTTCTGGAAGAAGCGCGACTTCTCGGCCACCGTCGGCGAGGTCGACGCCGCCGTCACCATGACCGGCGGCTGGTACGACGTGTTCCTGCCCTGGCAGCTCAAGGACTACGCGGCCATGCGGGCGGCCGGGCGGCGGCCCCACTTGACGATCGGGCCCTGGCACCACGCCGACGTGCGCCACGGCCGCCTGGCCAACCTGGACGCGCTGCACTGGTTCCGCGCCCACCTGCTCGGCGACGTCTCGGGCCTGCGCGCCAGCCCCGTGCGGCTGTACGTCACCGGGGCCGGCATGTGGCGCGACTACGAGGACTGGCCGGTGCCGGGGATGACGCGGCGGCGCTGGCACCTGCAGCCGGGCTTCCGCCTGGGAGAGACCGGGCCCGCCGACTCCCCTCCGGACCGCTACCGCTACCACCCGGCCAGGCCCACCCCCGTCATCGGCGGCCCCACCCTGCTCGGCAACTCCGCGCCCCGCGACAACCGGCGCCTGGAGGCCCGCTCCGACGTGCTCGTCTACACCGGCGAGACGCTGCGCGAGGACCTGGACCTGATCGGCCCGGTCACCGCCGAGATCTACCTGCGCTCCAGCACCCCCTACACCGACCTGGTCGTGCGCGTCTGCGACGTCCAGCCGGACGGGACCTCGCTCAACGTGTGCGAGGGCGTGCGGCGGCTGCTCCCGGGCCTGCCGCCCGTCGACGAGGAGGGGGTGCGCCGGGTCGAGGTCGACCTGTGGCCGATCGCGCACCGCTTCCGCCGGGGGCACCGGGTGCGCGTCCAGGTGGCGAGCGGCGCCTACCCCCGGCTGGCGCGCAACCTCGGCACCGGCGAGCCCCTGGGCACGGGCCGCACGGCGGTCCCCGCCGACCAGGAGGTCTTCCACGACCCCGCCCGCCCCTCCGCCCTGCACCTCCCCCACGCCCGCGCCTGACGGCCGTGGCGTCCCACGCCTGACGGGCCGTGTGCCTCGACGCCTGAACGCCGTACGGCACCCCGGCCGCGGGCGGCCTCCGGCGGGCACGTACGGTGAGCCCCATCGGTCCGCGCGCCTCCCCGGCGGACGGTGCCCCGAAGCCGGTCAAGGGCGCTGTCCCAGCGTCAGGGCCGCTTGTCAATACCCGGACGGCCCATGGTCGCCGACCGGGCCCGGCTCGTCGCCGAACGCGCCCTCCCCGCCTCGATTCTCACCCGGTCACGCCTATGACCTGCGACGATGTCCAGGCGACGCGGGTGAGCGCCCGTTCGCCGCGCCGACGGGCCCGCTCACCGATCGCGGCGGGCCCGGGCGCGCACGCGAAACTACGCTTCGGCTCGACCGGATCACCGGCCCCGCCAGGACCGGTGCCGCCTCTCTCTCGCGGAGGAGAGTGAGTTGACCACGCCACCCGGCGGCCGGCCCCCGGCCAAGGGCGACCGCAGCCCGTGGAACTGGCTGCTGCTCGCGCCCATCGTGATCCCCCTGATCACGCCGCTCTACAACGCGGACGAGCCCCGCCTCCTGGGCTTCCCGCTGTTCTACTGGCTGCAGCTCGCGTTCATCGTGCTGGGCGTCGCGACCACCACGCTCGTCTACCGGATGGGCGGGAGGAAGGGCGGCCGATGACCGAGAACCTCACCGAGATCATCGTCTTCACCGTCCTGTTCCTGCTGGTCAGCGGCATGGGCTTCGTCGCGGCCCGCTGGCGGCGCCCCACCGACCTGGCGAGCCTGGACGAATGGGGCCTCGGCGGGCGCAGGTTCGGCACGTGGATCACCTGGTTCCTCGTCGGCGGCGACCTCTACACGGCCTACACCTTCGTGGCGGTCCCCGCCCTGATGTTCGGCGCCGGGGCGACGGGCTTCTTCGCCCTGCCCTACACGATCGTCACCTACCCGCTGATCTTCCTGGTCGTGATCCGCCTCTGGTCGGTGTCGCACGCGCACGGGCTAGTCACGCCCGCCGACTTCGTCCGCGTCCGGTTCGGCTCGCCGACGCTGGCCCTGGCGGTCGCGATCACCGGGCTGGTGGCGACGATGCCGTACATCGCGCTGCAGCTCGTGGGGATCGAGGCGGTGCTGAAGTCGATGGGCGTCGGCGGCGAGCTGCCGCTGATCATCGCGTTCGCCATCCTCGCGGCCTACACCTACCAGTCGGGACTGCGCGCGCCCGCGCTGATCGCCTTCGTCAAGGACACGCTGATCTACGTGGTGATCCTCGTGGCGATCATCTACATCCCGGCCCGGCTCGGCGGGTGGGGGTCGATCTTCGACGCCGCGCGGGCCAAGTTCGAGGCCACCCCCGCGCCCGGCGACGGGTACCTGCTCAACGCCAACAACCAGCTCCAGTACGTCACGCTGGCGCTGGGCTCGGCGATGGCGCTGTTCCTGTACCCGCACAGCGTGACCGGCGTGCTGGCCGCCCGGAACCGGGGCGTGATCAAGCGGAACATGTCGGCCCTGCCCGCCTACAGCCTGCTCCTCGGCCTGATCGCGCTGCTCGGCTACATGGCGATCGCGGCCGGGGTGAAGCCGGTCTCCTCCGGCGGCAAGGCCGACCCCAACACGGTGGTGCCGCAGCTCTTCGACGCGATGTTCCCGAGCTGGTTCACCGGCGTCGCCTACGCGGCCATCGGCATCGGCGCCCTGGTGCCCGCGGCGATCATGTCGATCGCGGCGGCCAACCTCTTCACCCGCAACATCTACAAGGAGTACTTCCGGCGGGACGCCACCGACGCGCAGGAGGCGTCGGTCAGCAAGATCGCCTCCCTGGTGGTGAAGATCGGCGCGGTGCTGGTGATCCTGCTGATCGACCCGCAGTTCTCCATCGACCTCCAGCTCATCGGCGGCGTGATCATCCTGCAGACCCTGCCCGCCGTCGCGCTCGGCCTGTACACGCGCTGGTTCCACCGCGCCGGGCTGATCGCGGGATGGGCGGCGGGCCTGACGGCGGGCATGGTGCTGCTCTACAACATCGCCAACCCGGCCACCGACCACGCGCACTTCGGCGGCTCGGCCTTCCCGCTGGGGAAGCTGGGCCTGGACACCAAGGTCACCGTCTACGCGGGGTTCCTGGCCCTGATCGTCAACCTGGTGGTGGCCGTGGCGGGCACGCTCATCGCCCGGGCCGCCGGGTCCCCCGAAGGCGAGGACGCCACCCGTCCCGCCGACTACTTCGCCGACGAGGGCGACCCGCGCGTCCAGCCCGTCGAACTCACCGGCTCCCACTGACCCTCTCCTCCCGCCCCCGGCACGCCCGGCCTCCCACAAGGAGATCGCCGGGCGTGCCGCCTTTTCCGGGAGTGACGCCCTCCTCGCCGGCCCCGCGTCCACCCGCCTCGGCCGCCCAGGCGTGCGGGAAATAAGGGTCTATGCGCTGATAGGGGGAGATCGTTCCGGTAGGGTGCCGCTCGCGGGCCGGGAGAGAGGTGGCGGGTGAGCGAGCCTGGGGCGCCGGAGGTGCCGGGATACGAGGTGCTGGGCATTCTCGGGCAGGGCGGGTTCGGCGTGGTGTACCGGGCCCGGCAGCTCGCCGTGCGCCGCGAGGTCGCGCTGAAGATCGACAACCGCGTCCTCGCCTCCGAGCGGGACCGGCGGCGCTTCATGCGCGAGGTCAGCTCGGCGGGGGCGTTGTCGGGCCATCCGCACGTGGCCGACGTGTACGACGCGGGCGTGCTCGGCGACGGACGGCCGTACATGGTGCTGGAGCTGTGCCCCGGCGGGTCGCTGGCCGACCGGCTGCGCGAGCGCGGGCCGCTGAGCCCCGCCGAGGTGCGCGACATCGGGGTGCGGATCGCCGACGCGCTCGCCGCCGCCCACGCCGCCGGGGTGCTCCACCGGGACGTGAAGCCGGCCAACATCCTGGTCAACGGGTACGGCATGGTGGCGCTGTCCGACTTCGGGCTCGCGGCCACCGGGCACGCCGACGGCGACATGTCGGTGACCCGCGAGTCGCTGACCCCGGCGTTCGGGCCGCCGGAGGCGTTCGAACTGGCCGAGCCGAGCCCGGCCGGGGACGTCTACTCGCTGTCGGCGACGCTGTACGCCCTGCTGAACGGGCGTCCCCCGCGCTTTCCCGAGAGCGGCGTGGTCAACGTGGCGATGATCATGGCGATGCACCGCAGGCCGATCCCGGAGATCCCCGGGGTCCCGCCCGAGCTGACCGCCGTGCTGCGCGCGGGCATGGCCTCCGACATCCGCGAGCGCGTCCCCTCGGCCGCCGCGCTGCGCGACGCGCTGGCGGCCGTCCCCGCCGAGGCCCTGCCGGACCACCCGGGCACCGCGTCCCGCTCCGGCCCGCCCACCCCACCGGGCCTCTCGCCCTCCTCCAGGCCGTCGGCGTATCCGGGAGCGGCCGCGGGACCCCACACGCCCGCCGGCCCGGCACCCCACCCGGCGTCGCAGGCGGCGGCCCCCTCGGGGCACCATGCGGCCGCCCGGTCGGGCCCGTACGCGGCGGGACGGTCAGGGCCCTATGGAGGAGCGGGGCAGTCCGGCCGGTCAGGGCCGTACGCGGCGCCTCATCCCGCGCCGCACTCCGACCCCCGGTCGGGGGCGCGCTCCGAACCCCCAGCGCGATCACGGCCCTCGCGGGCGTCGCAGGACGCGTATGACGGTCCACGACGGCCAGGTCGGCAGGACCGTCCGGCGCGGCCGGGGCACGGGCCGGGGCTTCGTGACGCGCCGACCGGGCCCGGGATGCGTTCGGCGGCCACGCTGCCGCCGCCCGCGCCGCGGCAGAACGCGAACACGGGCGTGTACGTCGCGGTCGCCGGGGTGTTCGCCCTGCTGCTCGTGATCGGCACCGCCCTCGTGATCCACGAGAGCGGGACGCCCGGGACCGTCACCCCGACGACTCAGGCCGGCGGGCCGTCCGCGACCTCGGCCGCCACGGGCGGGAACGGCGGCACCGGTGGCACGGCGAGCCCGTCCGCGGGGACCGTGCGGACGGTCACGGCCGACTGCCCCGCGGCGGCGGTGGCCGGGGCCGGGGCGGCGTGCGGCCAGGAGGCGGAGTGCTGGGGCGGGATCGTCTCGATCGCGGGTTCGGTCACGGTCAAGCGGCGCGGCTGCGAGGAGACCCACTCGTGGGAGACCTTCGCCGTGGCCCCGCTGCCGGTGGACACGATCACCTACGACATGCAGGACCTCGAAGCGCATCCCGTGGTCAAGAAACTGTGCTCGATGCAGGTGCTGATCAAGTCCCGGTACGGCACGGCCAAGGAGATCCCCCCGGCCAAATGGATGGTCTCGGTGCTTCCGCCGAGCCCCGAGGCATTCGAAAAGGGCGTGCGCATCTACCGCTGCGTCGGCGGAGTAACCGGCCGCGACCGCCCCGGAACCTACTTCCGCCCTTTGACCTGACGCCCGAACACGGGCCGGCGACCATGCCCCTCACAAACGAGACCTGACACCGAAAACCCCGACCGCGAACAACACCCGGAAACCACCGCCCCGGAACGACACCTCGCTCACGTCGAACCACAGGCACGCCGAAAACAGAGGCGCACCAAAACACGCTCACCCTTACCCGAGCCGACAGGATTCCCAGCGCCGCACTCGGACCACCCGGCCGTCGCGAACCTGGTTGTCGTCGCGAACTTGGCCGTCGCACGTCGCGTACTTGGCCGTCGCGAACCCGGGCGTCGCGAACCGCGGTCTCGGTGAAACGCGGTCAGGCGCGGAACATGGTCCGGACGCGACACGACCCGGACGCAACACGGTCGGGGTGAAACGCGGTCGCGACCTGCGACCGGCGCCGGGGGCGCGTATCTGGGGATCGACATGGCGTGGGACGACACGGGAGAGGGTGAATCCTGGAATTGTCTGGAACTTGTGGGAACTGTTGATACTCTCCGTGCGTGAGTGAAAGGCTGGACGCGCTGGAGGAGCGGATCACCGTCCTGCGCGCGGAGGTCCGGCGGGCCGTGCGCGCGCGTGACGCCGCGCTGGCCAGGTCCCTGCGCGCCGAACTGCGCGGGGCCGAGCGCGCCTGGGACCAGGCGCTCGCGGCCGACGACGCGGCCGACGACCTCGGCGGCCATTCCGGCGTCCCCGGAGACGACCTCGGCGGCGGGCCCGGAGCCGTTTCCGCCGGCTCCGCGCCGGGTTCCGGCGGGGCCGGACTCGATCACGGCAAGCCCCGACCGGGTTCCGGCCGGCCTGGACTTGATTCCGGCGGGCACGGGCATGGTCTCAGTGCGCCGGGATCCGGTCTCGGTGGGGTGGACGCGCCGCTGGTGCCGGTGCGCGAGCAGGTCCACCAGGCCCTGGCGCTGCTGGGGGTCCCGGCCTCGGCGAAGATGATCGTGGCCGTGCACGGGGCGCTGCGGGCGGGCTCGCTGCGGGGCACGCAGTTCGCCAGCCTCCGCAGGGACGAGGAGCGCTCCTTCCGGTCCTCCCCGTTCTCCCGGCCCTACTACCTGTGCGCGGCGCTCACCGACCGGTTGTCGCCCTCGCGCGGCCTGCTCACGGTGAGCACCTGGCCGCTGGAGCGACGGACGATCGGCCCGCTGAGCCCGCGCGTCGACTTCCTGACCACCGCCATCCGGGTCGCCGAGCACGTCGCACGCCTGGAGGAGGAGGCGGGCGAGCCGCCGCTCCCGGCGGCGGGACGGCTGCTGGCGCGGCTCGCGCACAACGTCCCCGGCGTCCCCCCGACAGGCCCTGGCGCCTTCCCGGACCCGGCGCTGGTCGTCAAGGCGGCCCGCGCCGAGCTGGAGTTCCACGCCGAGGCCGACGCCGCGGCCCGCGCCGAGATCGCCGCCCGCGCCCGCGCCCGCCTCGGAGACGCCGAGCGCCTCTTCGGCGGCGCAACCCTGAGGCCCATCCGCGAGGAAGCCTCATGACGACCCCACACGACGGGGACTCGCGCGGCACAGACCCGCACGACGCCAACCGGCACCGCACGGACGGGCACCGCACGGATCCGCAGTGCGCAGTCCAGCGCGGCAGGGCTTCGTACGGCACAGACTTGCACGGCACAAATGGACACCGTGTGGACTCGCACGGCAGGAACCCGCACGGAACGAACCGGCACGGCGCGGATCCGCAAGGCAGAGGAAGGTGTGAGGTGGATCGGATCGATCGGTTGCGCGGGGGTGGGGCGGCGCGGGCGCATGATGCGCGGGGGATCGCCGCGTTGGCCGCGAATCCCGGGTGTGAGAGGCGGGCGGTGTTGGACGCGGCGGGGGTGGACAAGGACGCCACCGCCACCCATCTCGGGTTTCCCGCGCCGTTCGGCCAGTCACCGTTCGCGATCACGCGGGGCAACGTGTTCGAGTCGCTGGTCAAGGACTCCGGGTGCGCCGAGCTGCTGCGGATGCTGCGCGAGCTGCTCGGCCTGCCGATCCCCCTGGCGTCCTACACCGATCTGGGCGACGTCGGCGGCAACCCGTCGGCGCACCTGCGGCACGCCCACACCCGGGCGCTGATCGACAGGGCGGCCCGCGACGACGACGGCGCGGGCACGCTGTACGACCACCCGCTGCTGCGGCTGGAGATCGCCGGACGGCACTCCTACCTGGAGCCGGACGTGGTGGCGTTCCGGCTGGCCGGCCGGTTCCACATCGTGGAGATCAAGTCGTTCGCCGTCGTGGACGGCCAGGCCGAGCCGGACAAGGTGGCCGCGGCGGCGCGCCAGGCCGCGGTGTACGTGCTGGCGCTGCGCACGATGCTGGAGGAGCTCGGCCACGACCCGTCCCGGGTGTCGCACGACGTCGTGCTGGTGTGCCCGGAGAACTTCGCCAACCGCCCGGTCGCGACGCTGCTGGACGTGCGCAGGGAGCTGGCCGTGCTCACCCGGCAGCTGTCGCGCATGGCCAAGGTCGGCGCGATCGTCGACACCCTGCCGGACGACCTCACCTTCGACCTCGCGCCCGACGCCGACGGCGTGCCGACCCGCCCGGTCGCCGAGTTGCGCGCGGCGGTGGGCGCGGTGGACGCCCGGTACGCCCCCGAGTGCCTGTCGACGTGCGACCTGTGTTTCTTCTGCAGGGACGAGGCCGCCGGCGCCGGCTCGACCGAGCTGCTCGGACGGCAGGTCCGCGACGCGCTCGGCGGGGTGGCGACGGTGGGCGAGGCGCTGGGCCTGGCCGACGGCTCGCTGCCGCCCGGCGAGGGCCAGGAGGAGATCGCCCGCCTGCTGCGCCTGGCCGCGCGCATGTCGGCCGAGATCTACGCGGAGGCGGGATGAGCACGCTCGCCGCGCTGGCCCGGCTGCGCGCCGTGCGCACCGGCACCGCGCAGCGGCTGGCCACCGTGCGCCACTGCCACCTGTCGGAGCGCCCGATGGTCTTCGTCCCGCTGCGGCTCGCGGGCGAGGCCGCCGCGCCGCTGGCGGCGATGGCGGGCACCGACCCGGACCACCCGCGGCTGCTCGTGGTGCCGCAGCCCCGCGACCGCGACCTGCGGTTCGCCTTCGCCGCCGAGCTGGCCGAGATCGTGCTGCCGTACGTGGAGAGCCTGCAGAAGGAGACCGAGACGGTGGAGCGCCGGGGCGCCGAGCCGTACGAGCGGTGCGCCGACGCCCCGCAGATCCTGGTCCCGAACCGCGGCGCGGTGGCGTTCACGCAGCTTCTCGGCCGTTCGACGCGGTTCCGCCGCGCGGAGGGGCCGCACGCCGTCCACCCTTCGGTGCCGATCCTCGGGCGGTGGCTGACGTTCTTCGCCCAGCGGGCCCGCCACCCGGGCTCGGCGCTGCTGCTGGCGGCCACCGAGGCGCTGTCGCTGCACTGGGCGACGGGGCAGAGCGCCCTGGAGGACGCCAACCTGGCGTCGCTGGCGGCGTGGATCGACCCGCCGCCCGGCATGAGCGGGGCGCGCGCCGCGCGTGAGGCGGAGGACCCTCTGGTGTGCCCGCCCGCCGGGCCGGTGACCGATCCGGGGTTCGACGCCGAGGTGCTGGCGCCCGCGATCCGCGCCTACGAGGAGGCGCCGGGCCCGCGGACGGCCGGGCGGGTGACCGAGGCGGTGCGCACGCAGCTCGAACCGACGTGGCGGCTGATGTGGCGGGCGGTGGAGCTGCTGCGCGCGCTGCCGGAGAGCCGGGGCGCGGCGACGCGCTGGGAGGGCGACCGGGGGGCGTTCACGGCGTTCACCGAGCAGCTCGCCGAGGGCGGCCCGCCGCAGCCCAAGCACGACGGCGCGGTGGCGGCGGCGTCCCGGCTGGCCCGCATGGAGCGCGCCCAGGCCTCCTACGACGCCCAGCGGGCCTACGACGATCCGCTGGTGATGGCGTCCTACCGCCTGACCGGCGAGGCGTTCACGGGCACGGTGACCGAGGCCGACCCGTCGCACGCCGAGGGCGAGGGCAGGGGGCGCAAGCTGCGGCCGCTGATCACGGTGCGGACGCAGGACCCGGTGCGGCTGGCGGCGGGCGCGAAGCTCGGCACGCCGGACCGGCGCGGCCAGCAGGCCGAGGTGGTCGCGGCCGAGGACGGACTGGTGACGTTGAAGATCGTCAAAGGCATGGGGCGCGGGAAGACCGCGACCCCGGGCGCGGTGCCGGAGGTGGGCGAGACGGTGTGCTACGCCGCGCTGAGCGAGGAGTTCCAGCCGCCCGCGAGCCTGCCCGCGCCCGAGGACACCCCCTGGACGCACGGCGGCCCGCCGCCGGAGTACGTGCCGAGCGCCGAGGACGACCGGGAGGAGTGGTCGTGACCCGGCGGCTCGCGGCCGCCGGGCCGCTCACCCCGGGTGCCGAGGCGGCGGCGGTCGTGGACGCCGTGCTGGACGACCTGCCGCGGCACCGGGGCGTGGTGGTCGACTCGCCGCCGGGCGCGGGCAAGTCCACGCTGGTGGTGCGCGCGGCGGGGCACATCGCCGCGACCGGCGAGCCCCTGATGATCATCGCGCAGACCAACGAGCAGGTGGACGACCTGATCGTCCGGCTGGCCGAGGAGCATCCGCGCCTGGCGCTCGGGCGGCTGTCGGCGTCCGACTACGTCGTGCCGGCCCGGGTGATGGGCAAGGCCGCCGTGGGCACCAAGCTGCCCGACCTCGGCGATCCGGACGTGGTGGTGGCCACCGCCGACAAGTGGGCCTGGGCGGGCGACCGCGTCTGGCCGTGGGCGATCGTGGACGAGGCGTACCAGATGCGCTCGGACAAGCTGCTGCGGGTGGCGGGGATGTTCGAGCGGGCCCTGTTCGTGGGCGATCCCGGCCAGCTCGACCCGTTCTCGGTGGTGGACGGCGACCGGTGGGCGGGCCTGTCGTGGGATCCGCTGCAGAGTGCGGTGGCGGTGCTGCTGCGCCACAATCCCGGGCTGCCGGTGCACCGGCTGCCGGTCTCCTGGCGGCTGCCCGCCTCGGCCGCGCCGGTCGTCTCGCGGGCGTTCTACCCGTTCACGGGCTTCCGCGCCGGCACCGGCCCGGACGAGCGGCGCCTGACGTTCACCGCGGGCGGCATGCGCACGGCCTACGACCGCGCGCTCGAGGAGGCCGCCGCGAGCGGGTGGGCCCTGTACGAGCTGCCGAGCCGTCACACGCTGCGGACCGACGCCGAGGCCGTCCAGGCGGTCGCCGTGCTGGCCACGCGGCTGGTGCAGCGGGCGCCGGTGGCGTCCTCGGAGCGGGGCGAGCGGCCGGTGACGGCCGAGCGGATCGCGATCGGGGCGGCGCACCGCGACCAGGTGGCGGCGATCCTGGCGGCCGGTCCCCCGCCGGGGGTGACCGTGGACACGGCCAACCGGTTGCAGGGCCGCGAGTACGACGTGACGATCGTGCTGCATCCCCTGTCGGGGCGCAGGGACGCGACCGCCTTCCATCTGGAGTCGGGACGGCTGTGCGTGCTCACCTCGCGTCACCGGCACGCCTGTGTGGTCGTCGCCCGCGCCGGGATCCCCGAACTGCTCGACGCGCATCCTTCCGCCGAGCCGGTCCGGCTGAACGTCCCGGTGAAGTTCCCCGACGGGTGGGAGGCCAACCAGGCCGTGCTGGCCCACCTGGCCGATCACCGCGTCGGGGCCGCGCCGCTCCGCTGAGCCCGGTGCGGGCGCGTGACCTCACGGGACTCCGGGGTGGCCTTCCCTTCTCATGATGACGGCCCGGCCCCGCGCCATCAGCGCGTGCCCGTCCCCGCGTCCCCGTACTTGACGGGGACGCGGCGCGGGCGCGGCCGGTGCGGGTGAGGGCGCCTCGGAAGGCTCCCCGCGCCGGGCCGCCGCGCCGAGATCGGGCTCGGGGCTGGTGGTCGAGGCCATCAGGGCCAGAAGGATCAGCGCCACCACGGCGATCAGTATGAGGGCGAGTCCCGCGAGCATCAGGACGACCAGTACCGTCCAGGCCGTACCGATGATCTCCATCATCGCCCGTTCCTCCCTGTTGTTTTGTGATCGTGGGGACGTGCCCCGGGCGGGCACGCTCACACTTCTCCCCACCCAGGTGAAACTACTGATTCCCGGGGGGCGACACGCGGGCGGGGTGCGTGGCGTTACCCAAGCGACGCCGGGCGGCTCATGTGCCGGACATGGTGTCCAGGCGGCGCAGGATCACTCCCTCGCGCAGCGCCCACGGGCAGATCTCGAGCTGGGTGAGCTCGAACAGGTCCATGGTGGCGTCGGCGACGACCGCGCCGGCGAGCAGCTGGGGGGCGCGCCCGGCCGAGACGCCGGGGAGCCCGGCGCGCTGGGCGTTGGTCATGCCGGCCAGCTTCTCGGTCCAGGCGGAAAGGCTCTTGTGGGACAGCGTGCGCCGGACGTAGGCGCCCTCGGAGGAGGGGGCGGCGCCGGCGATGCGGGCGAGCTGCTTGAAGGTCTTGGAGGTGGCCACCGCGTGGTCGGCCCTGCCGTACTTGACGACGTCGCCGACGATCCTGCCGATCTGGGCGCGGACCTGCCGGCGCATGTCGCGCACCTGGTCGGCGGGCGGCGGGTCGCCGGTGAACCAGCGGCGGGTCATGCGGCCCGCGCCGAGGGGCAGCGAGACCGCGACGTCGGGCGCCTCCTCGACGCCGGAGGCGATCTCCAGGGAGCCGCCGCCGATGTCGAGCACCAGCAGCCTGCCGGAGGACCAGCCGAACCAGCGCCGCACCGCCAGGAACGTCAGCGTGGCCTCCTCCCGCCCGGACAGCACCCGCAGGTCCACACCGGTGCCGTCCCGCAGGCGCCCGAGGACCTCCTCGCCATTGGAGGCCTCGCGCACGGCCGAGGTGGCGAAGGCGATGATCTCCTCGACGCCCTTGTCCTCGGCGATGCGCAGGGACTCCTCGATGAACCCGCGCAGCTCGCGCTCGCCGTTGGCGGACAGCGTGTCGCCGTCGTGCAGATGCTCGGCCAGCCGCATCTCGGCCTTGTGGGAGTAGGCCGGCAGCGGCTGCGCGCCCTGGTGGGCATCCACCACCAAGAGATGCACCGTGTTGGAACCGATGTCGAGGACGCCTAGTCGCATGAGCCGACGCTACTCCCTGAGAGGGATCAAGAACGTAATCACCCGCAACGGTCAGGATGCGGTAAGGGGCGCGGAGAAGTGCGGCGGCGGGGGCGGGGGTCAGGGGCCGAAGGCGGCCACCGCCGCCGAGACGACCAGGAAGACGACGCCGATGACCGCGAACACGACGCCGATGACGTTGCCGCCCGCCCAGAGGCCCTCCAGGCGGATCCGGGTGGGCCGCTCGGGGTCGTACAGCACCGTCACCCGGCCGCCGACCGGCGCCGCGGGCGGGCTGCTGCCGATGCCGTTCTCGGCCTCGATGTATTGGCCGTGCAGGGTGGTGAACCCGACGGTCGGGTAGTAGACGGTCCCGTCGCCGCCGTCGCTCGCGCGCAGCCGTACGACGTGGCCGGGCACGCGGTGGGCGATGCGGCGGAAGTCGCGGGCGGACATCAGCAGGGCGGTTCCGACGCCGCCGAAGATGAGGGCGATCAGGCCGAAGCCGAGCACCATGAGGGCTGTGGAGGACACCGGGGCTCCTTGTCGGGCGCGGAGACGACGCGGGCGTCGCCGCGGGTTTCTCGCGGGGGCGCGCCCGACGTTAGGAGCACGGGCTTGCACGCTGCTTGCCGGGTGCCTGCGGACGACCGTCGTGCCCGGCACGCCGCGGCGGCCCCGGCCACGAGGGTGACCGCGGCCGCCGGGGCGGGCCACAGGACGGACGGCGGAGCCGCGGGGTGTCAGTCGAAGGCGGCGACGGGCGCGGCGTCCTTGACCGTGCCGTCCTTCGGGCCCTCCTGTGCCTTGCCGTCCGCCGCTCCGTCGCCGCCGGAGTCCGCGGGCGGGGCGCTGGGGCCGGAGCGCAGGGGGATCTGCTTGATGAAGGCCGCCAGCAGGGGCACCAGCACCGCGAAGAAGATGGCCCACAGGAACACGCTGGAGATGGAGTCGGCGAGCGAGCTCAAAAACCCTTCGCGCACCGGGGCGGGCAGCGCGGCCAGCGCGGTCGGGTCGAGGCGTCCGCCGCCCCCGCCGCCCTCGGCCATGGCCGCGGCCTGCGGGCCGAGCCTGTCGGTGAGGTTGGCGCTGAGGTGGTGGTTGAACACGGCGCCGAAGACCGACACGCCGAACGAGCCGCCGATGGAGCGGAAGAACGTGGAGGCGCTGCTGGCCACGCCGAGGTCCTTCTGCTCGACGCTGTTCTGCGCGATGAGCATCGTGGTCTGCATCAGGCCGCCCATGCCGAGGCCGAGCACGGCGATGAACACGCCGGTCTGCCAGGTGGTGGTGTTCACGTCCTGCAGGGAGAGCAGCCACATGGCGAAGGCCATGAAGACGCCGCCGGCGATGGGCCAGATCTTGTACTTGCCGGTCTTGGTGATGGCCTGGCCGACGAACAGCGAGACCACCATCATGGCGGCCATCATCGGCAGGAGCAGCAGGCCGGAGTTGGTCGCCGAGGCGCCCTGGACGGTCTGCTGGAACAGCGGCAGGAAGTTGATCGCCCCGAACATGGCGAAGCCGAGCAGGAATCCGATCAGCGAGACCAGCGTGAAGTTGCGGTCGCGGAAGACGTGCAGCGGCATGATCGGCTCGGCGACCCGGCGCTGCACCGGGATGAAGATCGCCAGCGTCACGACGGCGACGGCCGCGAGGCCGAGGATCTGCCAGGACGTCCAGTCGTACTCGGTGCCGCCCCAGGTGGTGATGAGGACCAGGGCGGTGATGCCCACGGCGAGCAGGCCGGCGCCCCACCAGTCGATGCGGTGCTCGGTGCGGTACTTCGGCAGGTGCAGGCGCAGCAGCAGCCAGACGAACGCGACGGCGCCGATGGGCAGGTTCACGTAGAAGGCCCAGCGCCAGTCGAGGTTGTCGGTGATGAAGCCGCCGACGAGCGGGCCCGCGACCATGGCGAGCGACATGATCGCGGCCATGATGCCCTGGTAGCGGCCGCGCTCGCGGGGCGGGACCAGGTCGCCGATGATGGCCATGGCGTTGACCATGAGGCCGCCGGCGCCGAGGCCCTGGATCGCGCGGAAGCCGATGAGCTCGCCCATGCCCCCGTCGGTGCCGCCGAGCAGGTCGGATCCGGCCATGCCGCACAGCGCCGAGCCGATCATGAAGATGGCGATCGACGCCAGGAAGATGGTCTTGCGTCCGTACAGGTCGCCGATCTTGCCCCAGATCGGCGTCGAGACGGTGGTGCCGAGGACGTACGCCGTGACGACCCAGGAGAGGTGCGCCAGTCCGCCGAGCTCGCCGACGATGCGCGGCATCGCGGTGCCGACGATCATGTTGTCCAGCATGGCCAGCATGATGGCGAGCATCAGTCCCGGCAGGACGACCATGACCTCCCGTCGGCGGCCGGGAACTATCTCGGCCTCGGTCTCCGTCATTCTTTGAGCCCCCTTGGTAGTTGCTTTGCAGTCGCATGCTTACTTGCCGACCGGCTAGTGACTATACTGCCAAGGTAGCACTTACTTGTCGGCCGTCAAGTTAATAACAGCGGACAGGAGCGAAACGGGAGTCATGAGGGAACATTCCGATACTCGGGCTCGCATCCAGGAGATCGCCCTCAGGCTCTTCACCGAGCAGGGCTACGAGGGGACCTCGCTGCGCGAGATCGCCGAAGAACTGGGTGTGACGAAGGCGGCGCTGTACTACCACTTCCGCACGAAGGACGACATCGTCGCCAGCCTCAGCGAGGACCGGCACACCGAGATGGAGAACCTGATCAAGTGGGCTCAGGACCGGCCGCGCGGCCCCGAGACCCGGCGCGAGTTCGTGCTGCGGTACGCCGACTCGCTCTATGACTCCAACCACCACGCGTTCATGCGGTTCATGGAGCGCAACCAGACGGCGCTGCGCGACAATCCCAAGGTGGCCCGCATGCGCGACCTGATGAAGGGCGTGATGGACATCCTGTGCGACGAGGGCGACTCGACGGCCGAGCGGCTCAGGAGGTCCATGGCGATCTTCACGCTGCACGCCGCCTGGTTCGTCCTCAAGGACGAGGAGGTCTCCGAGGAGGAGCGCAAGGACGCGGCCGTGAAGGTGGCCCTCGACTACATCGAACTGCCCCCCGCCGCCTGACCCGCGCGTTCGTCAGGTCAGGGCGCCGTGGAGGAACACCTCCACGATCTCGGCGGGGTCGGCGGCCTGGCCGGCCGCGAGCCGGGGGCGGCTGAACAGCATGCCCAGGAAGATCGCGGCCAGGCGCTCAGGGGGCAGGCGCAGCGAGGCCCGCTCCGGCTCGAACAATTCGGCGACCGCCTCCACGGTCCGCGCCATCGACGCCTCCCGGCTCGGCGCCGTCCCGGCCTCCGCGCCGCCTTCCCGCGCCTCCGCCCCCCTCTGAGATCCTCCGGCGTCTTCCGCGCGCACGCCTGCTCCGCCTCCCCCGGCGGCGCGGCCGGGACCCTCCGGGTCGTGGCGCGGGTGGGCGCGGCCGCGGCGCAGGCCGGTGGCGTGCAGCGCGCCGAGCACCGAGCCCATGCGCGCGAAGTGGGCGCCGAGCGCGTCGGCGGCCTCGGTGAGCCGCGCGGCCAGGGGCTGGTCCAGCGGCACGGCGGCGATCTCCCCCAGCACGTGCCCGGGGTCGAGGGCGGCCAGCACGCAGGCGTCGAGTAACTCCTCCTTGTCGGCGAAGACGCGGAAGATCGTCGCCTCGCCGATCGCGGCGGCCCTCGCCACCTGGGCGGTCGTCACGGCGGCGCCGTGCTCGGCCACCAGCGGCAGCGCCGCCTTCACGATCATGTCGCGCCGCCGCTCGGGCGTCATTCCCGGCGCTCTGCGCCGGCTCTGTGTTTCCGTCATGCGGCCAACAGTACGGAGTGAGCACTCACTCCGTCCAGTGGATATTCCCGGCCCCGCCGGGGGAACACGGGCGGCGGCCGCGAGGGGGCGGCGGTTCGTTCTCACGCCGCCCCCTCGCGCGTGAGCCCCGCCCCCTGGACGGCGCAGACCTCCCGGAGGGGTCAGGACGAGTCGCGCGCCTCGGCCGCGTGCAGGCGGCGGCGGTGCTCGGCGAAGACCTCGTCGTTGGACTGCACCGTGGCGCCGGGCACCGTCGGCGAGACGAACGTCGGGATCTCGACGCCGCGCCGGGCGAGCACGGCCGCGGTGCGCGTCACGATCTCGTGGCTGACGACGCAGGCCACGACGGTGGAGGCGCCGCCGACCGGACGGTCCCAGCCCTCGACGTCGACGATGGCGTCCTGGACCGGCACGCCGGTGTCCACGGTGACGTCGCAGATCTCGGCGATGCGCCGGCCGCTGGAGTGCTCGGCCGGGCGCTCCAGGTTGGCCACCGAGGTCACCGCGACGGTGAACAGCCCGCGCTTGGCGCCGTACATCGCGGCCTCGACGGGAGCGGCGTTGCGCCCGCCGTGGGAGTACACGATGAGCACGTCGCCGGAGCTCAGCGGCTCGTGGTCGAGGTACTGCTGGACGTAGCCCTCGGTGCGCTCCAGCCACAGCAGCTCGCGGACGCCGCCGGGGCCGAGCACGTTGTGCCACATCAGCCGCGGGTCGGTCAGCGGGTGCAGGCCCGCGAAGCTGCCGTACCGGGGGAAGGCGTCCATGGTCGGGATGACCGAGTGGCCGCTGCCGTACAGGTGGATGAGCCCGCCGTTCTGGACGGCGTCGGCGCACTTCTCGGCCACGGCGTTCAGGTTCTCGCCCTGGGTGGTGTCCAGCCGGTCGAGGATATCGAGGAGCGTGCGCGTGTACGTCACGGATGGTTCCTTTCAGTGGGTTCAGCGGGTGGTCAGTGGGGGTCGCGCAGCGCCAGCCGCACGCGGTATCGGTCACCGCGCATGACGCTGCGCACGTATTCGAAGGGGCCCGCCGCGTCGAAGGTCAGACGTTCGACGTAGAAGGCGTGGGCGCCGGGGGCGACGCCGAGGGTGGGGGCGTCCTCGCCGAGCACCCCTCCGACGGTGAAGGTCTCGATCGCCTCGCGGGGGATGACACCGAAGTTCTCCCGGAGGGTCTCGTAGAGCGACCGGTCGGTGAAGTCGACGTCGGCGAGGCCGGGGAAGCGGCCGATGGGGAGCAGCGCGGTCTGCACGCCGACCGGACGGGAGCCGTCGGTCCTGAGCCTGCGCAGCCGCAGCAGGGAGTCCCGCGGGTCCAGGCCCATCTCGGGGGGCAGGTCGGCCTCGCCCGCGGTGACGACCACCTGTTCCAGGACGCGGGCCCCGGAGGTGTGGCCGAGACCCCGCAGCTCGGCGCTGAAGGAGGTGACCCCGCGCGCCCCGGCGGTCAGGCTGGTGTCGCGGACGAAGGTGCCGCGGCCCTGCTCGCGCACGAGCGCGCCGCGGTCGACCAGCCGGGCCAGCGCCTGGCGGACGGTGACGCGGCTGACGCCGTAGGCCTTGCCGAGCTCGCCCTCGGTGGGGAGCTTCTCCCCGGCGCGCCACTCCCCCGCGTCGATGCGGCGGCGCAGGCTCCGCTCGACCTGCATGTAGAGGGGGACGCCCGAGCTGGGGTCGAGCGCGGGCACGATCACCACTCCTCCCCGCGGCGCGCGGCCAGCAGGGCGCCGACCACTCCGGCGCGCGACCCGAGGGCCGCGGCGCGCACCGGGACGCGCCGGCCGTCCGGGGAGGCCCACCGGGCGACGTGCGCGTCCAGCAGCGGCCCGAGGACGTCCATCGCGTCGGCCATGCCGCCGCCGATGAGCACGACGTCGGGGTCGAGCCCGCTGGCCAGCGCGGCGATGCCGCGCCCGAGGTGGCCCGCGTAGTCGTCGAGCATGGCGAGCGCGTCCTGGTCGCCCGACCGGGCGGCGGCGACGAGCGCGGGACCTCCGGGCAGCGTCGAGCCGGCCGCGACGCGTTCGAACGGGCCCTGGTGCGGGTCCGGGGGCACGGGCGTCGGGAGCCAGCCCCACGCGCCGGCGCTGCCGTGCGCGCCACGCCAGATGCGGCCGTGCACGAGCAGGGCCCCGCCGAGGCCGGTGCCGACGGCGACCAGGACGGCCGAGCGCAGTCCCTTGGCGGCGCCCTCGGCGGCCTCGGCCAGCAGCGTGAGGTGGCCGTCCAGCGCCAGCGTCACCGGCGCGCCGGCCCGCGCGGCGAGGTCGGCGGCGAGCGGGCGCCCTGCCAGCCAGGGAAGGGCGGGAACGAACGCCGGGACGCCCGCCGCGGAGGTGCCGGGCAGGCCGACGGTGATGGCGCGGGCCCCCGCGGGGAGCAGGGCGGCGAGCTGGCCGAGGAACTCCTCGTACCCGGAGGCGACCGGCGCCGCGACCGGCTCGCCGCGGACGCCGCCGGTCTCGGTGAGGACCCGGACGGAGGTGCCGCCGACGTCGACGCCGGCGTACAGGTGG
This sequence comes from Sphaerisporangium krabiense, assembly GCF_014200435.1. Classification (NCBI taxonomy): domain Bacteria; kingdom Bacillati; phylum Actinomycetota; class Actinomycetes; order Streptosporangiales; family Streptosporangiaceae; genus Sphaerisporangium; species Sphaerisporangium krabiense. Next base: position 18,481 of record NZ_JACHBR010000003.1, on the reverse strand, counting down.
CTCATCCCTTCACCCCCGTGCGCGAGACGCTCTGCACGAAGGCGCGCTGCGCCAGCAGGAACACCAGGATCGTCGGCACGCTGGCGATCAGGGCGCCCGCCATGACGACGTTCTGGTAGCGGACGCTGGTGCTGTAGGACAGCAGCTGGCTGAGCGCCAGCACCACCGGATACTTCCCGTCGTCCTGCAGGATCGACAGCGGCCACAGGAAGTTGTTCCAGTAGAAGACGAACGCGAACAGCGCCAGGCTGACCAGCGCCGGGCGCAGCAGCGGTGTGATCACCTTCCACAGGATGCGCATCTCGCCCGCGCCGTCGACGCGGGCGGCCTCGATGAGCTCGTCGGGGACGTCGGCGATGAACTGGCGCATCAGGAAGATGCCGAAGGCGTTGGCCAGCCAGGGAAGCATGACGCCGGCGTAGGAGTCGGCCAGGCCCATCGTCGAGACCAGCCAGTACAGGGGCACGAGGGTGACGATGGGGGGCAGGAACATGGTTGCCACGACAGCCCAGAAGATCACATCTCTGCCGCGGAAGCGGTACTTCGCGAAAACGTAGCCCGCCATCACGCTGGTGACCAGCACCGACAGCGTGGACACCCCGGCGATGAGCGCGCTGTTGAGGAAGGCGCGCCCGAACGGCACCACCGAGAAGACCTCGGAGAACGCGCCGAAGGTGATGTCGCCGGGGAACCAGGTGGGCGGCGTGGTGGCCAGCTCCTCGGGCCCCTTGAGGCTGGAGATGAGCATCCAGTACAGCGGGAACAGCGGCGGCAGCATGACCAGGGCGATGAGCAGCGAGACGGCGGCGCGCTTGAGCAGCCGTCCGGGGCGTGCCCGGCGCGCGGGCGTGATCGGCCCGCCGGCGGCGTGCGCGGTCATGAGCGCCTCCTCATCGCGGCGAGGACCAGGCCCGCGATGGCCAGCAGCACGATGAGCAGGCTGAACGCCATCGCGCTCGCCTGGCCTGCCATGCCGTACTGGAACGCCTCGCGCTGGATGGAGAACGACACCACCGAGGTGCTCTCGGCCGGGCCGCCCTGGGTGAGGATGTAGACCGGGTCGAACACCTGGATCGCGTTGATGACCGTGATGAGCGTCATGAAGAGCGTGGTGCGGCGCAGCAGCGGCAGCGTGACGCTGATCGTCTGGCGCCAGAAGCCCGCGCCGTCGATGCGCGCCGCCTCGTACAGGTCGGGCGGGATCTGGGTGAGCCCGGCGATGACGAGGATGGTGTAGTAGCCGATCATCTGCCAGATGTGGAAGATGACGAGCGAGACCAGGGCGGTGGACGGCTCGCTGAGCCAGGACGGCGCGCTCAGGCCGACGGCCTGGAACATCTGGGCGAAGGGCCCGTAGTCCGGGGCGTACAGGGCGCCCCACACGATCGCGGTGGCCACGGTCGGCACGACGTAGGTCGAGAACAGGACGGCGCGGGCCACGCCCTTGACGGCGGTCTTCGGGAAGTAGAGCAGCATTCCGAGGGCGACGGACAGCGGCAGCGTGATCGCCACGACGAGCACCACGTACAGCAGGGTGTTGCGCAGGGCGGTGAAGAAGTCCTTGTCCGACAGCAACTCCTGGTAGTTGGCCAGGCCCCGCCACGCCATGTCGCCGAGCGGGGTGAACATCGACCATTCGTGGAGGCTGATCCAGAAGGTGAGGCCGATGGGCACCACCACGAACAGGACGATGACCGCCATCGCCGGGGAGAGGAACACCACCGCGGCGCCGCCCCGGCGGCGGGCGGCCCGCCGCCGGGCGGACGGAGCCCGCCCGGCGGTCGTGGTCGTCACCGGCGGTGAGGTCATGCCCCGGCCTTGGACAGGATGCCGGCGACCTCCCGCTGCGCGGCGTCCATGGCCTCCTTGGCCGTCTCCTTGCCGAAGACGACGTTCTCGATGTGCTTCTGGACGGCCTGGCTCATCTCCTCGCCGCCGAGGACGGCGGGGAAGGGCTTGGCCTTCGGGAGCTGCTCGACGTAGGAGGCGAGGAACGGGTCCGACAGGTCGGCCTTGTGGGCGGACAGGTCGCTGGTGCGGCTGGGCAGGATGCCCATGGAGACGAGGATGTCGCCCATGGCCGAGGAGCCGTTCTTGCCGCTGTCCGGGCCGTTGAGGAAGGTCAGGAACTTCCACGCGGCGTCCTGCTTGGCCTTGTCGGCCTTGCCGTTGACCATGGTCAGCCAGGAGTACGACACCGGCGCGGACGCCGTGCCGTCCGGGCCGACCGGCACCGGCGCGACCCCGACGTCGGAGTAGCGGTCGCCCATGGCCTCCTTGAGCGCGCTCTGCCACCAGTTGGCCATGATGATCATGCCGGTCTTGCCGTTGACGAAGTTGTCGAGGTAGGGGCCGGTGGTGTTGGCGTTGGCGTTGCTCATGGACGGCTGGGTGACGCCGTCCTTGACCAGCTTGGCGTACAGCTCGGTGGCGGCCTGGACCTTCGGGTCGTCCAGCTTGGGCGTGGCGCCGTCGACCAGGGTGCCGCCGTTGGAGTTCACCAGCGACAGCCACGGGTGGACCACGCCGGCGGCCCAGCTCGTGATGACGCCGAAGCCCTGCCGGGTGACCTTGCCGCCCTCGCGCTTGGTGAGCTTGGCGGCGGCGGAGGCGAGCTCGTCCCAGGTCTTGGGCGGCGCGGTGATCCCGGCCTCGGCGAACAGCTTCTTGTTGTAGTTCAGCGCGTACAGGTCGACCTCGTTGGGGTAGCCGCGCGGCTGCCCCTGCTTGGTGACGCCCTCGACGAGGTTGGCGGGCCAGGCGCCGGTCAGGTCCTTGGCCGCGTCGGCGGGGGCGGGGGCGGCGAGCCCGTCGCGCACCAGCTCGGGCAGCCACAGGTCGTAGATGCCGGCCATGGTGGGGCCGTTCGGGCTGGCGCCCTGCGTGCGCAGCGTGGTGAGCAGGTTGGCGAAGGGCACGGCCCGGACGGTGACGGTGATGCCGGGGTTCTTCTTCTGGAACGCGGTGGCGGCGGCCTTCAGCGCCGTGACCTGCTCGGGGCCCCAGTGGGTGAGGAACGAGATGTTCTGCGACCCGCCGCCTCCCCCGCCGGAACCGCCGTCGTCGGCGCCGCCACCGCATCCCGCGGCCGCGAGGGCCAGCGCCGCGCCCAGCGCGACGACCCCGGCCCGGCGGCCCCTGCTCATGGTGATCCTCAAGACTCCTCCTCCCCGCCCGGCGCCCCCTTCGCGAGCGTCGTTACGTTGATAGGTTGTTATAACGAATTTGGCGTCCCATGGGAACCCCTTTGACCGGGACTTTCCATAAAGTCCGCTTCGAGGGGAGATCGGGGCCCGTGGCCCAGCGCACGGCGTCGCCTAGGATCGGAGGCATGTATCGGGGGATCGTGAAGGGCCTTTACCGCTGGCCGGTGAAGTCCATGCGCGGAGAGCGGGTGGAGTCCGCGCGGCTGGACGAGCGCGGCATGGCCGGCGACCGGGCCTACGCCCTGTTCGACGCGCGGCCCGAGCGCGAGGGGAACCGGCTCACCGTCCGCCAGATGCCCGCCATGCTGACCTGGGAGGCCGCCTACCCCGCGACCTGCGACGGCTCCCCCGAGCCCGCGGGCCCGCCGGTCCTGTACTCGGGCACGGCGGCGTGGGCCTGGGACGATCCCGATCTCCCCGCCGCCCTGTCGGAGTCGTACGGCATCCCCCTGACCTTGCGCGCGCTGGTGGGCCAGCAGGACCGCGGGCCGACGGTGCACGTCACCTTCGAGGCCTCGCGCCGGGCCCTCGAGGCGGAGATGGGGGCCGAGGTGGCGATCGAGCGGTTCCGCCCGAACGTCCACCTCGACCTGGACGCGCCCGCCTTCGCCGAGGCGTCCTTCGGCCCCGGCACGACGATCTCGGCCGGGGAGGTGACGCTCGCCGTCACGGGCGAGAACGCCGGGCCGTGCGTGCGCTGCGCGGTGCCGAGCTGGGAGCCCGCCGGGCGCGAGCGCTGGCCGGAGCTGCAGCGCCGCCTGATCTCCGCGCACGGCAACACGTTCGGCCTGATCATGCGGGCGGTGACGCCGGGCGTCACGCGCGCGGGCGACGCCGTCACGCTGCTGGAGCGCGTCCGGCGGGCCGAGGCGTCCCGCGCCTAGGCGGGGCCGTTCAGTCCAGGGACGCGGGCCTGCCGCCCGCGCCGAAGTGCGACTCGTGGTCCCACAGGTACGCGCAGCGCGGGCACTGCACGTGCAGCACGCTGCCGGTGTTGCTCAGCAGGTAGCGCCAGTGGTCGCGGCAGTTGCGGCCCGCCCCGCAGTCGGCGCAGCCGCGGTCGTCGCGGCATCGGGGGCAGGCGATCCAGGCGCGGCGGCCGAGGTCGGCGTGCGGGTCAATCGGCAGCACGGCCCACCCCGCGACACGGGAGCACTCCGGCCTCGACCAGCATCTCGTACGTCCGGAGCTGTCCCTCGTCCAGGCCCGAGTACAGCAGGTCCAGGGCCTCCTCCTCGGCGCGGGCGACGGCGGGCGGGTCCCAGTGCGGGCCGAGGGCGGCGACCACCTCGGCGCGGCGGCGTGCCTCGTGCAGGGTGAGGTCCATCTCGAACACGCCGGGCTCGGCGCTTTCGTGGCTCATGACGCGACTTTCCGTGGTGTGAGTGGGGTGACGAGGGGGTGGCGGGGGCGCCGTTCGGGAGGAACGGAGATCCCGGCGCGCGGCCTGCCGTGGTGGGTCCGGCCCACGGCGAGGACCAGAACTGCCGGGTTACATCATCAATGTCCGCTTTCAAGCCTATGGACAACCCAACACGTTGCCAAGAGAAGTGACACGCCTCACGCCAGGGTGAACGGCCCCGTCCGGCCGGCGAGCCGCCCCCTCGGTCATGCGGCCTTCCTCCGAGAGCCGCCGTGACACCCGCGTGGGACCGGGGTTCTCAGGCGGTGCCGTCGCCCGCGTCGATGGTGGCGACGTAGACGGACCTGGTCGCGGGCGCGCCCAGGTCCTCCTCGGCGAGGCGGCCGAGGACGCGGTAGGAGAGCTGGGTGAGCAGCGCCGTCTCCTCCGGGCCGAGCTGGTCCACGAACAGCCGCCTGACGACCTCGACGTGACCCGGGGCCGCCTCCTCGATGGCGCGCGATCCCTCGCCGGTCAGCCGGATCACCGTGCCCCGGGCGTCGCCCGGGCACTCCTCGCGGGCGATGAGGCCGCGCTGCTCCATGCGGCGGATCTGGTGGGAGAGCCGGCTGCGGTCCCAGTCGACGATGCGGCGCAGCTCGCGGGCGCGCAGGCGGCGGCCGGGCGCCTCCGACAGCGGGACCAGGAGCTGGTAGTCGGCGCTGGACAGGCCTACGGCGGCGAGCTGCCGCTCCAGGGCGGCGTCGAGCCGCCTGCGCATGTCGCCGAACGCGCGCCACATGCGCGCCTCGGTCTCGTCCAGCCATCGCGGCTCCGTCACAGGGTCGATCTTAAATGATTCCGACTTATGTTGACGCATCAGCATTTTGCCCCTAACTTTGCTGACGCATCAGCATTCCGGACCCGGCGCGGGTCCCCGACCATCGAAGGCATGGCATCGACATGAGAATCGCGATCATCACCGGCAGCACGCGCCAGGGGCGCAAGAGCGAGGCCGTCGCCCAATGGGTCCACGACCTCGCCGTCAGGCGCGGCGACGCCGAGTACGAGGTCCTCGACATCGCCCGCTTCGGCCTGCCCCTGTTCGACGAGGCGGTCCCCCCGGCCGTGGCCCCCGGCACGCTCCCCCACACCACGCGGTGGGCCGAGGCGATCCGCGGGTTCGACGCGTTCGTCTTCGTCACCCCCGAGTACAACCACGGGACCTCGGGCGCGCTGAAGAACGCGATCGACTTCCTGTACGAGGAGTGGCACGGCAAGGCCGCCGGGTTCGTCGGCTACGGCGTCGCGGGCGGGACGCGGGCCGTCGAGCAGCTCCGGCTGATCATGGGCAACCTGCGGGTCGCCGACGTCAGCCCGCAGGTGTCGCTGTCGCTGTTCACCGACTTCACCGACATGACGGCCCTCTCCCCCGCGCCGCACCAGGAGCAGGCGGTGACGGCCATGCTGGACGAGGTGGCCGCCTGGGGCGGCGCGCTGCGGGCGCTGCGGGCCCCGGCCGGGGCGGCCGCCGCCTAGCTCAGGGGTCGAGCATGCCGGCGTCGTGGGCCAGCAGGGCGATCTGCACGCGGTTGTTGAGGCCGAGCCGGGTCAGGATGCGCGAGACGTGCGTCTTGACCGTCGGCACGCTCATGTAGAGCTCGGCGGCGATCTCGGCGTTGGACCTGCCACGCCCGACGGCCGCGGCGACCTCGCGCTCGCGGTCGTTCAGCTCGGCGAGCAGGGCCAGGGCCCGGGTGCGGCGCTGACCGGGGGCGCTCGCGGCGACGTGCGCGATGAGCCGCCGGGTGACCGCCGTGGACAGCACCGGGTCGCCGGCCGCCACGCGGCGCACCGCGGCCACGATCTCGGCGGGCGGGGTGTCCTTGAGCACGAAACCGGCCGCGCCCGCCCGCAGCGCGCGCAGCACGTACTCGTCGGCGTTGAAGGTGGTCAGGATGATCACCTCGGGGGCGCGGGCCCGGCCGCGCAGCGCCTCGGTCGCGGCCAGCCCGTCCATCTCGGGCATCCGGACGTCCATGAGCACGACGTCGGGGGCGTGCCGGTCGGCGAGGGAGACGACCGCGGCGCCGTCGCCCGCCTCGGCGACGATCTCGAGGTCGGGGGCGCCGCCGAGCATCAGCGACAGTCCCGCCCGCACCAGCGGGTCATCATCGACGATCATGACACGGATCGGGGGGTTCATGACGGCCAGGGTAGCCAGGCCAGCACGCGGAACTCTCCGGAGGCGAGCGGGCCGCTCGCCAGGCGGCCTCCGGCCAGCGTGGCGCGCTCGGCCAGCCCGATGAGGCCGCGCCCGGCGCCGGGAATGCCGGTCCCCGCGCCACCGCGCGCGGGCAGGGGGTTGCGCAGCTCGACGGTGAGCCCGTCGCCGGGGCCGCCCGACACGCGGACGAGGACGTCCGCGCCGGGGGCGTGCTTGCGGGCGTTGGTCAGGCCCTCCTGGGCGACGCGGTAGGCGGTGCGGCCCACGGCGGCGGGCGCGGCGCGCGGGTCGCCGACCTCGTCCAGGAGCGTGACCCGCATGCCGGCCTGGCGGGACTCCTCGATGAGCCGGGGCAGCCCGGCCAGCGTGGGCTGCGGACGGTCCGGGTCCGCGGCGCCGGAGGTTCCGGTGAGAGCGCCGGTGGGGGCGCGCAGCACGCCGATGACCTCGCGCAGCTCCTGCAGGGCCTGATGGGCGCTCTCGCGGATCACGGCCGCCGCCCGGGCGACCTGCTCGCGCGGGGCCTCCGGGTTGAACTCCAGCGCCCCGGCGTGCACGCTGAGCAGCGAGAGCCGGTGGCCGAGCATGTCGTGCATCTCGCGGGCGATCTGCTCGCGCGCCTCGCGCTGGGCCTGCTCGGCGCGCAGCCGTCCCTGTTCGGCGCGCAGGCGCGCCTCGGTCTCGGCCCGGTCCACCCGTTCGCGCAGCGACAGCATGAGCCGGCGCTGGGCGCGGACGAACATGCCCCAGCCGACGGCGGCCGCGGCGACGGTGACGCCGAAGGCCACGACGACGAAGCCCGGCATGTCCGGCTCGGGGCGCAGGACGGCGTATCCGAAGGTCGTCACCACCGACAGCACGCCGATGCCGGCGACGACGCGCAGCGGGCGGTGCACCGCGACGGTGAACAGCGCCACGATCATCGCGCCCGCGACGAACTCCGAGTAGGTCCCGGCCAGCGTCAGGGCCACGGCCAGGCCGACCGGCCACCTGCGGCGCAGCCACAGCGCCGCGCAGCCGAGGGCGCCGGTGAGCTGGTCCAGGGCCAGCAGTTCCTCCGGCAGCGCGGGCGAGGTCTCGACGCGCATCGCCACGGTGACGATGGCGGCGGCGATGGCCAGCAGGAACGCGGCCACGTCGACGATCCAGTCGCGCGTGGTGCGGCGGACGCGCCGCCCGCCGGCGCCGGCCTCGGGTTCCCAGGCCTCGGCGACGGAGCCGGGCAGCAGCCAGCGGTGGCGCGGGGCGCCGTCCTGCCGTGCGGCCTCCGAGGGGGACATGCGCAGAATCTAACCCGCGCGGCCCGGCGCGGCGCCCGCCCCTGCGCATCAGGCGACTTAAGTCGGCGCGCTCCAGACTTTCGGCACCACCCGGAAGAGGGGTGCACGGCCGGAGCGCCGCAGGTGCACGACGCCGGAGCCCACGCCGGCCGGGCGCGTCCCGCGGTGGCCGCGGAATGGACGGCGGGCGGCGGGGCGGCGACGGAAGGCCATCCGGGCTACAGGTTGATACTTGGACGTCCTACAATTTACTAGGACGTCCAAGTAACTTACTGAGGAGCGCCGGTGCACGTACCTGCAAACCCCGTGCGGGTGGTCACCGCGGCCGCCCTGTTCGACGGGCACGACGCCGCGATCAACATCATGCGGCGCATCCTGCAGTCCCAGGGCGCCGAGGTCATCCACCTCGGCCACGACCGCTCGGTGGACGAGGTCGTCACGGCCGCGATCCAGGAGGACGCCCAGGCCGTGGCGGTCAGCTCCTACCAGGGCGGTCACGTCGAGTACTTCACCTACCTGGTCGACCTGCTGCGCGAGCGCGGCGCCGGGCACGTCAAGGTGTACGGCGGGGGCGGCGGCGTGATCGTCCCCGACGAGATCGCCGGGCTGGAGCGGCACGGCGTCGCCAAGATCTTCTCCCCCGAGGACGGCCACCGGCTGGGCCTGGCCGGGATGATCAACACGATCATCGAGGCGTGCGACGTCGACCTGACCGAGGGCGCCGAGCCCCCGGCCGTCCAGACCGGCGACCAGCGGGCCGTGGCCAGGGCCGTCACCTTCGTCGAGGCCGGGCGGGCGGACGCCGCGTACCTGGAGGCGCTGCGGGCGGCGGCGGACGCCCGCCACGTGCCCGTGCTCGGCATCACCGGCACGGGCGGCTCGGGCAAGTCCTCGCTCACCGACGAGCTGATCCGCAGGCTGCGCGTCGACTACGAGGACAAGGTCAGGGTCGCGGTCATCGCCGTGGACCCGACCCGGCGCAGGGGCGGCGGCGCGCTGCTCGGCGACCGGATCCGCATGAACAGCCTCGGCGGCGGCCAGGTGTTCTTCCGCTCGCTGGCCACGCGCGGCTCCCACGAGCTGCCCGAGCACCTCGCCGACGTGATCACCGTGTGCCGGGCCGCCGGCAACGACCTGGTGATCGTCGAGACTCCCGGCATCGGGCAGGGCGACGCCGCGATCGTCCCCTTCAGCGACGTCTCCCTGTACGTCATGACGCCCGAGTTCGGGGCGAGCTCCCAGCTCGAGAAGATCGACATGCTGGACTTCGCCGACGTCGTGGCCATCAACAAGTTCGACCGGCGCGGCGCCGAGGACGCGCTGCGCGACGTGCGGCGCCAGCTCGTGCGCAACCGCGAGGCGTTCGGCACCGCCCCCGACCGGATGCCCGTCTACGGCACCGTCGCCTCCCGCTTCAACGACGACGGCGTCACCGCCCTCTACCACGCGCTGCGCGGGCTGCTGCGGGACAAGGGCCTGGCCGACGGGCCGGGCCTGCTGCCGGCCACCGATGTCACCACCTCCAGCATCGGCGCCGCGATCGTGCCGCCCGCCCGGGTGCGCTACCTGGCCGAGATCGCCGACACCGTCCGCGGCTACCACGGGCGCACCGCGGAACTCGCCGAGACGGCGCGCCGCCGGCAGCGGCTGGCCGAGACCGGCGCGCTGCTCGCGGCCGAGGGCGCCGACACCGCCGCGGTGGACGCGCTGCGCGAGCGCGCCGACGGCGACCTGCCCGCCGACGCGCGGGAGCTGCTCGACGCGTGGCCGAAGACCGCCGAGGAGTACGCGGCCGACGAGCTGGTGGTGACCGTGCGGGGCAAGGAGCTGCGCACGCCGCTGTGGCGCACCTCGCTGTCAGGCAACCGCGTCCCCCGTGTCGCGCTGCCCCGGTTCTCCGACCACGGCGACCTGCTGCGGTTCCTGCGCGCGGAGAACCTGCCCGGCCGGTTCCCCTTCACCGCCGGGGTGTTCCCCTTCAAGCGCGCCGACGAGGACCCGACCCGCATGTTCGCCGGCGAGGGCGACCCGTTCCGCACCAACCGGCGCTTCAAGCTGCTGTCGGAGGGCCAGCCCGCCGTCCGCCTGTCCACCGCCTTCGACTCGGTCACCCTCTACGGCAACGACCCCGCCGAACGGCCCGACGTGTACGGCAAGGTCGGCACCTCGGGCGTGTCGATCGCCACGCTGGAGGACATGAAGGCGCTCTACGACGGCTTCGACCTCACCGCGCCGAGCACCTCGGTGTCGATGACCATCAACGGCCCCGCGCCGACGATCCTCGCCTACTTCCTGCACACCGCGATCGACCAGGCCCTGGACCGCTTCCGCGCCGACAACGGCCGCGAGCCCACCGCGCAGGAGGAGGCCGAGACGCGCGCCCGCACGCTGGCGACCGTGCGCGGCACCGTCCAGGCCGACATCCTCAAGGAGGACCAGGGCCAGAACACCTGCATCTTCTCGACCGACTTCAGCCTGCGCATGATGGCCGACGTGCAGGAGTGGTTCATCCAGAACGGGGTGCGCAACTTCTACTCGGTGTCCATCTCCGGCTACCACATCGCCGAGGCCGGGGCCAACCCCATCACGCAGCTCGCGTTCACGCTGGCCAACGGTTTCACCTACGTCGAGGCGTACCTGGCGCGGGGCATGGCGATCGACGACTTCGCGCCCAACCTGTCGTTCTTCTTCTCCAACGGCATGGACCCCGAGTACAGCGTGCTCGGCCGGGTGGCCCGGCGCATCTGGGCCGTCGCCATGCGCGACCGGTACGGCGCGGGCGAGCGGGCGCAGAAGCTGAAGTACCACATCCAGACCTCCGGGCGGTCGCTGCACGCCCAGGAGATGAACTTCAACGACATCCGCACGACGCTGCAGGCGCTGATCGCCGTCTACGACAACTGCAACAGCCTGCACACCAACGCCTTCGACGAGGCGGTCACCACGCCGAGCCCGGAGTCGGTGCGCCGTGCCATGGCCATCCAGATGATCATCAACAGGGAGTGGGGCCTCGCCTACAACGAGAACCCGCTGCAGGGGTCGTTCGTCATCGACGACCTCACCGACCTGGTGGAGGAGGCGGTGCTCGCGGAGTTCGAGCGCATCTCCGACCGGGGCGGCGTGCTCGGCGCCATGGAGACCGGCTACCAGCGCGGCCGCATCCAGGACGAGTCGCTGCTGTACGAGACCCGCAAGCACGACGGGTCGCTCCCGATCGTCGGCGTGAACGTCTTCCGCAACCCGGCGGGCGCCACCGAGCACGGCTCGCTGGAGCTGGCCCGGGGCACGGAGGAGGAGAAGCGCGGGCAGCTCACCCGGGTGCGGGACTTCCAGGAGCGGCACGCCTCCGACGCGCCCGAGGCGCTGCGGCGGCTCAGGGAGGTGGCGATGTCCCGCGAGAACGCCTTCGGCGCCCTGATGGACGCGGCCCGCGTCTGCTCCCTCGGCCAGATCACCGACGCCCTGTTCGAGGCGGGCGGCCAGTACCGGCGCAACGTCTGACCCGCGCGACGCCCGGCCGCGCGCGGCGGCCGGGCGTCCCCATGACGGCGAGCGGCCCGCGAGGATGACGTTCCTCGCGGGCCGCTCGGCGTGATACGGCGGCCGGGCCCTGCTGGGCCCGGCCGGGTCCGGGTCAGGTGTGGCGCCAGCGGGCCTCGCAGAAGCAGTAGGCGGCGAACACCACCACGCCGATGGCCACCACGGCCAGCAGCCAGGGGCCGAGCGGCGTGTCGGCGAACGACCGCAGCGTGGCGTCGATGCCCTTGGCCTCGTCGGGGTCGTAGACGATCGCCGCGCGGATGAAGAAGACGCCGGCGGCGAGGGCGATCACGCCGCGGGCGCAGTAGCCGACCATGCCGAGCTTCTCGACGACGTTGCGCGCCCGCGGGGACATCTCGCCGGTGCGCAGGTTCTTCAGGAAGGTCTTCTTGACGCCCTGGTAGATCCAGTAGGCGCCGAGTGCCATGATGCCGAGGCCGATCGCCCCGACGATGAGCTGACCGCCCGGCCACTCCATGACGGTCGCCGTGAGGTCCTTGGACTGCTCGTCGGTGGAGCTGCCGGTGGTGCCGCGCAGCAGGAAGCTCAGGACGGTGCCGACCACCAGGGCGTACACCACGGTACGTCCCGCGGCCTCGGCCCGGTGCTTGGCGTCGAGGCCGGTGCCGAGCACGGCCTCCGAGAGCTGCCAGAGGGCGAGCGCGACGAACCCGACGGCCATCAGCCACAGCAGGGCGGTGCCGAACGGCTGCTCGGCCACGGTGCGCACGGCGCCGGTCTTGTCCGCCTCCTTCCCCCCGCCGCCGAAGGCGATCTGCAAGGCCAAGATGCCGATCAGCGCGTACAGGGCGCCCCGGCAGGCCAGTCCGAAACGTGCGAGCCGGTCGAACGTCCGGCTGTTCGTCACCTGCCGCGCGGTTCCCCGCGCCTGGTTCCCCGCTGAGGCCACGGAGTTCATGACGGCTCCTTTCGAGTCGCCCCCTCTCTACACGAATGCCGCGAAAGTAAACTTCCTTGCGCATTGCCCCACTTCAGCGGGCGCGCCCTATGAAATGGTGACGCCCGGTCGTGACCGCGTGAGGCGGACAATGGCGGGGACCGGGAAGAGCATGAGGTAGAGGTTCGGCAGCCACCAGGCCGGTGAGAAGTCGCCGCGCAGCGTCCAGAACGCGATCGCCATCAGGCCGGACGCCATGGTCAGCACGAGCGAGACCAGCATCAGTCCCGGCCCTGACGGGGAGCCACGGCGCAGGAGGCACAGGCTGCCAAGACCGGTGGCGCCGGCGAGCAGGTCGATCCAGAGGAACGACCAGTTCCAGTCGGTCATCAGCGGGTCGGTGTAGTCGGCGAAGGCCCACGCGGGCGGGATCAGCCGCAACCCCGTGACGGTGAAGTAGGCGACGAACGCCAGATCCGTGAGCAGCATCAACGCCTTAGTGACGCGCAGCACGGCCGATCGCCTCCCGCAGGTAGCTCCTGGTCCGCTCGTGCAGCGCCGCGTCCGGTTCGCCGAGTCCGAGGAGCCTGACCGCCCACCAGCCGTCGATGGCCAGCCGTATCGCCGTCGCCGCGGCCGGGTCGATGCCGTCGTCGGTCAGCCTGGCCTGCCAGGCGGCGAACCTCTCTCGCAGCGGCGCGAGCCCCGCCGGGTCCACGAGCACCGCGGCCAGCAGCGCGACGGCGACCCGGTCGGCGGGAGCCGTGGCCGCGGTGTGGCGTTCCGGGATCGTCGCGTCCAGGTAGGCGCGCAGGAAGTCGCCGGGCTCGGCGCCCGTCTCGGCCAGCGCCCGGTCGAAGGCCGTGGTCAGGCGGTCGACCATGGCGGCGACCAGTGCCTGCTTGGTGGGGAAGTGGTAGAACAGGCCCCCTTTGGACACCCCGGCCTGCCGGGCCACCGCTTCCAAGGTCAGGGCCTCGGCCCCCTCGCTCAGCAGGACCTCGGCCGCGGCGTCGAGCAGTCGCTCCTTCGAACTGGGTCGTGGCATACCGGAAACTATACCGGCCGACCGGTACAGTATGCGCCGCCCGGCGCCGGTGCGTTGGTGTGAACCGGATCGGCGTGGCCGAACCGGATGGCGGGGAGGAAAGCCGTCATGAAGGCATCGAGCACCTTCGCCGCGATGGCGGTCCTGCGGGGCAGGCGGCGGCGGCCCGCCGGCCGGGCCGCCGGGAGGCGCGCGGGCGGACCGGCCGTGCCGCTGCTGCCCGCGGCGCTGGCGCTGACGTTCCTCGCGCTGCCGCTCGCCGCGCTGCTCTCCCAGGCCCCGTGGCCGTCGCTGGCCGGGCCCGGCGTGCTCACCGCCCTGCGGTCGGCGCTGGTCACCGCGCTGCTGGCCACGCTGGTGTGCCTGCCGCTCGGCGTCCCGCTGGGGTGGGCGCTCGCCCGCGCCGCCGTGCGGGGCGAGCGGGCCCTGCGCGCCCTGGTCACCGTGCCGATCGTCCTCCCGCCCGCCGTCGCCGTGGTGGCCGTGCCGCTCGCCATGGGGGGCGTGAACGGCACGGGCGACCTCGGGGGGCCGCAGGCCACGGGTCCCGGGACGGGGGCACTGGTGGGGGCGGCCGCGTTCACCGGGCTGCCGTTCCTGGTCGCGGGCGTGGAACGCGCGCTCAGGGCCGCCGATCCCGGGCTGGAGGAGGCGGCGGCCACGCTCGGCGGGTCCCGCTGGACGGTGTTCCGGCGGGTGACGCTGCCCGCGGCGGCTCCGGGCATCGCCGTGGGCGCCGTCCTGTGCTGGGCGCGGGCCCTCGGCGAGTACGGCGCGGCGGCGGCCCTGGAGGGCAACGCGCTGTGGGGGGTGCGGGTGATGCCGCCGGAGGTCGCGCGCGTCCTGCACGCCGACCCGCCCGCGGCCCTGACCCTCAGCCTGACCCTCCTCGCCGCGTCCGCGGCCACCCTCGCCTACCTCCGCCCCCACTGGACGACCACCCCGTGACCCGGCTCCCCACGCCGGCGACCCGCGAACGTCCCCGGAGCGTGCCCCCGCGACGGTGGAGGTTCTCGACCGGGGAGCACCTGGCGGGCGAGGTGGGGCGGCGCGACGGAGGCGCACCCGGCCGGGAAAGGGAAGGCCGCGTGATCGAGGGGCGCCTGGTCAGGGTGGGGTGGATGACGTGATCGAGGCCCGTCTGGTGGGTGAGCGGCCGGCGTCGCGGCTGGATCTCAAGGTGGTCCTCGCTTTCGGGGAGGTGGTGGGCCTGGTCGGTCCCGAGGGGGCGGGCAAGACGACGGCGCTGCGGGTGCTCGCGGGGCTCACCCCCGCGAGCGGCGGGTACGTCCTGGTGAACGGGGCCGCCGTCCACACGAGGCCGCCGGGGCGCAGGTCCGTGGCCATGGCCGGGCGCGACCCCCTGCTGTTCCCGCGCCTGACGGCCCTGGACAACATCGCCTTCGGGCCGCGCTGCCACGGGGACTACAAAGAGCAGGCGCGCCGCGCCGCCGCGGCCTGGCTGGACCGGATGGACCTCGCCGGTCACGCCCGGTCCTTGCCGCGCGAGCTGTCCCCCGGGCAGGCGCGGGCGGTGGCTCTGGCCCGCGCGCTGGCCGTCCGGCCCCGGCTGCTCCTGCTGGACGAGCCGCTCGCCGGGCTGGACGCCACCGAGGCGGATGTCGTACGGGCCCTGCTGCACCGCCATCTGCCGGACTTCCCCGGCGCCTGCCTGATGGCGACCGGCGACCCGCTGGACGCCCTCGCGGCGGCGGACCGGCTGCTGGTCATCGAGGACGGCGCCCTGGCGCAGGAAGGGACCCCCGCCGAGGTGGCCCGCCGCCCGGGCACCCACCACGCCGCGCGCCTGGCCGGGCTCAACCTGTGCCGGGGCCACGCCGCCGGGCGCTCGGTCGCGGTGGGCGGCGCCGCCGGGCCGACGTTCACCGTCCGCGAGGCGCTGCGGGGCCCGGTGTTCGTCGCGTTCCCGCCCGCGGCGGTCGCCCTGTCCCGGGCCCGGCCGGACGGCGCCCCGGGGAACCTCTGGCGCGGCGGCGTCGAGGCGGTCGAACGGCACGGCGAGCGTGCCCGCGTCCGCCTGGACGGCCCGCTCGCGGCCGTCGCGGAGCTGACGCCCGGCGTCCTCGCCGCGCTGGCGCCGGCCCTCGGCGAACAGATGTGGGCCACCGTCCCGGCGAGCGAGACCATCGCCTACCCGGCCCCGCCCTGACCCGCCGGCCGGACGCCCGCGGAGTCGCCCTCAGGTTGATGGCGGCGATCGCGCTTGCCGGGCCGCTTCCGGGGCAGAGGTAAGGGATCGGGACCGCGTCGGACCGACGCCCGCGCACCCCCACGCCCGCGCACGGATCACGGAAGGAGCGATCGCCGATGCCGAGGCAGATCGCCGCGTATCAGCCCCCGTCCCCTCTGGACCTGGAGGCCCGGGTCCAGTCCCTTGAGATGCAGGTGGCCTCGCTGACCGAGGCCGTGCGAACGCTCACCCACCGCGTGAGCGACCCCGACGCCACCGGCTCGGACTGACCACCCGGGTTCCCGGCACGCCTCCCCGTGGAGGCGGAGCCGTCCCCTTCCGCGCCCGCCTTTCCCCGCGCCGGTCTCAGGAGGTGCGGCGGAGGGTCGAGGCGGGGAGGGGGATGGCGGGGAAGGGGTTGTCCGGGAGCAGGATCATGCGGCGCGGCTCGGTGGCACGGCCGGCGGCGTCCAGGTGGAGCAGGGCCGCGCCGATGCCCGCCGCGCCGATCATGTACCCGGTGTCGGCGGTGACCTCCCAGGGGCGCAGCCGCCGGTAGGCCTGGTACCAGCGGTAGCCCGCCTGGTCGTGGCCCGTGGCGCGGCCGATCAGGTTCTCGGCGAGCGTGCGGGCGAAGTCCAGGTGGCCGGTCTCGCCGGTGGCGGCCCACAGGCCGACGAACAGCTCCAGCAGGCCGGCCGCGCCGCAGCACTGGCAGGCGACGTTCCAGAAGCCGGCGGTCTGGCGTCGGGGCACGCCGCTGCAGACGATGCCGGCGGCGAGGCGGTCCACCCAGTCCCGGTCGCCCGGGTCGCCGGTGACGCGGTGCAGCTCGTAGAACAGCCGGGCGACCCCGGCCGAGCCGGAGCACAGGCCGAGGTAGTGCAGGCCGCGGCCCTGCGGGACGTGGTGCGGCACCAGGACGTGCCGGTCGGTGACGACGCTGACGGTGCGGACGAAGTCGGCGCCGCGGCGGGCGGCCTCCAGGAACTGCTTGTCGCCGGTCACACCGTACAGGCGGGCGAGCAGGAAGGCCGTGCCCGCCGTGCCGGACAGGAAGCCGGGGGTGACGGCGTCCACGGGGAGGTCGGGGCAGCCGTCCTCGCCGAACTTGTGCCCGGGGACGACGCGCCCGGCGACGCTCGCGCCGGCCTCGACCGCGACCTGCTCGTACTCCGAGACGCCGAGGATGCCGGCGGCGTGCAGCAGGCCGAGGATGATGCCGCCGTCGCCGCGCTGGGCGGGGTCGCCGGTCCAGCCGACGCCGTCGCCGGTCCTGCGCAGGCTGCGGACGACGCGGTCGGCGGCGGACCTGGCGGCGGCGGACAGGCTCTCGTCGCCGGTGGCCCATCCGGCCTCGGCGAGCGCGAAGACCATGCCGGTGAGGCCGTGGTAGAGGGTGAGGTCGGGCTCGTCCTGCCAGGTGGCCGCGAGGTAGCGGGCGCCGCGCCTGGCGTCGTCGAGGTAGGCCTCGTGCCCGGTGGCCGCGGCGAGCTCCAGGAAGAACAGCACGATGCCGGCCACGCCCGCGTACAGGGAGGCGGGCTGGCCGGAGCGCGCGGACTGGCGGCGGGGGTCGGGGTTGGCGACCCAGTGCCGGCCGCGTTCGTCGTCGACGGCGGCCGAGCGGATCCAGCGGCCTGCCATGATCGCCGTGGTGAGCGGGGTCTCGGCGCGCGGCCACGATGGATGGTGGATCCGCTCCTGGCTCATGTCGCCTCCTCCACGCGGCCAGTCTCCCACAAACCATATGAATTTGGTAGGAAAACTAGGCAATGGCTCTACATTTTGGCAGGGTCCGTGGTGGGCTCCGTTACCCGCCGCATACCCGCCGTATCAGAACACTCTCACAAACCGCGCCCCCTCGGGGCCTTCCGCCCGCAACGTGACGGGCACAATCCCGTGCGTGACCACTCCCCTGGCGGCGCGGCATGGAACGCGGCCCGGTCGTGGCCGAGACGTCCCGCCCCGCGCTCCGCGGGGCCGCCGTCCGCGCCTCCGGCCCCGCGCACATCCGGAAGCACGCGCGGAGGTTCGCCGCCCCATGGCCTTCCCGTCCGCGTTTGCGATGATTCTTGTGGCGCGCCGGGGACGACGGGCCCCGGCACCGGCGCCGCCGCCCGCAAGGGCGCGGCCGACACGGAGGGGGTGGCCGGGTGGGCGTCAGCACGCCGATACTGGCGGACTCTGTACGGATCACCGGCGACGGCGTGGACATCCTGGACCGCCGCGTCTACCCGTTCGAGCGCCGGTGGGTGCACTGCGCGTCCCTGGAGGACGTCGCCGTGGCCATCGAGCGCATGGTCACCCAGAGCTCGGGCCCGCTGTTCGCCACCACCGCCGGCATGACGCTGGCCGCCCGCGAGATCGCCGGGTCCGGCCCCGAGGCCGCCGAGGAGCGGCTGCGCGCCGCCGGGCGCCGGCTCATCGCCACCCGCCCGACCAACAACCACATCCGCGACGCGGTCCGCGCGATCCTGGCGGCCACCGTGGACGGCCCGCTCGCCGGGGCGCCCGGCGAGGAGCTGGCGCCCGCGGTCGCCAAGGCGGCGGCCGGCCACGACGCCGCCTACCGGGCGGGCGCCCGGGCGCTCGGCCGGCACGCCGCCGCGCTGCTGCCGGACGGCGCGCGGGTGCTGACCCACTGCTGGGGTGACGCCTACCTGGTCGGAGCCGTCCAGGCGGCCCAGGAGTCGGGCAAGCGGCTGGAGTTCGTCTGCACCGAGACCCGCCCCTACCTGCAGGGCGA